>NZ_FMXV01000004.1:0-370291 GCF_900104425.1 Pseudomonas sp. NFACC13-1 | reverse complement strand
AAAGCAGGAGAGCACTGGCCTTTTTTAGGATTTCAATGTCCAGGTCTTTTTGCCTGAGCAACGCTTTGAGCTGCTGAATTTCACGCTGATCAGCGGTAATCGCCTTGGCACCCACCGGGGTCGAACCCAAGCGTTCCTTGCGAACCTGATCGACCCAGCGGCGAAGCGCCGTGGGCCCAATATCCAGGCTGGCGCAGACTTCGGGAACCGACTGTCCCTCGTCCAGCACCATGCTGGCCGCTTTGAGTTTGAACTCACTGGAGTAAGATTTACGCATAACCAAAAACACCTCAGATTTGGGCGCCATCATAGCGCCCGATTGAAGTGTCCAAAATCATTAGGCCAGTTCAGCCTTGCTCCCACAGTGGGCAGTGCGTGCATTGTCGGTAACGCATCAAGCCTTGTTGGGCGACAACTCCGCCGTCCCTGGCGGTCGGCGAGGGGCTAGACTGCCCAGGAGCGACCCCGTCATCCATTCATGTCCAGGAGCCCCCTATGGAACCGCCGATCCACACCCTTCGCGCATTGTTCAAGCAGTTGGGCTTGCCCGATGACGCCATTGGCATTGATCAGTTCATCGCCACGCATTCACCCCTCAAGCCCGGGTTGCACCTGGCCGATGCGTTTTTCTGGAATGAAGGCCAGCGGCAAATGCTGCGCGAGGAAATCCTCGAGGATGCGGACTGGGCGGAAGTGATAGACCAGTTGGATGTGTTGTTGCGCAAGGGGCGTAGCGAGCGACCTGCCTGAGAGACCTGTGGGAGCGAGCTTGCTCGCGATAGCGGTATGTCTGTTACATCAATGTCGACTGACCGTTCGCTATCGCGAGCGAGCTCGCTCCCACAAGGGTCAACCTGTTATTCATTTTAAGTATTAACAAATAGCTTCTTATTCCTTAAATAATATAGCTCTCCTCCCTATACTCGTCCGGGAACAGACACGCAGGAGAGCACCCATGCGCAACGAATCGATTCGCTACCTGATTGTGCCGGGCTGGCAAGGATCGCCGGAAAATCATTGGCAAACCCACTGGCAGAACAGCCTGCCCAACAGTGCCAGGGTCGAGCAGGCCGACTGGGTGACGCCTCGGCGTGAAGACTGGGTCGCGGCGCTGGCCGAGGCCGTGGCCGCCGACAGCACCCCGGTGATCCTGATTGCCCATAGCCTGGGTTGCATCACGGTGGCCCATTGGGCCGCCACCGCGCCGGTGCAGTTTTTGCGGCAGGTGCGTGGAGCGTTGCTGGTGGCGCCGGCGGATGTCGAGCGGCCAGCCTGCGTCCCGGCGCTGCGCAACTTCGCGCCGATACCCAGCGATCTGTTGCCGTTCCCAAGCCAAGTGGTCAGCTCCGATAACGACGACGCCGTGAGCGCCCCACGCGCCCTGGAACTGGCGCGCAACTGGGGGGCCGAGGCCGGAATCCTGGCCGGAGCGGGGCATATCAATGTGAAGTCCGGCCACCAGCGTTGGGAGCAGGGTTTCGCTTATCTCTATCGTCTGCAAAACCGCATGGAGCATCACGCCCTGCGTCGCGCCTGAATTTTTAGCGCCCCCCGTCTCCCGGCGGCCTGGGGCGGGAGCCTGCCATGAGTTTGCATGAAACCTTCGGTCAGCCCTTGCTGACCTTTCCCGATGCGGAAAAAAGCCCCCTGAGCATTCGCGCCAAGGCGCTGGTGTTTGTCGACCCCCGTTCACGGCAGTTGCGCCAGGAGTTGGAGCAACTGGCGCCTCGTGCGATCTCGGTGCTGATACGCGGCGAAACCGGTAGCGGCAAGGAACTGCTGGCCCGGCATATCCATCGCGAAAGCGATCGCGGCGGATTGTTTGTGTCGGTCAACTGCGGCGCCATCAGCCCGACCTACGCCGACGCCGAACTGTTCGGTTATGCCGCCGGCAGCTACAGCGGCTCGGCCAGCAGCCGGGCCGGTTGGTTCGGTTCGGCCAACGGCGGCACCCTCTACCTGGATGAAATCGGCGATTTGCCGCTGCCGATCCAGATCAAGTTGCTGGCGGCCCTGGAGAACCACGAAGTCACCCGTGTCGGCGCGCACCAGCCCAGCCCGGTGGATGTCCGCCTGGTCGCGGCCACCAGCATCGACCTGGCGCAAGCGGTGGCGGCCGGGAAATTCCACGAACGGCTCTACCACTACCTGGGCGAAGGCCAGCTGGAACTGCCGGCCCTGCGTGAACGGGTGGGCGATATCCTGTCCCTGGCCGAATACTTCCTGGGCATCTACAGCCAGCGACTCGGCCTGGCCGTGCCGCTGATCAGTGAAGCGGCGCAGTCCGCCCTCGAGCGGCACAGTTGGCCGGGCAACACCCGCGAGTTGGAAAACGTCATTCACTTCGCATTGCTGGTGAGTACGGGAGATGAGATTTTGCCGGAACACTTGAATCTGCCTTCCCAACCTTCAGCCCTGGAGCTGATTGATCAGCAGGTGGCGCAGGTCATTGCCCAAGGTTCGCAAGCCGAGCGCGAAGCCCTCAAGGTGCTGCTCGATCGACTGGACCAAACGCTGTAGAAAATACTGGAACTCGTGGCGAGGGGATTTATCCCCGCTGGGCTGCGGAGCAGCCCCTATCAACTCAGTCTGCCTGACACACCGGGCGCCGGCATTTAGGGCCGCTTCGCGCCCCAGCGGGGATAAATCCCCTCGCCACAAGAACGGTGTTTTGTATATGAGCAAAATGAATATGAACTTGAACAAAAGATATTGTTAAGGAATAAAAAATATCGGTATTGTCCGCATCACGCCAGCGATAGCACTTCACTGGCACACCCTCATTTAGCCGTCGTCCATGACGACTGTGATTTTCGATAAGGACACTGCATGAAAAAGGTTCTGTTGTTCACCGCATTGGCGGCAGCCCTGGCGTCGGGCCTGGCCCAGGCCGCGGAGAAACTGGTCGTGGCCGCTACGCCGGTGCCCCACGCTGAAATCCTCGAGCTGATCAAGCCAACCCTGGCCAAGGAAGGCGTGGACCTGGAAATCAAGGTCTTCACCGACTACGTCCAACCCAACGTGCAAGTTGACCAGAAACGCCTGGACGCCAACTACTTCCAGACCCTGCCGTACTTGAAGAACTTCAACGAAGGCAAAGGCACGAACCTGGTGACCGTGATCGGTGTTCACGTCGAACCGTTCGGTGGCTACTCGAAGAAGTACAAGAAGCTGGCTGACCTGCCAGACGGCGCGACCATCGCGCTGCCCAACGAAGGCAGCAACAGCGGCCGTGCGCTGATCCTGTTGCAGAAGGCTGGCCTGATCGAGTTGAAAGACCCGAAAAACGCTTTGGCGACGCCGAAAGACATCGCCAAGAACCCGCACAACTTCAAGTTCAAGGAACTGGAATCGGCCATGCTGCCGCGGGTGCTGGACCAGGTCGACCTGGACCTGATCAACACCAACTATGCCTTGGAAGCGGGTCTTAACCCGGCCAAGGATGCCCTGGTGATCGAAGGTTCGGATTCGCCTTACGTCAACTTCCTGGTGGCCCGTCCGGACAATAAGGACAGCCCGGCCATCCAGAAACTGGCCAAGGCCTTGACCAGCCCTGAAGTGAAGGCGTTCATCGAGAAGAAATACAGCGGCGCGGTACTGCCGGCGTTCTGATTCGCGCGGTCAACCCTTTCATGGTTTCAAACGCCGACGGCTGGTACAGCGTCGGCGTTTTTTACTATGGGAGCTTGCTCGCGATGGCGGTTCATCAATAAGCACTGAGGTGACTGACGGGCCGCTATCGCGAGCAGGCTCGCTCCCACAGGCGCTCCCACAGGGATTGGATCAGGCCGCCCCACTCTTCAACGCCCTGCGCAACGCCATCAACAATTTCACTATGTCCTGCGGTTCCAGTCGCTGCGGCACTTTTATGTCAGCCATGTTTTCTTCCTTGTAATGGTGAGGGAGATGGCGAAAAAAGATCCTCCCTGCGGCGCAAGGAAAATAGTCGTCTTTGTTCTTCGCGGCAAATTCGGGGATAGTTTTTTGCGTGCTATCAATATGCTTTAACGGTATTTAAATTGAAGTTCTTATGCCATTAAAGTCAGTGCCTGCCGAGCAGCTATCCGCTGCCCATGGACTGCACGACCGCCGCTTACCGAGTGGCGTCCAGGATGTTCAATGAACTTCGATTACGCTTTTATCCTCAGCACTCTCCCGGCGTTTCTCAAGGCCGTGGGTGTGACGCTGCAAGTTGGCCTTATTGCCATCGCCACCTCACTGCTGGTGGCGCTCGTGAACGCAACGATCCTGGTGTCGCGCACGCCTTACCTGCAACGCCTGGTGGGCCTGTATGTGGAGCTGGCCCGCAACACGCCGCTGCTTATCCAGTTGTTCTTCGTCTACTTCGCCTTGCCGGCGCTGGGCATCAAGGTGTCGGGGTTTGCGGCGGCGATCATCA
The DNA here is from genome assembly GCF_900104425.1 of Pseudomonas sp. NFACC13-1. NCBI lineage: Bacteria > Pseudomonadati > Pseudomonadota > Gammaproteobacteria > Pseudomonadales > Pseudomonadaceae > Pseudomonas > Pseudomonas sp. NFACC13-1. The sequence continues at coordinate 365,892 of NZ_FMXV01000004.1, read as the reverse complement.
CCATGACGTTCCTCGGCGGTGCCTATCTCACGGAAGTGCTGCGTGCGGGCGTGGACGCGGTGCCCCAGGCGCAATTGGAATCCGGCCGTTCCATCGGCCTGTCCCACGGGCAGTTGCTGCGCTACGTGATCCTGCCGCAGGCCGGGATCCTCAGCCTGCCGTCGCTGTTCGCCAATTTCATTTTCCTGCTCAAGGAGACCACCGTGGTCTCGGCCGTGGCGGTGCCGGAGCTTCTCTACACCACCAAAAGCTACATCGCGCTCTATTACAAGACCTACGAAATGCTCGCCGTGCTGACGCTGATTTGCGTGCTGCTGTTCTTGCCACTGTCGCTGCTGCTCAGCCGCCTGGAAAGGAGGCTCCAGCATGGCCAGTTCGGGTCTTGAGTTGCTATGGGTGTCGTTGCCGCAACTGGGCAAGGGCGCCGCGCAAACCTTGTCGATTTCCTTCCTGGGCATCGCCCTCAGCACCGTGGGCGGCGTGCTTTATGGGGTGTTGCGGACGTTGGGCGTCAAAGGCGTGGATGTCGTTCTGCGGGTCTACCTGGAGTTGTTCCGGGCGATCCCGGTGCTGGTCTGGTTGTACCTGCTGTTCTTCGGCCTGCCGATTTTTTTCGGCCTGAGCCTTCCAAGCTTTTGGTGCGCGGTCCTGGTGTTGTCGTTGTGGGGGACCAGTGAGGTGGGTGAAGTGGTACGCGGTGCATTGCATTCGCTGCCGCGCGGCCAGCGCGAGGCGGGCTTGTCCATTGGCCTGAACGGTCCGCAACTCTACGGCCATGTGCTGTTGCCGCAAGCGCTCAGACGCATGACGCCGCCGACCATCAACGTCTACACGCGCATCATCAAGACCAGTTCCCTGGCCGTGCTGATCGGCGTGGTGGACGTGATCAAGGTCGGCCAGCAGATCATCGAGCGCACCTACGAGTCCGTGTTGATCTACGGCGCGCTGTTCCTGTTTTTCTTTTTTATCTGCTACCCGCTTTCGGCCGCCTCCCGCGTGCTGGAGCGGCGCTGGACGCAAGCATGAGCGCATTGATCGAGTTCAAGGGTTTCAACAAGTTTTTCGGCGAACAGCAGGTGCTCGATGGCATCGACCTGCAAGTGCAGTCGGGCGAAGTGATCGTCATCCTCGGCCCCAGTGGTTGCGGCAAAAGTACTTTGCTGCGTTGTCTCAACGGGCTGGAAGTGGCCCACAGCGGCAGCTTGGCATTCGCCGGTCGCCAGTTGCTGGACAAGGGCACCGACTGGCGCGAAGTGCGGCAGCAGATCGGCATGGTGTTCCAGAGCTATCACCTGTTCCCGCACATGAGCGTGCTCGATAACCTGCTGCTCGGCCCGGTCAAAGTGCAAAAGCGCGACCGCCGCGAAGCGCGTGGCCAGGCCGAAGCCTTGCTGGCGCGGGTGGGGCTGCTGGACAAGCGCGATGCTTTTCCCCGCCAGCTCTCCGGCGGCCAGCAGCAACGCATCGCCATCGTGCGTTCGCTGTGCATGAACCCCAAGGTCATGTTGTTCGATGAGGTCACCGCCGCCCTTGATCCGGAAATGGTCAAGGAAGTGCTGGACGTCATCCAGGGCCTGGCCCGCGAAGGCATGACGTTGTTGATCGTCACCCATGAAATGGCCTTCGCCCGCGCCGTGGCTGACCGCATCGTGTTCATGGACGCCGGGCGGATCCTTGAACAAAACCCTCCCGAGATTTTCTTTACGAACCCGCAAACCGCACGAGCGCAGCAGTTCCTGGAGAAGTTCTCCTACGTCGCCGCACTACCCAAAACGACTCAAACAAAGGAACTGGAACTGTCATGAAAACTGCCAAGTCTTCTCTGCTGCTACTGCCGTTGCTCGCCGCCGCTTTGCTGGCCGGCTGCAATAAAACCGAAGAACCGCCGAAGCCGAACGTTGCCAGCCCAAGCGCCGCGTCGACCAGCTACCTGGACAAAATCAAGGCGCGGGACAAATTGATCGTCGGCGTCTTCACCGACAAGCCACCGTTTGGCTTCGTCGATGAGGCGGGGCGTTATGTCGGCTTCGATACCGACATCGGTCGTCGATTCGCCAAGGACCTGCTCGGCGATGAAAACAAGGTCGAGTTCGTCGCGGTCGAACCGGCGAGCCGGATTCCGTTCCTGCAAAGTGACAAGGTCGACCTGATCCTGGCCAACATGACGGTGACCCCGGAGCGCAAGGAAGCGGTGGAATTCACCAACCCGAACCTGAAAGTCGCGGTGCAGGCGCTGGTGCCACACGCCAGCGCGGTGAAAAGCCTCGATGACCTGGCGAGCCGCACCACCATCGTCACCACCGGCACCACGGCGGACATCTGGCTGACCAAAAATCACCCGGACTGGAAGCTGCTCAAGTTCGAGAAAAATTCCGAGTCCTTGCAAGCCCTGGCCAACGGGCGTGGCGATGCCTATGCCCAGGACAATCTGGTGCTGTTCAGTTGGGCCAAGCAGAACCCCGGCTATCGCGTGCTGGAGCAGACACTGGGCGCCGAAGCGCCGATTGCACCGGCGGTGAAGAAGGGCAATATCGAGTTGCGTGATTGGGTCAATGCCGAGTTGGCGAAGCTGGGTGAAGAGAAGTATTTGCTCAAGCTGTACGACCAATACGTGCGCAAGGAACTGAGCGATGACACCAAGCCGGAGAGTGTGATTGTCGAGAGTGGCAAATGGCAGGGGTGATTCTCTGAGAGTTGTGTAGGCCTTCAGAGCGCCTTCGCGAGCAAGCTCGCTCCCACAGGGGAAATTGTATGTGGGAGCGAGCTTGCTCGCGATCCGGTTTACAGGCGCCACTCAATCCGGCCAGTGCCACGCCGGCTCATCCAACGCCCGCTGCCCGACGATCCCGGTCTGTCCAAGGTCTTTCTCCAACACGATGCAATTGCATTGCTCATCCTGTTCCAGGGCGGCGATCAGGCGCGTGGCGTGGGACACGACCCAGACCTGGCAATTTGCCGAGGCGCGGATGATCAACCGCGCCAGGGCCGGCAACAGGTCCGGGTGCAGGCTGGTTTCCGGTTCGTTGAGCACCATCAGCGAAGGCGGTCGAGGGGTGAGCAGGGCGGCCACCAGCAACAGGTAGCGCAGGGTCCCGTCCGACAGTTCGGCGGCGGACAGCGGCCGCAGCAGGCCATGTTGTTGAAACGCGATGGCGAAACGTCCGCCTTGCAGTTTCTCGATGTTCAGGCGGGCACCGGGGAACGCGTCGCCGATGGCGGCATGCAGGGCTTCGTCTTCGCCGATTTCAAGGATGGTCTGCAGGGCGGCGGCCAGGTCGCGTCCGTCGTGGTGCAGCACCGGCGTGCGGGTGCCCAGTTGCGGTTGGCGCACCGGGGCGTCGGCGTCGCTGCGAAAGTGGTCATAAAAGCGCCAGCGACGAATGAACTCGCGCATCTGCAGGACCTCCGGCGAAGTGCGCAGGCTGCCGACCTGGTCGAACAGGCTGTCGAAGGTGGGCGTGTGCTGGGCCAGCACATCCCAGGAGCGGCCTTCGCGGGCACGGATCATCGGCCCGTTGCGGTCCACCAGCAGGCTGGCGGGCCGAAACACCGGGCCGGCCCAGATGCATTCGCGCTTGATTTCAGGGTCCAGTGAGAACGCTGAACGACTGGGCTCCGGCAAGCCCAGGGCGATCGAATAGCTGAAGTCTTCCCCGGCGAAACCCAGGCGCAGGCGCTTGGTGCCTTGGCGCACTATCGCCTGGACCGGCACCTCGCCGTTGCGCATGCGGCGGCTGATTTCCTCCGGGCCGGCCCAGAAGGTCGAGTCGAGTCCGCCTTCACGGGCCAGGGCGTTGACCACCCCACCCTGGGCCGTCTCGGCCAGCAGGCGCAGGGCGCGGTACAGATTGGATTTGCCGCTGCCGTTGGGGCCGGTGATCAGGTTCAGCCGGCCCAGAGGAATGACCAATTTATTGACCGAACGGTAGTTGGCCACCGCCAATGTCTTGAGCATGAGCAGACTCCTGCTGCATGGGTTCGTAGGAGCTGTCGAGCGAAGCGAGGCTGCGATCTTTTGATCTTTCGCTTGAGATTCAACCGTCAGGGGAAAGATCGCAACCTCGCTTCGCTCGACAGCTCCTACAGGAGGCGATCAGTTTGCCTGATTTGCTGCACCCATTGTATTCGCGGAACCCTGTTCTAAGCTCACAGTCGTATCGTCACTGGTACGTCCGTACAACGCAAAGGAGTCTGCATGACTGGTCCCGGAATCAAATGGGTTATTGGTTTGGGCGTGTGTGCATTGTTGACGGGGTGCGGTGATAAGAAGCCCGAAGAAAAAGCCCTGCCACGGGTTTTCGTGCAGCAAGCCGTGCCCAGTGAATACGCAGCCTCGGTGACCCTGACCGGCGATGTCCAGGCGCGGGTGCAGGCCGATCTGTCGTTTCGTGTGGGCGGCAAGATCATCGAGCGCAAGGCCGATGTCGGTGACCGGGTCTCGGCCCGGCAAGTGCTGGCCAGGCTCGATCCCCGGGACCTGCAGACCAACGTCGATTCCGCCGAGGCCCAGGTGGCCGCCGAGCAGGCGCGGGTCAAGCAGAGTGCCGCGGCGTTCGTACGCCAGCAGAAACTCCTGCCCAAGGGCTACACCAGCCAGAGCGAATACGACGCGGCCCAGGCTCAACTGCGCAGCAGCCAGAGTGCGCTGGCCGCCGCCCAGGCCCAATTGGCCAACGCCCGTGAGCAACTGAGCTACACCGCGCTGATTGCCGAGGCACCGGGCATCATCACCGCGCGCCAGGCGGAAGTCGGCCAGGTGGTGCAGGCCACGGAGCCGATCTTCAGCCTGGCCCGGGACGGCGAGCGCGACGCGGTGTTCAACGTCTACGAATCGCTGTTGAGCGAACCGCCGTCGGACCCTGCAATCACCATCAGTCTGCTGGATGACCCCGCCATCAAGACCACCGGTACGGTGCGCGAAATCACCCCGGCGGTGTCTGCCCAGACCGGCACCGTGCAGGTCAAGGTCACCCTCAATGATCTGCCCGAAGGCATGCGCCTGGGGTCGGTGGTCAGCGCCACCGCCAAGTCCGCCGGCAAGACCGCCTTCGAGCTGCCTTGGTCGGCCCTGACCAAGAACCTCAGTGAGCCGGCCGTATGGCTGGTGGATGGCGAAGGCAAGGCGCAGTTGCAAACGGTGACGGTCGGCCGCTACCTGACCGGCAAGGTCATCATCAGCGACGGCCTCAAGGGCGGTGAGAAAGTCGTCACCGCAGGCGGGCAGTTGCTGCACCCCGGGGTAGGCGTCGAGATCGCTGAAGACACCTATGGAAAAACCACCCCGGGAGCCCAGCCATGAAGCGTTTGTGGATGATCTCGGCCGGCCTGTTGCTGGCCGCCTGCTCCAAGGAAGAAGCGCCGCCCGAACCGGTGCGCCCGGTGTTGTCCGTTGAGGTCCGGGCCCTGGATCAGCAGGCACTCGGGCGGTTCGCCGGGAATATCCAGGCGCGATACGAGAGCAACGTGGGGTTCCGCGTGCCAGGCCGCATCGCCAGCCGCAATGTCGATGTCGGTGCCGAAGTGAAGAAGGGCGACCTGCTCGCCACGCTCGACCCCACCGACCAGCAGAACCAGTTGCGCGCCGCCGAAGGCGACCTGGCGCGGATCGAGGCGCAGTACATCAATGCCCAGGCCAATGCCCGTCGCCAGCAGCAATTGTTCGACCGTGGCGTCGGGGCCCAGGCGCAACTGGACATCGCCCAGACCGATCTGAAAACCACCGGCGCCTCTCTCGAACAGGCCCGGGCCTCGGTGGAGCAGGCCCGCGACCAGCTCAATTACAGCGAGCTGCGTACCGACCACGACGCCATCGTCACTGCCTGGAATGCCGAAGCCGGGCAGGTGGTCACCGCCGGCCAACAAGTGGTGACCCTGGCCCGCCCGGACGTCAAGGAAGCGGTGATCGACCTGCCGGCCGGGCTGGTCGAGCGCCTGCCCGCGGACGTGGTGTTCGAGGTCGCGGCGCAATTGGACCCGACTGTCCACACCAGCGCCATCGTGCGCGAGATCGAACCCCAGGCCCAGAGCGCTACCCGCACCCGCCGCGCGCGCCTGACGCTGAACGACACACCGCCAGGTTTTCGCCTGGGCACGGCCATCAGCGTGACCCTGAGCTCGACCATCGAACCGCGTATCGAGCTGCCGCTCAGCGCCCTGCAAGAGATCGACGGCAAGGTGCGCATCTGGCTCATCGACCCGCAGAACCAGACCGTCTCCCCCCGCGAAGTACGGATTCTCGAACGCTCCAATGACGCGGTGCTGGTGGCCAACGGTATCAAGGCCGGCGACCGCGTGGTCAGCGCCGGCGTGAACAGCCTCAAGCCGGGGCAGAAAGTGAAACTCGACGAGGACGCACGATGAAAGGGCCTTTCAACTTATCCGAATGGGCCCTGCGGCATCAGTCGTTCGTCTGGTACCTGATGTTCGTAGCGCTGTTGATGGGCGTGTTCTCGTACATGAACCTGGGGCGGGAGGAAGACCCGTCGTTCACCATCAAGACCATGATCATCCAGACCCGCTGGCCGGGCGCGACCCAGGAAGAAACCCTCAAGCAGGTCACCGACCGCATCGAGAAGAAACTCGAAGAGCTGGACTCCCTCGACTACGTCAAAAGCTACACCCGTCCGGGCGAATCGACGGTGTTCGTGTACCTGCTCGACACCACCGGGGCCAAGGATATCCCCGAGATCTGGTACCAGGTACGCAAGAAGATCGACGACATTCGTGGCGACTTCCCCCAGGGGCTGCAAGGCCCGGGGTTCAACGACGAGTTCGGTGACGTGTACGGTTCGGTGTACGCCTTCACCGGGGACGGTCTGTCGATGCGCCAGTTGCGCGACTACGTGGAGCAGGTGCGCGCCGAGATTCGCGACGTGCCCGGGCTGGGCAAGGTGGAAATGCTCGGCGAGCAGGATGAAGTGCTGTACCTGAACTTCTCCACGCGCAAACTCGCTGCGCTGGGCATCGATCAGCGCCAGGTGGTGCAGAGCCTGCAGTCGCAGAATGCCGTGACGCCGGCCGGGGTGATCGACGCGGGGCCGGAGCGGATTTCCGTGCGTACGTCCGGGCAATTCCAGTCGGAAAAAGACCTGGCCAACGTTAACCTGCGGCTCAATGACCGGTTCTATCGACTGGCCGACATCGCCGACATCAGCCGGGGTTACGTCGACCCCGCCACACCGATGTTCCGCTTCAACGGCACGCCGGCCATTGGCCTGGCCATCGCGATGAAGAAGGGTGGCAACATCCAGGATTTCGGCAAGGCGCTGCATGCGCGCATGAACGAACTGACCGCCGACCTGCCGGTGGGCGTTGGCGTGCACACCGTGTCGGACCAGGCCGAGGTGGTGGAAGAGGCCGTCGGCGGCTTTACCAGCGCCTTGTTCGAGGCGGTGATCATCGTACTGGTCGTCAGCTTCATCAGCCTTGGCGTACGGGCCGGCCTGGTGGTGGCCTGTTCGATTCCACTGGTGCTGGCGATGGTCTTCCTGTTCATGGAATACAGTGGCATCACCATGCAGCGGATTTCCCTCGGCGCGTTGATCATCGCCCTCGGCCTGCTGGTGGACGACGCGATGATTACCGTGGAGATGATGGTCACGCGCCTGGAAAAAGGTGACAGCAAGGACCAGGCCGCGACCTTTGCCTATACCTCGACGGCGTTCCCGATGCTCACCGGGACCCTGGTGACTGTCGCCGGTTTCGTGCCCATTGGCCTGAATGCGAGTTCCGCCGGTGAGTACACCTTCACCCTGTTCGCGGTCATCGCCGTTGCGATGCTGGTGTCGTGGATCGTCGCGGTGCTGTTTGCCCCGGTGATCGGCGTGCATATTCTCAGCACCAACGTCAAACCTCACAGCGCCGAGCCGGGGCGGATCGGCCGGGCGTTCAACGGCGGCCTGCTTTGGGCGATGCGCAATCGTTGGTGGGCCATTGGCATCACGGTGTTGCTGTTCGTGCTGGCGGTGTTTTGCATGCGCTTCGTGCAGAACCAGTTCTTCCCCTCCTCGGACCGACCGGAAATCCTGGTGGACCTCAACCTGCCGCAGAATGCCTCGATGGACGAGACCCGCAAAGCCGTCGACCGCCTGGAAGCGACCCTCAAGGGGGACCCGGACATCGCGCGCTGGAGCACCTACATCGGCGAAGGCGCGATTCGCTTCTACCTGCCGCTGGACCAGCAATTGCAGAACCCCTACTACGCGCAACTGGTGATCGTCAGCAAGGGCCTGGAGTCGCGCAACGCCCTGACCGAGCGCCTGCAAAAGCGTCTGCGCGAGGATTTCGTCGGCATCGGCAGCTACGTGCAGGCCCTGGAAATGGGCCCGCCGGTAGGCCGTCCGATCCAGTACCGGGTCAGTGGCAAGGACGTCGACCAGGTGCGCAAGCACGCCATCGAGCTGGCCACCGAGCTGGACAAGAACTCGCACATCGGCGAAATCATTTACGACTGGAACGAGCCGGGCAAGGTCCTGCGCATTGATATCGCCCAGGACAAGGCGCGGCAATTGGGCTTGTCTTCCGATGACGTGGCCAGGCTGATGAACAGCATCGTCAGTGGCTCGCCGGTGACCCAGGTCAACGACGATATCTACCTGATCGATGTGGTCGGCCGCGCTGAAGATGCCGAGCGCGGTTCGCCGGAAACCCTGCAGAACTTGCAGATCGTCACCCCGGGCGGCACCTCGATTCCGCTGCTGGCGTTTGCCACGGTGCGCTATGAACTGGAGCAGCCGCTGGTGTGGCGTCGTGACCGCAAGCCGACCATCACCATTAAGGCCGCGGTGCGCGACGAGATCCAGCCCACCGACCTGGTCAAGCAACTGCAACCGGACATCGACAAGTTCGCCGCCGACCTGCCGGTGGGTTACAAGGTCGCCACGGGCGGTACGGTGGAAGAAAGCAGCAAGGCCCAAGGGCCGATCGCCAGTGTCGTGCCGCTGATGCTGTTTCTGATGGCGACCTTCCTGATGATCCAGCTGCACAGCGTGCAGAAACTGTTCCTGGTGGCGAGCGTTGCGCCCCTCGGGTTGATCGGCGTGGTGCTGGCGCTGGTGCCGACGGGCACGCCCATGGGCTTCGTGGCGATCCTCGGGATCCTCGCCTTGATCGGCATCATCATCCGTAACTCGGTGATCCTGGTGACCCAGATCGACGAATACGAACGTGATGGCTACGAGCCCTGGGATGCCGTGGTGGAGGCCACCGAACACCGGCGCCGGCCGATCCTGCTCACGGCGGCCGCAGCGAGCCTGGGGATGATCCCGATTGCCCGGGAAGTGTTCTGGGGGCCGATGGCCTACGCGATGATCGGCGGGATCATCATCGCCACGCTGCTGACACTGCTGTTCCTGCCGGCGCTGTATGTGGCCTGGTACAAGATCCGCGAGCCGCAAAAATCATAAGGGCTGCTTCCGTAGGAGCTGACGAGCAACGCGAGGCTGCGATCTTTCCCCAGACAATTGAGTCGCAAGCGAAAGAGTCAAGATCAAAAGATCGCAGCCTTCGGCAGCTCCTACATGCGCAACAACCGCAACCCATTGAACACCACCAACAAACTCACCCCCATGTCGGCAAACACCGCCATCCACATGGTGGCAAGCCCGGCGAAGGTGACCCCAAGGAAAATTGCCTTGATCACCAACGCCAGGGCAATGTTCTGCTTGAGAATGCTGGACGTCTGCCGCGACAGGCGAATGAACGCCGGAATCTTGCGCAGATCATCGTCCATCAGCGCGACGTCGGCGGTCTCGATGGCCGTGTCGGTGCCGGCCGCCGCCATGGCGAAACCGATTTCCGAACGGGCCAGGGCCGGGGCGTCGTTGATGCCGTCGCCGACCATGCCGACGCGGTGACCCTGGGCATACAGCGCCTCAATGGCTTGCAGCTTGTCTTCCGGCAACAAGTCGCCCCGCGCCTGATCCATGCCCACCTGCGTGGCAATCGCTTCGGCGGTGTGGGCGTTGTCGCCGGTGAGCATCAGGGTCTTGATGCCCAGGTCGTGCAATTGCCGGATGGCTTCGCGGCTAGAGTCCTTTACGGTGTCGGCCACGGCAAACAGCGCCAAGGGGCCCGTAGCGTCGAGCAGCAGCACCACCGACTTGCCTTGTTTTTCCAGGGCGAAGAGTTTTTCTTCCAGCTCGGGAGAGCACAGGCCGAGGTCTTCTACCAGGCGGTGATTGCCCAAGTGATAGGTCTGGCCGCCGATGTCGCCGCGCACGCCGCGTCCGGCAAGCGCCTCGAAGTTATCCACAACCTGCGGGGCCAGTTGCTTATCCACCGCCGCATTGGCAATCGCCCGGGACACCGGGTGGTCGGAACGGGCGGCGAGGCTGGCGGCCAGGGCCGGGGCGGTGCTTTGCACCGTCGGGTCCAGGGCCACGTAGTCGGTTTGCACCGGTTTGCCGTGGGTGATCGTGCCGGTCTTGTCCAAGGCCAGGTAGTCGAGCTTGTAGCCGCCCTCCAGGTACACGCCGCCCTTGACCAGGATGCCTTTGCGCGCCGCGGCGGCGAGGCCGCTGACGATGGTCACGGGCGTGGAAATCACCAGCGCGCAGGGGCACGCGACCACCAGCAGCACCAGCGCCCGGTAGATCCAGTCGAACCACGCCGCGCCCATGAACAGCGGCGGGATGACGGCCACGGCCAAGGCCAGGGCGAACACCGCCGGGGTGTAGATTTTCGAGAACTGATCGACGAAACGTTGGGTCGGTGCACGGGCGCCCTGGGCTTGCTCCACGGCGTGGATGATCCGCGCCAGGGTGGATTGGTCGGCCGCCGCGGTCACGGTGTATTCCAGTTCGCCGGCCTGGTTGATGGTGCCGGCGAACACTTTGTCGCCGACGGTTTTTTCCACCGGCAGGCTTTCGCCGGTGATCGGTGCCTGGTCGAGGGTGGAGCGGCCCGCGACCACGTCACCGTCCAGGCCCACGCGTTCGCCGGGGCGCAACCGCACTCGCGCACCCAGGGCAATGGCCTTGACCTCTTGCACCTGCCAGCTGCCATCGGCCTGTTGCACGGTGGCCTGTTCCGGGGCCATCTGCATCAGGCCACTGATGGCGTTGCGCGCCCGGTCGAGGGATTTGGCTTCGATCAGCTCGGCCACGGTGAACAGGAACATCACCATCGCCGCTTCCGGCCATTGGCCGATCAGCACGGCACCGGTCACGGCGATGCTCATCAGCGCATTGATGTTCAGGTTGCGGTTCTTCAGGGCGATCCAGCCCTTCTTGTACGTGCCCAGGCCACCGCTGAGGATCGACACCAACGCCACCAGCGCGACCACCCAGTTGGGCGCGGCATTGGTGAAATGGATCAGCTCGGCGCCCAAGGCCGTCACGCCGGACAGCGCCAACGGCCACCAGGGTTTGGCCGGGGCGGGCAGGTCGTTGGTTTCCGGTTTCTGGCCCGGGACCAGCGGGTCGGCCTGCATCCCTAAGGACTCGATGGCCTGGATGATCGGCGCGTCGCTGGGCAAATCGTGAGTCACGCCCAGCACCCGGTTGATCAGGTTGAATTCCAGTCGCTGCACGCCTTCGAGCTTGCCGAGCTTGTTCTGGATCAGTGTCTGTTCGGTGGGGCAGTCCATGGCTTCGATGCGGAAACTGCTCAGCCGCGCACCGTCCGTCGGCGTTTTGCCGAGGTTGACCACCGCTGGCGCCGCTTTCGAGGCGCAGCAGGAATGCCCGTGGTCATGGCCGTGGCCGGGTTTGTGGGTGTGAAGGGAATCGCTCATCGGGTGACGTCCGTGAAAAGTGCCTGTTGCGCAGTAAAGACCCTGTAGCCACTATAGGGTCAAGCACCTATTTGGGAGGCCGCATCATGAAGATCGGAGAATTGGCGAAAATCACCGACTGCCAGGTCGAAACCATCCGCTATTACGAGCGCGAAGGCCTGCTGCCGGAACCGGCCCGCAGCGACGGCAATTACCGCGTCTACACCCAGGCCCATGCCGAGCGGCTGACGTTCATCCGTAACTGCCGCACCCTGGACATGACCCTGGAAGAAATCCGCAGCCTCCTGGTCCTGCGCGACAGCCCCCAGGACCAGTGCGAAAGCGTTAATGCGCTGATCGACGAACACATCCAGCACGTCAAGGCCCGCATCGATGGCCTGCTGGCCCTGCAGACGCAACTGATCGACCTGCGCCATCGCTGTGGCGAAGGGCCGGACCTGGATCAATGCGGGATCTTGCAGCGGTTGGAGGTGAGCGGGGCGGTGGCGCCGGAGGTGGAGCATTCGCATGTGGGGCGTAGTCATGGGCATTGAGTGCCCATGCCACCGATCTTGACCCCATGGAGATCCAATGTGGGAGCGAGCTTGCTCGCGATAGCGGCCTGGCAGTCAACCTCTATGTTGAATGTAAGGGCCTCATCGCGAGCAAGCTCGCTCCCACAGGGAGGGTGGTGTGGCTCAGACCGCCATCGGCGCGGTCATCGGTGCGTGGTGCTGGTAGCCTTCGAGGGAAAAGTCGCCCGGCTCCACCAACTCCAGCCACTCCGGCTGGTACACACCGGTCTTGGCAAACGCCGGCACGCGTTCGGAAATCACCAGCTTGGGCATCGGGAACGGCTCGCGGGTGAGCTGTTCGTTGAGCATGTCCAAGTGGTTTTCGTAGACGTGGGCATCGCCGATGAAATAGGTGAACCAGCGCGGTGTATAACCGGTCAGGCGACCGATCAGGCTCAGCAGCGCGGCGCCTTCGGTGAGGTTGAACGGCGTGCCCAGGCCCAGGTCGTTGGAGCGGATGTAGAGGGTCAGGGAGATTTCCCGGGTCTCGACATTCGGGTGGAACTGGTAGAGCAGATGGCACGGCGGCAGGGCCATTTCATCGAGCTGGGCGCAGTTCCAGCCGTGGAACAGGATACGGCGGCTGCCCGGGTCCTTGATGATGGTGTCGACGCACTGGCGCACCTGGTCGATGGCCTTGTACAGCACCACGTAGGCCTGGCCGTTCTCTTCGCCTTCGGCGATCTGCCGGTAACCCTGGGCCAGCGTCTGCTCGATGGCCGCCGGGTTGCTCAGGGGAACCTGCTTGTAGGCCGGCCATTTGCGCCATTGCACGCCGTAGATCTCGCCCAGGTCGTCGTCGCCCTGGCGGAACGGGTTGGCCAGCCACTGGGCGTTTTCGTTGGCGTTCTGGTCCCAGACCTTGCAGCCCAGGGCGCGGAACTCGGCGGCATTGTTCACGCCACGGAGAAAACCGCACATTTCGCCGATGGCCGACTTGAAGGCCATCTTGCGGGTGGTGATGGCCGGGAAGCCGTCCTGCAAGTCATAGCGCAGCATGGCGCCGGGGAAGCTGATGGTATTCACACCGGTGCGGTTGGCTTGCTTGGTGCCGTTCTTGATGACGTGGGCCACCAGATCGAGATATTGCTTCATGGGTTACCTGTGTCCTTGAACCCGGGGCCAGCGCCCCGGGGTTCGAATTTTAAACCTTGGCCGCCGCAGCCGGCGCTCGATGATAAGCCAGCCAGATCAAGGCGAGGCCACCGATGATCATCGGCAGGCAGAGCAACTGGCCCATGGTCAGCCAGTTCCAGGCCAGGTAGCCGAGCTGGGCATCCGGTACACGGACGAATTCAACGATGAAGCGGAAGATCCCGTAGAACAGCGCGAACATGCCCGATACCGCCATGGTTGGCCGCGGCTTGCGCGAGAACAGCCAGAGGATCAGGAACAATGCCACGCCTTCGAGGGCGAACTGGTACAGCTGCGACGGATGGCGCGGCAATTGCGCCGGATCGCTGAACGGCGGGAAGATCATCGCCCACGGCACGTCGGTCGGTTTGCCCCACAATTCGGCATTGATGAAGTTGCCGATGCGCCCGGCGCCCAGGCCGATCGGCACCATCGGCGCGACAAAGTCCATCAGCTCGAAAAACGACTTGTTGTTGCGCTTGCCGAACCACAACGCCGCCAGCATCACGCCGATGAACCCGCCGTGGAACGACATGCCGCCCTTCCAGACTTCGAAGATCAGCGTCGGGTTGGCCAGATACGCGCTCAGGTCGTAGAACAGCACGTAGCCCAGGCGTCCGCCGACGATCACGCCCATGGACAACCAGAACACCAGGTCGGAGAGCTTTTCCTTGTTCCAGGTCGGGTCGAAGCGGTTGAGCCGGCGCGACGCCAGCAGCCAGGCGCCGCCGATGCCGATCAGGTACATCAGGCCGTACCAGTGGATTTTCAGCGGGCCGATGGCCAGGGCCACCGGATCGATCTGCGGGTAAGGCAGCATTGATATTCCTCGTAAACGTCAAAAATGCCCGGGCGACGCTGCCACCTCGGGATTAAGCCAGGATTGCGTCAGAACAGAAAACTCAAGCCCACGCAGAATAGCAAGGAGGCGAACAGCCGCTTGAGCAAGCGCGGCGACAGGCGATGGGCCAGCCGCGCGCCGAAACGGGCGAAGACCATGCTGGTCAAGGCGATGCCCAGCAGCGCCGGCAAATACACAAAACCGAGACTATGGGCCGGCAGCAGCGGATCGTGCCAGCCCAGGATCATGAAACTTAACGCACTGACCACGGCGATGGGCAGTCCGCAGGCCGATGACGTCGCGACCGCTTGTTGCATCGGCACGCTGCGCCAGGTCAGGAACGGCACGGTCAGCGAACCGCCGCCGATGCCGAAAATCGCCGAGGCCCAGCCGATCACGGTGCCGGCCGCGGTCAGCCCGGCCTTGCCCGGTACGGTGCGGCTGGCCTTGGGCTTGACGTCCAGGGCCAGTTGCACGGCAACGATCAGGGCGAACACGCCGATGATCTTTTGCAGGTGCGGGCCGGAAATCGCTTCGGCGGTGATCGCGCCGAAACCGGCACCGATCAGGATTCCCACCGTCATCCAGGCGAAAATCGGCCAGCGCACCGCGCCTTTGCGCTGATGTTCGCGCACGGCATTGATCGAGGTGAAGATGATCGATGCCAGGGACGTGCCGACGGCCAGGTGCGTCAACACCTGCGGATCGAAACCCTGCAGGGTGAAGCTGAACACCAGCACCGGGACAATGATGATCCCGCCCCCCACGCCGAACAGCCCGGCCAGCACCCCCGCGCAGGCGCCAAGCAGCAGATAGAGCACAAATTCCACCAGACTCTCCCCGCCCATCCCCGAAATAAGAGCGGCATGGTAACGGATCCAGGGCCCCTGGCTCTACTGAAGGCGATGGATGCCGGGGCGATGTGTGGGTAGAGTGACCTACAGATGACTTGGAGCGGAACCTCTGTGGCGAGGGGATTTATCCCCGTTTGGGCTGCGAAGCAGCCCTGAAAACCTGACAGCCGGATTTGCCAGGTTGATTGATTTGATAGTTTTGGGGCTGCTTCGCAGCCCGGCGGGGATAAATCCCCTCGCCACAAAAGCGGAGTGTTCGGTTCATTTTTTTAACAGGACGACCTGATGTGCCTGATCGTATTTGCCTGGCGACCCGGCCACGCCCAACCGCTGATCGTGGCGGCCAACCGCGACGAGTTCTATGCCCGGCCGACCTTGCCCCTGGCCCAATGGCCTGACGCGCCCCATGTCCATGCCGGGCGCGATCTCGAAGCCGGTGGCACCTGGCTCGGCATTGGCGCCGAAGGTCGTTTTGCCGCCCTGACCAATATCCGTGACCCGGGCCAGTTGCCGGCTTTCAAGTCGCGCGGTGAGCTGGTCGCGCGGTTCCTGACCGGGAAGCAGTCGATTGCCGATTACCTCGGCGAAATCGTGCCCCGCGCCAACGAGTATGGTGGCTTCAACCTGCTGCTCGGCGATGGCACCGAGCTGTGGCACTACAACGCCCGCGATACCCAGCCCCAGCGGCTGGCCGAGGGCGTCTATGGTTTGTCGAACGCTGGGCTGAACACGCCATGGCCCAAATTGCTCAAGGCCCGGGCGGCCCTGGGCGAGGTGCTGGACGATCCGCAGCCCCAGGCCTTGTTGGCGCTGCTGAACGACCCACAACCCGCGCCGGTGGCGGAACTGCCAGACACGGGCGTGGGCCTGGCGACCGAGATGCTGCTATCGAGCGTATTCATTGCCAGCCCGGCCTACGGGACGCGGGCGAGTACGGCGCTGATTGTCCATGCCGGTGGGACGCGGCACATGGTCGAGCGCAGTTTCGGGCCCCATGGGGGGCATTTGGGGGAGGTGGAGGTCAGGGCTTAGTTTTGCTGTGTCATTGCTGGCCTCATCGCGAGCAAGCTCGCTCCCACAGTCGATCGTCAATGAACACAAATCTTGTGAACAACCGAGATCCACTGTGGGAGCGAGCTTGCTCGCGATAGGGGCGCCGCAGGATCAGAGCGTCTTGTTCGAAGCAGGATTGATCATCCGCGCCAACCCAAGGTTCTTCAGGGCCAGTTGCAAGGAGCTGTGGATCACCTGCGGATTGTCGATGGTCATCACTTCCGCCAGCAATTCCTGGGCCTTGCTGAGGTTGATCTGGCGCAGCATCCACTTCACTTTCGGCAGGTTGGTGGCGTTCATCGACAGGCTGTCGAACCCCATCGCCATCAGCAGCACCGCGGCCGCCGGGTCGCCGGCCATCTCACCGCAGATGCTCACCGGCTTGCCTTCGGCATGGGCGTCACGCACCACGTTCTGCAGGGCTTGCAGCACCGCCGGGTGCAGGTAGTCGTAAAGGTCGGCGACCCGTGGGTTGTTACGGTCCACGGCCAGCAGGTACTGGGTCAGGTCGTTGGAGCCCACCGACAGGAAGTCCACCTGCCGCGCCAGTTCCTTGGTCTGGTACACCGCCGCGGGGATCTCGATCATCACCCCGACCGGCGGCATCGGCACGTCGGTGCCTTCGTCGCGCACTTCGCCCCAGGCCCGGTGGATCAGGTGCAGGGCTTCTTCCAGTTCATGGGTGCCGGAGATCATCGGCAACAGGATGCGCAGGTTGTTCAGGCCCTCGCTGGCCTTGAGCATGGCGCGGGCCTGGACCAGGAAGATTTCCGGGTGGTCGAGCGTCACGCGGATGCCGCGCCAGCCGAGGAACGGGTTGTCTTCCTTGATCGGGAAGTAGGACAGGGACTTGTCGCCGCCAATGTCCAGGCTGCGCATGGTCACCGGTTGCGGGTGGAACGCGGCCAGTTGTTCGCGGTAGATCGCCAGCTGTTCCTTTTCGCTGGGGAAGCGCTGGTTGATCATGAACGGCACTTCGGTGCGGTACAGGCCCACACCCTCGGCCCCACGCTTCTGCGCCCGGGCCACGTCGGCCAGCAGGCCGGTGTTGACCCACAAGGGCATGCGGTGGCCGTCGAGGGTCACGCATGGCAGGTCCCGCAGCGCGTCCAGTCCCAGGGACAGTTGCTTCTCTTCCTCCACCACATCGGCAAACTGCTTGCGCAGCACGTCGCTGGGGTTGGTGTAGACCTCGCCGTGGTAGCCATCGACGATCATCTGGATGCCGTCGACCTTGGAATACGGCAGGTCCACCAGGCCCATCACCGTCGGAATGCCCATGGCCCGGGCCAGGATCGCCACGTGGGAGTTGCCCGAGCCCAATACCGAGACCAGCCCCGCCAGCTTGCCTTCGGGCACTTCGCCGAGCATGGCCGGGGTCAGCTCTTCGCTGACCAGGATGGTGTTGTCGGGGTAGACCAGGGTCTGCTGGCGCTCCTGCTGCAAGTAGGCCAGCAACCGGCGGCCAAGGTCCTTGACGTCCGAGGCGCGCTCGCGCAGGTAGGCATCGTCCATCAGTTCGAAGCGGTTGACGTGGTCGGTCACCACCTGGCGCAGCGCGCCCTGGGCCCACTGGCCGGTCTTGATGACGGTGGTCACTTCGCTGCCCAGGGAGGCATCGTCGAGCATCATCAGGTAAACGTCGAACAGCGCGCGCTCTTCAGGGCGCAGCTGCGTCGCCAGCTTGGCCGACAGGGCCCGCATGTCGGCACGCACGCCTTCGATGGCGGTCTTGAACAGGCCCAGCTCGGCGTTGATGTCGGTGATGGTCTTGTCCGGCACCACGTCGAGGTCGGCGGGCGGCAACATGACCACGGCCGTGCCCACCGCCGCGCCCGGCGAACCCGGCACGCCGACGAACTTGGCTTCCTGGATGCCCTTGCCCTGGCGACCCAGGCCGCTGATCGAGCCGGTGGCCTCGGCGTGGGCGATAACGCCGGCCAGTTGCGCGCTCATGGTCACGAGGAAGGCTTCTTCACCTTCGTCGAACTGGCGGCGCTCTTTTTGCTGGATGACCAACACGCCGACGACGCGGCGGTGGTGGATGATCGGTGCGCCGAGGAACGAGGCATAACGCTCTTCGCCCGTTTCGGCAAAGTAGCGGTAGCGCGGGTGATCCGCGGCGTTTTCGAGGTTCAGGGGTTCTTCGCGCGTGCCGACCAGGCCGACCAGGCCTTCATTGGGGGCCATGCTGACCTTGCCAATGGAGCGCTTGTTCAAGCCCTCGGTGGCCATCAGCACGAAACGGTTGGTCTCGGGGTCCAGCAGGTAGACCGAGCAGACCTGGCTGCCCATGGCCTCTTTGACGCGCAATACAATAATCCCCAACGCCGCCTTGAGATCCTTGGCGGAGTTAACTTCCTGGACGATCTTGCGCAGCGTATTGAGCATGGCTCGGGGTCGAACTCCGTCGTCAGTCGCGCGTCAGAAGGCGCGGGGCAAGCTCTTTGAGAGCGCGTCGATACACTTCGCGCTTGAATGTCACCACCTGGCCCAACGGATACCAATAGCTGACCCAGCGCCAGCCATCGAACTCCGGTTTACCGGTCAAATCCATCCGCACCCGCTGCTCGTTGGAGATCAGGCGCAGGAGAAACCATTTCTGCTTCTGGCCGATGCACAGCGGTTGGCTGTGCGTGCGGACCAGGCGTTGCGGCAAACGATAGCGCAACCAGCCTCGGGTGCAGGCGAGTATTTCGACATCTTCTCGCTCGAGCCCCACTTCTTCGTTCAACTCGCGGTACAAGGCCTCTTCCGGCGTCTCCTGGGGGTTGATCCCACCTTGGGGAAACTGCCAGGCGTCTTGATTGATACGGCGAGCCCATAGCACCTGCCCAGCATCATTCGTAAGAATGATCCCCACATTGGGACGGAAACCATCGGGATCGATCACGGCAACAACCTCGCAAACGCATGTCGCCGCATTGTTCCACAAAGGTTGTGAAAGCAGCAACGAGCGCCCCTAGCTTATGTGCACTCTTGTGAAAAGTCCGTATTCTGGACGCCTTTCTTCAGATTTTTCAGCGAGTAACTGCAATGCGGCTGGCTTTATTCGACTTGGATAACACATTGCTGGGCGGCGACAGCGACCACGCGTGGGGCGATTACCTGTGTGAGCGCGGTTTTCTGGACGCTGTCACGTACAAGGCACGCAACGACGCGTTCTACGAGGACTACCTGGCCGGCAAGCTCGACAACGCCGAGTACCTGAATTTTTGCCTGGAAATCCTCGGCCGTACCGAAATGCACGTGCTGGCCCAGTGGCATCAGGACTACATGCGCGACTGCATCGAGCCGATCGTATTGCCCCAGGCCATCGAACTGCTGAAGAAGCACCGTGACGCCGGCGACAAGCTGGTGATCATCACCGCCACCAACCGCTTCGTCACCGCGCCGATTGCCGAGCGCCTGGGCGTCGAAACCCTGATCGCCACCGAATGCGAGATGATCGACGGGCGCTACAGTGGCCGCAGCACCGACATCCCGTGTTTTCGCGAGGGCAAGGTGACTCGGTTGAACCGTTGGCTGGAAGAAACCGGGTATTCCCTTGACGGCAGCTATTTCTACAGCGATTCGATGAACGACTTGCCGTTGCTGGAGGTGGTGACGCATCCGGTGGCGGTGGATCCGGATCCGAATCTCCGGGCCGAGGCCGAGAAGCGGGGTTGGCCGGTGATCAGTCTGCGCGACTGAAACAGCTTTCGCGAGCAGGCTCGCTCCCACAAGGATTTTGTGGACGACGCAAATCCCCTGTGGGAGCGAGCTTGCTCGCGATGAAAGCGACACGGTCCAAAGCCTTAAACCGGCTTGGCCCCCATCAACCCCGCAATGGCGAAAAAGCAGACGACGCTGAACAGCGCCAGGGCCAAGGTGAATTTGCCGTTGCCCGCCGTCGGCAACTTGCGCAGTTTGTTCAACCGCACCAATAGCCAGAACCCGGCCAGCGCCGCCACGGTGTACAGCACGCTGGAAGCCAGCAGCCAGGTCTGGCCCAGTGGCCAGCCGACTTGATGAACCATCCACCATCCGGTGAAGGGCAGGCTCGCCAGTGCCAGGATCATCACCAGCCAGATGAACAGTCGCGGCCGTTGCAGCGTGCGCGCGGCCGCCGTGGCATCGCCGTTGCGTCGCGTGCGCCAGACCCAGACGGCCAGCCCCAGGGCGCCTGCCAACAGCAACACCGTGGCGACGACGTGAGCGATTTTCAGCGCGGTTAACGTTTCCATCGTTCGATTTCCTTATGGCTTGCTCAACAGCTTAGCCTCTGTAGAGTTCACCCCAGGAACAGCTGATACGCCGGGTTGTCACTTTCATCCCAGTACGGATAGCCGATTTCTTCCAGGGCGGCGGGAACCAGGTGGCGTTCATCGTGAGGCACTTGCAGCCCCGCGACCACGCGGCCGTCCGCCGCGCCATGGTTGCGGTAGTGGAACATCGAGATATTCCAGCGCCCACCCAGCTTGTTGAGAAAGTTGAACAGCGCGCCCGGGCGCTCCGGGAATTCGAAGCGCAGCACCACTTCATCGATGACATGGGCCGCATGGCCGCCGACCATGTGGCGGATGTGCAACTTGGCCAGTTCGTTGTCAGTCAGGTCCAGCACCGGGAACCCTTGTTCGGTCAGGCTGGCGATCAGCGCGCTGCGCGGGTCGTTTTCCGGGTGGGTCTGCACGCCGACGAAAATGTGCGCTTCACTGCCGGTGTTGTAGCGATAGTTGAATTCGGTGATCTGGCGCTTGCCGACGGCTTCGCAGAACGCCTTGAAGCTGCCCGGCTTCTCGGGGATGGTCACGGCGATGATCGCTTCGCGGCCTTCGCCCAGTTCGGCGCGCTCGGCGACGTGGCGCAAGCGGTCGAAGTTGACGTTGGCACCGGAGTCGATGGCCACCAGGGTCTGGCCGCCGATGCCCCGTGACTCGACGTATTTCTTGATCCCGGCCACGCCCAGGGCGCCGGCAGGTTCGGTGATCGAGCGGGTATCGTCGTAGATATCCTTGATGGCGGCGCAGATCTCGTCGGTACTGACGGTGATCACTTCGTCCACATGATGCTTGCAGATATCAAAGGTGTGCTGGCCGATCTGCGCCACGGCAACGCCGTCGGCGAACAGCCCCACGGTCGGCAGCACCACGCGTTCGCCCGCGGCCATGGCCGCTTGCAGGCAATTGGAGTCGTCCGGTTCGACGCCGATGATCTTGATGTCCGGGCGCAGGTATTTCACGTAGGCCGCGATCCCGGCAATCAGCCCGCCACCGCCCACCGGGACGAAAATCGCATCCAGGCGCCCAGGGTGCTGGCGCAGGATTTCCATCGCCACCGTGCCCTGCCCGGCAATGGTGTGGGGGTCGTCATACGGGTGGATGTAGACGTAGCCCTTTTCGTCCACCAGTTTCAGCGAATAGGCCAGGGCTTCGGGGAACGAATCGCCGTGCAGCACCACTTTGCCGCCACGGGAGCGCACGCCTTCGACCTTGATTTCCGGCGTGGTCTTGGGCATCACGATGGTGGCCTTGACCCCCAGCACCTTGGCCGCCAGGGCCAGGCCCTGGGCGTGGTTGCCCGCCGAAGCCGTGACCACGCCGCGGGCGCGTTCTTCGTCGCTGAGCTGGGTCAGCTTGTTGTAGGCCCCGCGAATCTTGAACGAGAACACCGGCTGCAAGTCTTCACGCTTGAGCAAGATGCTGTTGCCCAGCCGCTCGGAGAGCTGGCGAGCGGTCTGCAGCGGGGTTTCCACGGCAACGTCGTAAACGCGCGAGGTGAGGATCTTTTTGACGTACTGTTCAAGCATCGGAAAGCATCACTGAGCGGGTTGGGCAGGGCCAAGGAGTCTAACCCGGCTTTTGGCCGGGCGACCACAGGGATCTGCGTTCAATCAAGCAATGACCAAGGCCCTTGCGACGCCTATAATGCCGGCCTTTCGTTCCCTCTCGGCACCTTCGGAGCCCGCATGACCCAGGATCAACTCAAACAGGCCGTGGCCCAGGCCGCCGTCGACCTCATCCTCCCGAAACTGGATGACAAGAGCGTCGTCGGGGTCGGCACCGGCTCCACGGCCAATTGCTTCATCGATGCGCTGGCGCAACACAAGGGCGCGTTCGATGGCGCGGTCGCCAGCTCCGAAGCGACTGCCGCGCGCCTCAAGGGCCACGGGATCCCGGTGTACGAGCTCAACACTGTCAGCGACCTGGAGTTCTACATCGATGGCGCCGACGAAAGCGACGCGCACCTGAACCTGATCAAGGGCGGCGGCGCGGCCTTGACCCGCGAGAAGATCGTCGCGGCGGTGGCCAAGACCTTCATCTGCATTGCCGATGCCAGCAAGCTGGTGCCGGTGCTGGGCGCGTTCCCATTGCCGGTGGAAGTCATTCCCATGGCCCGCAGCCACGTGGCCCGGCAACTGGTGAAGCTGGGCGGCGACCCGGTGTACCGCGAAGGCGTGCTCACCGATAACGGCAATATCATCTTGGATGTGCACAACCTGCAGATCACCAACCCGGTGGCGCTGGAAAGCCAGATCAACGCCATCGTTGGCGTGGTCACCAACGGTTTGTTCGCGGCGCGTCCGGCGGATGTGCTGTTGCTGGGAACCGCTGAAGGGGTGAAGACCCTGCGGGCTGAGTAAGTTGGCGAAATAGCTCTTTTGAGTGAAGCAGTCCCTGTGGGAGCGAGCTTGCTCGCGATAGCGGTCTATCCGACACATTGATGTTGGCTGACACACCGCCATCGCGAGCAAGCTCGCTCCCACATTAGGTTTTGTGGTGCATCAAGGCTGTGGCTTCTTGAACACATAGAACAGGTTCGGCTCGCTCACCAGATACAGGTTGCCGTCGTCGTCCATGGCCAGGCCTTCGGCCTGGGGCACGGTTTTCTGCAGGCCCTGGCCCCCCTTGCTCAACGACAACGTGCTCAACGGCCGGCCGTCGATATCCAATTCGATAATCAGTCGCGATTCATCGGACAGCGCCAGCAAGTGGCCGCTGCGTTCATCGTATTGCAGGCTTGAAAGGTCGCGCACGAACAGCCCGGCATCGCGCTTGGGGTTGTTGATCACATGGACCGCGTAGGACTTTTCCGGATTGTGGTGGGGAAACCCATGCACTTCATAAATCAGCATCGGGTCGCGTTCCTTGGCCACGAACAGGCGTTTGCCCACCGAATCGTAGGCCAGCCCTTCGAACCCCTTGTTGCCGCTCATGTGCACGCCGAGGGTCATTTGCTCGGCGTCGGCGGCGTCGAGGAATTGGGTGTCGTCCTCCAGGTGAATCTTGATCAGGCGCTGCTGGCGTTCGTCAGTGATGACGTAAGTGTCTTCGCTGATGAATTCCACCGCCTCCGGATCGCCAAAGCCGATCAGGGCGATGCGCCGCAAAATCTTGCCGTCCAGCGACAGTTCGATCAGCTCGGCATTTTTATTGGTCACGGAGAACAGGCTCTTGCGGACCGGATCGAACGTCAGCGCGGAAACGTCATCGTCCAGGCCGTCGATCACCTGCGCCTCCACCGTGACCCGGTATTGGTCCAGGGCGATGGTCTCTTCGCTGGTGGGTTTCCAATAGGTGTTGAGGTTGAACCAGGCGCGCTCGAACAGGCGCAGGTGTTGACCGACGGCGATCAGCAGGATCAGCGCCAGCGTCAGCAATATCAGGATCAAGGGTTTGGGACGGGCGAGTCGACGCATGTTGGGGTGGGCTCGGATGAGAACAGGTGGGTGGAAATACCACGGCTGCCTGAACTGAAGCTTAATGGCTGTGTGCCACACCCTACAACGAAAGGGAACTTGTCCTACAGAATTAGTGCTGTCAGTGCTGTTTTTCGAAACGATAGAACAGATTCGGTTCGCTGACCACGTACACGTTGCCGGCTTCGTCGACGGTGACGCCTTCGGCGCGAGGGATTGTGTCTTTCAGGCCGTTGAAGCCACCCAGCAAGGTCATGAAGCTGACCTGCTCGCCTTTTTCGTCCAGCTCCAGCAGCAGGTGGGAGTCGGCCGAAAGCACCAGCGTGTGGCCGGTGCGCGGGTCGATCGCCAATGCCGAAAGGTTGCGCAGGTCCAGTTCATTGCTGACATGGATCTGCTTGTCGCCCTTGAGCAGTTGGCTGCCATCGCTTTTCCAGGTGAACAAGGCCGGGGGGCGTTCTTCGCCGAGCACCAGTTGCTGGTTGCGCGGGTCCCAGGCGATGGCTTCGAACCCTTTGTTCTGGTTCCGTGAGGCGCCCAGGTCATAGTGAGGAAAGTCAGTGCTGTTCAGTTCGCGGGTGTTGGCATCCACCTGGACGATCGACAACATGTGATTGCGCTCGTCGGTAATCGCCAGCAGGCCATTGGTCATGCAGGTCACACCTTCAGGGTTGTCCCAGCCCACCAAAGGCATCTTGCGCAGCACGTCGCCCTGCAGGGTCAGTTCCACTAGGAACGGGTTCTTGCCCATGACCGCGAACAGGGTCTTGGTCTGTGGGTTGTAGGCCACATCGGACGCCTCGTCCTTCTCCATGCCCGGTAGCGGCTTGGCGTCGATCACGGCGCGGTAATCCGGCAGCCAGATGCTTTCCTGGCGCTGGGCCGGGCTCTGGAAGTGTTCCGATAGCCAAAGCAGGCCGCGGTCGTCCCAATGCATCGCAACCGCCAGGCCATAGGCTGCGGCCACCGCCAGCAGCGACCAGGCATACCAGGGCAGGGCGAAGCGCGAGCGGCGGGCAGGTTTGGCGACAGGCAGTGCTTGGGTTTTGGCCATTGGGGAATGCGTTCCAGAAAATTCGGCTAGGGGAGTGGCTGGCTCAGATGCCGCATTCCCCGGGATTATCCGGATGGCATGTGAAAAAAACGGTAAATGATCGCAGATGCGTCATGTATCCCAGTGGGAGCGAGCTTGCTCGCGATGAAGCCATCACCTTCAACAGGGATGTTGGCTGGCACACCGCTATCGCGAGCAAGCTCGCTCCCACATGGGGGCAAAGGTTGGCCGTCAGCGAACGCTGCTTTCGAAGCGGCACGCCCCTGGCAGTTCCAGGATCAGCTCATCGCCCGCGTTCAGCGGCCCGACGCCCGCCGGGGTGCCGGTGAGGATCACGTCGCCGGCCTGCAGCGAGAAGCAACCGGCCATGTATTGGATCATCGGCACGATGGGGTTGAGCATCAGGCTGCTGTTGCCGTCCTGGCGCACTTCACCGTTGATGGTCAGGCGCACGGGAATGTCGGTCAGGTCGGCAAACGTGGCGTTCGAAACAAAGGGGGCAATCACCGCCGCGCCGTCAAAGGACTTGGCAACCTCCCAAGGCAGGCCCTTGGCCTTGAGCTCGGCCTGTTTGTCCCGCAGGGTCAGGTCCAGGGCCGGGGCGAAGCCGGAGATCGCATCCAGTACTTCTTCAGCGCTGGGCTTGGTGGACAGCGGCTTGCCGATCAGTACGGCGATTTCCGCCTCGTAGTGCACCGAGCCACGGTCGGCGGGAATGCTGAAGCCGCCTTCCAGTGGCACCACACAACTGCCCGGCTTGATGAACAGCAAGGGTTCGGTGGGTACCGGGTTGTCCAGTTCCTTTGCATGTTCGGCGTAGTTACGGCCAATGCACACCACTTTCCCCACCGGGAAATGAATACGTGTACCGTCGACATACTGGTGCTGATAGCTCATTACCGACTCCTGCTTCTGGGGTTCATCAGGTGTTTTAGGTATCAAATCGCGAAAATCTTGCCCGGGTTCATGATGCCGTTCGGGTCGAAGACCGTCTTCACGGCTTTCATGTATTCGATTTCTACCGGCGAACGACTATAGGTCAGGTAATCGCGCTTGGTCATGCCCACGCCGTGTTCGGCGGAAATCGAGCCGTTGTACTTCTCGACGGTTTCAAAGACCCATTTGTTCACGGTCGCGCACTTGGCGAAGAACTCATCCTTGCCGAGGTTTTCCGGCTTGAGGATGTTCAAGTGCAGGTTGCCGTCGCCAATGTGACCGAACCAGACGATTTCGAAATCCGGGTAGTGCTCGCCGACGATCGCGTCGATTTCCCGCAAGAAGGCCGGGACTTTCGAGACAGTCACCGAAATGTCGTTCTTGTAGGGCGTCCAGTGGGAAATGGTTTCGGAGATGTACTCGCGCAGCTTCCACAGGTTCTGCAGTTGGGTTTCGCTCTGGCTCATCACGCCATCCAGTACCCAGCCCTGCTCCACGCAGTGCTCGAAGGTCTCCAGGGCATGGTTGGCGACCTCTTCGGTGGTGGCTTCGAATTCCAGCAGGGCGTAGAACGGGCAGTCGGTTTCGAACGGCGTCGGAACGTCGCCACGACCGAGGACCTTGGCCAGCGCCTTGTCGGAGAAGAATTCGAAGGCGGTCAGGTCCAGCTTGCCTTGGAAAGCGTGCAGCACCGGCATGATCGAGTCGAAGTCCGGGGTGCCGAGCACCATGGCGGTGAGGTTTTTCGGCGCGCGGTCCAGGCGCATGGTGGCCTCGACCACGAAGCCCAGGGTGCCCTCGGCACCGATGAACAGCTGTCGCAAGTCGTAGCCGGTGGCGTTCTTGATCAGGTCCTTGTTCAGCTCCAGCAGGTCGCCCTTGCCGGTGACGACCTTCATGCCCGCCACCCAGTTGCGGGTCATGCCGTAGCGAATGACCTTGATACCGCCGGCATTGGTGCCGATATTGCCGCCAATCTGGCTGGAACCTGCCGAGGCGAAGTCCACCGGGTAGTACAGGCCATGTTCCTCAGCCTTGTTCTGCAGCTGTTCGGTGACCACGCCGGGCTGGCACACGGCAGTGCGGTCGGTCAGGTTCACGTCGAGAATCTGGTTCATGTAGTCGAACGACACCACGACTTCGCCGTTGGCGGCCACGGCCGCGGCGGACAGCCCGGTGCGCCCGCCCGATGGCACCAGCGCGACCTTGTGCGCATTGGCCCAGCGCACGATGGCCTGGACCTGCTCGGTGGTCTTGGGAAAGACGATGGCTGTCGGCGCCGGGGCGAAATGCTTGGTCCAATCCTTGCCGTAAGCGTTCAGGGAGTCGGCATCGGTCAAGACCTTGCCAGGCTCAACCAGGGTCTTCAGCTCATCTATCACGGCAGGATGGGTCATCGACAGAACTCTCGAACAATTCATGGTCATCCTGAGAACGCTTCACGTCGCAGGAATGAGTGTTTAGCGGGGTGCGTATGCTAGCATACCGACCCCGCAGCGTAGTGCCCAACGGCTGTTCTGCGGCGACGGCTGTCACGCCGGTCGGGCCAGCATGCGCTGTCCGATTCCCTGCCATTTTTCTCCGGGACACAGGTTTACGCAGATGAGCAAGACTTCTCTCGATAAGAGCAAGATCAAGTTCCTTCTTCTCGAAGGCGTCCACCAATCGGCTGTCGACGTCCTCAAGTCGGCGGGCTACACCAGCATCGAGTACATCACCAGTTCTCTGCCGGAAGCCCAGCTCAAGGAAAAGATCGCCGATGCTCACTTCATCGGCATTCGCTCCCGTACTCAACTGACCGAAGAGATCTTCGACCACGCCAAGAAACTGGTGGCGGTCGGCTGCTTCTGCATCGGCACCAACCAGGTTGATCTCAACGCGGCTCGCGAGCGCGGTATCGCGGTGTTCAACGCGCCGTACTCCAACACCCGTTCCGTCGCCGAACTGGTACTGGCCGAAGCGATCCTGCTGCTGCGCGGCATCCCTGAGAAGAATGCTTCCTGCCACCGTGGTGGTTGGATCAAGAGCGCGGCCAACTCCTTCGAAATCCGCGGCAAGAAGCTGGGTATCGTCGGCTACGGCTCGATCGGCACGCAGTTGTCGGTACTGGCTGAAGGCCTGGGCATGCAAGTGTTCTTCTACGACACCGTGACCAAGCTGCCCCTGGGCAACGCCACCCAGGTCAACGACTTGCACGAGCTGCTGGGCATGTCCGACATCGTGACCCTGCACGTGCCGGAAACCGCCGCCACCCAGTGGATGATCGGCGAGAAGGAAATCCGTGCCATCAAGAAGGGCGGGATCCTGATCAACGCCGCGCGTGGCACCGTGGTCAAGCTCGACGCCCTGGCCGAAGCGATCAAGGACAAGCACCTGATCGGCGCCGCCATCGACGTGTTCCCGGTGGAGCCGCGCTCCAACGACGACATCTTCGAAAGCCCGCTGCGTGGCCTGGACAACGTGATCCTGACCCCGCACATCGGTGGTTCCACCGCTGAAGCCCAAGCCAACATCGGCCTGGAAGTGGCGGAGAAGCTGGTCAAGTACAGCGACAACGGTACGTCGGTATCGTCGGTGAACTTCCCGGAAGTGGCCCTGCCGGCCCACCCTGGCAAGCATCGCCTGCTGCACGTCCACGAGAACATCCCGGGCGTGATGAGCGAGATCAACAAGGTCTTCGCCGAAAACGGCATCAACATTTCCGGTCAGTTCCTGCAGACCAACGAGAAAGTCGGCTACGTCGTGATCGACGTCGACGCCGAATACTCGGACCTGGCGCAAGAGAAGCTGCAGCACATCAATGGCACGATTCGTTGCCGCGTGTTGTTCTAAGCAGGCTGGCTTTGCAGTAAAAAAAACGGGAGCCTCGCAAGGGGCTCCCGTTTTTTTTGTCTAGCACATAACCTGTGGGAGCGAGCTTGCTCGCGATAGCGTCGGTCCAGTTGGCCGATCTATCCACTGACACACCGCTATCGCGAGCAAGCTCGCTCCCACAGGTTTGTGTTGTGTCAGCCAGTCATGCGTTATTTCACGTTGACAGTGATCTTCTTGGACACGATCGACGGCTCGAATGGCATGTGGCCGCTGTCGCCCAGGATCAATTGCAAGGTGTGCTTGCCTGGGGGCAGTTTGATGGTGGCCTCGGTCTGTGCCTTGCCGAAGTGCATGTGATTGGCGTCGGTTGGAATCGGCGCGCCGGCGGCAGGCAGCTTGTCGACATCAATCAGCAAATGGTGATGGCCCGTGTTCTTGGTCACATCGCCGGCGGGGGCCAGGGCGATGTTCTTGACGCCGAACTTGACCTTGAATTCCTGGGTGACCGTCGCGCCGTCTTCCGGGGAAACGATGAACACTTCAGCACCTTTAGGCGCCGGTGTCGCGGCGCTTGCCAGCATCGAAGCGCCCAATAACAGACCGGCCAACGCGGCACGAGACATAAAGCTTTTCATTTTTTTCTCCAGTTTTTCCATGAAATCCGCCTGGCCATCACAACTTCATGACCAATCGTTGTCGAAGCCTGCAACAACCATAGCAAAGCGAGCCTGAAACGAGCGTCGCTTGTATAAATACAAAGGAGTGACCATGCGCTTTCTGCCTGGCCTGATTTGCCTGCTACCCCTTTTGAGCCCCCTGGCTCATGCCGAACTGATCGATGACATCAATGACCGTGGCGAACTGCGCATTGCCCTCGAGGCCAACACCGCGCCCTTCAACTTCAAGGAAGACGGCAAACTCACCGGCTTCGAAGTGGAACTGGGTGAAATGCTCGCGGCGGAACTCGATGTACGGCCCGATTTCGTGGTCACCGATGCCGGGGATCTACTGTCCGGTGTGGAGAATGGCAAGTACGACGTTGCCATCAACCACATAGCAATGACCCCGGAACTGGCAGAACGTTTCGACCTCAGTGCCGCTTACAGCCGTCCGGATGCACAACTGCTGGCGAGCAAGGAGGAGCCGCAGCGTCCGTTGGTCATGGCGCAGTCGTTCCAGCCGGAAGAGAAGAGTGGCCCGCCGCCGAGCCTGGTGATTCCGTTCCAGAAGGGCAACCCGGCGTTCAAGGCCAGCCTGGATAACGCCCTGACGCGTATCAGGGATGACGGGAGGCTGGAGCAGTTGTCGCAGAAGTGGCTGAAGAAACAGGAATGAAAGCTTCCTGGCGATGAGGCAAGCCATCGAGCTTCATTGACTGTTGGAGCGCTATCGCGAGCAAGCTCGCTCCCACAATGGAGCTGTGTTGCCCACCGATACTGAGTTCACAACTGATCGAGTGTGGGAGCGAGCTTGCTCGCGATGGCGTCCTCGAATCCTAAGCAGGCTTGCGCCAGACACTCGCCAACCAAGGCTGTTGCTCCCGCGGCAGCCCCGCCGGCCGGTAATAATGCTCCAGCTCGACAAAGCCCGCTTGCGTGAGCAATGTGCGCCAGGCCGCGAGGTCGTGATAAGCGCCGAAGCGCTGGCCGTTCCAGCCTTCCTGGTTTTCGCCCCGAGGGTTCGAGCTGAACAGCACCCCACCGGGCTTGAGCGTGGCGTGCAGTTGCTTGAGTACCCGAGGCAGTTCCTGGACGGGGACATGAAACAGCACCGCGTTGGCGAATATCCCGTCAAAGCGTTCGGCCGGCAGGTCGAGTTCCAGGAAGTCCTGCTGCCACACCTCACAACCGCTGTCCTGGCGTGCCATGCGGGCAAATTCCTCTGAACCGTCGAGGCCGACCGCGACATGGCCCATGGCCGTGAAGGTGCGCAGGTCGCGCCCCGGGCCGCAGCCGAAATCCAGGATGTGCAGCGGTGCCTGGCCCTGGATATGACGCAGCAAGGCGTCGATGTTCTGGCTGACATCATGGTCGCGGGTGCCTTCGCGGAAGCTTTCTGCCACGGCGTTGTAGTGGCTCAGGGTCGTGGCGGTGATGGCGTGCAGGTCGTCGGTGGTGTGTTTCATGATTGGAGGCTTAGGTGGGGAGCGTCAGCCGACTATACCGCAAGATCATCGGTCTACCTGTGGAAGCAAGCTTTGCTCCCACAGGTCAACTGCTTCCTCCAGTCAGCGCTTGTTCAAGCCCCGCGCCAGGCGGTCACCACCCAATTGGATCACTGCCACCAACGCCACCAGCAACACGATCACCGTGAGCATGATCTGGCTGTCGAAACGCT
Source organism: Pseudomonas sp. NFACC13-1 (assembly GCF_900104425.1). Classification (NCBI taxonomy): domain Bacteria; kingdom Pseudomonadati; phylum Pseudomonadota; class Gammaproteobacteria; order Pseudomonadales; family Pseudomonadaceae; genus Pseudomonas; species Pseudomonas sp. NFACC13-1. The sequence continues at coordinate 334,903 of NZ_FMXV01000004.1, read as the reverse complement.
GGTAGCCATAGCGGTAGGCGATGTCGCCTAGGCCACCGGCACCGATTGCCCCGGCCATGGCCGAGGAGTTGATCATGGTCACCAGCGTGATGGTGAAACCGCCGACGATGCCCGGCAGGGCTTCGGGCAGCAGCACATGCCAGACGATGTGCCAGCGGCGGCAACCCATGGCCTGGGCCGCTTCGATCAGGCCATGGTCGACTTCCCGCAGGCTGACTTCGGCGATACGGGCGAAGAACGGCGTGGCGGCGATGGTCAGCGGGACGACCGCGGCCCACACGCCATAGGTGGTGCCGACGATCAGCCGGGTGAACGGAATCAGCGCCACCATCAGAATCAGGAACGGTATCGAGCGGAACAGGTTCACGAACGCGCCCAGGGCCCGGTTCAAGGCCGGCGCTTCATAGATCCCGCCCTTGCCGCTGGTGACCAGGATCACCGCCAGCGGTATGCCCGCCAGCAACGCGATCAACGATGAAACGCCGACCATCAGGAAGGTGTCGATGAAACCTTGCAACAACCGATCAAACCACATAACCCAGCACCTCCACCCGTTGTGCCCAATTGCCCGCCCGTTGACGCAGTTCTTCGGCGCCCCACGACGAATCGCTCACGGCCAGCAGCAATTGCCCCAGCCCGTGGCCCTGAATCCGTTCAATGCCGCCGTGCAGCAAGCGCACCCGCCCACCGAGGGCGCTGAACAAGGCGGCAAGATCCGGTTCCTCGCGATCTATGCCGGTGAATTGCAGGCGCAGCACCGTAGCCGCGTCCGCCGACGCCGGCAGCGCCTGCAAGCGACTTTGCAGCTCTTGCGGGATGGCGTGTTGCAACGGCGCCAGTAGCGTCCGGCTGACCTCGTGTTGCGGGTTGCCGAAGACTTCCCAGACCGGTCCCTGCTCGACGATCCGTCCCTGCTCAAGCACCACCACCCGGTCGCAGACTTCTCGAATCACCGCCATTTCATGGGTGATCAAGACGATGGTCAGGCCCAGCCGCTGGTTGATCTCGCGCAGCAGGCCGAGGATCGACTGGGTGGTCTCCGGGTCCAGGGCCGAGGTGGCTTCGTCGCACAGCAGGATCTGCGGGTCATGCACCAGGGCGCGGGCAATCCCGACCCGCTGCTTCTGCCCGCCCGAAAGCTGCGCCGGGTAGGCCTTGTGCTTGCCGTGCAGACCCACCAGCTCCAACAGCTCGCGGACTTTGCGCTGGCGCTGCTCCTTGGGCACGCCGGCGACCTTGAGCGGCAGCTCGACGTTCTGCCACACGGTCTTGGCCGACATCAGGTTGAAGTGCTGGAAGATCATGCCGATGCGCCGACGCAGCTCCACCAGGCGGTCTTCATCGAACTCGCCGATGTCCACCCGGTCGATCAACACCCGGCCACTGGTGGGTTGTTCGAGCCGGTTGATAGTGCGGATCAGCGAAGACTTGCCGGCACCGCTGCGGCCGATGATGCCGAACACTTCGCCGCGCTGGATCGCCAGGTCGATGCCTTGTAGCGCCGCCACCGGGCCCTGGCTGCCTTTGTAGGTCTTGCCCAGGCCGATGAAACGTACGTGGGCGCGGTTCAGCTCTGGATGCAGTTCAGTCTGGTCGGCGCTTTGCGGCGCGGGGGCTTCGTCGCGGAGTCGCGCGTTGACGGCGTTCATGTCAGCCTTCCCAACCGGCTTGGTAGAGCTTGCCGTGGGCCTTGTCCAGGGCGGCGCGCACGACTGGCGAGTGCTGGTAGATGTCGACGAACTTGATCAGCCGTGGATCGTTCTGGCTCTTGGGCTGGATCACGAACTGAATCACGTATTCCTTGTGGTCGAGGCCGTCGAACAGCAAGGCCGAGCTGGCATCGAAGGTCTTGGCCAGGCGGATGTAGGCCGGATAACCCTGCACCAGGTCGGCGTCTTCATAGGCACGCACCAGTTGCACCGCTTCGACTTGCAGGATCTTGAGTTTCTTCGGGTTGGCGACGATGTCGTCTTCGGTGGCCTTGTAGCCGACGCCCGGCTTGAGGCTGATCAACCCGGCCTTGGCCAGCAGTTGCAGGCCGCGACCGCTGTTGATCGGGTCGTTGGCAATGGCGACGCTGGCGCCTTCGGGCAGTTCGTCGAAGCTTTTGTATTTTTTCGAATAGAGGCCGACGTTGTTGATGATTCCCGGCGCAAACGGCACCAGGTCGAACCCGGCGGCGGCCTTGGCGTTTTCCAGGAACGGGATGTGCTGGAAGTAATTCACGTCGATGTCACCGGAAGCCAGGCTGACGTTGGGCGCGATCCAGTCGCTGAACTCCACCAGTTCGACCTTCAGGCCTTGCTTGCCGGCTTCTTCGGCCGCTGCTTCCAGGGGAATGGCGAACGCGGCGGTGGTACCGATCTTCAACGGTGCGTCGGCGGCAAACAGCGCCGAGCTGAACAGGCCGAGGGCCAGGGCCAGTGCTTTGACTGGCAGGGTCAGGAATTGCGTGGTCATGTCAGTTATTCCAGTCATTGATTAATTGAGTCATGCGCTTTTGTAACAAGGGAGCCTGCTCCCGCTCGGCTGTGTAGGAGCTGTGTAGGAGCTGTCGAGTGCAGCGAGGCTGCGATCTTTCCCCAGCCACTTGAATCTCAAGCGAAAGATCAAAAGATCGCAGGCTTCGCCAGCTCCTACAGGACCGAGCAAGAGCAAGTTCCAACAGAGTCAGTGCCGATAAGTTGAGCCGGTGTGTTGTTCGGGCAAATGGGCCTCTGCGCGGAACAGCTTTTCCCGCAGGGTGCCGTTGTCGTATCCGGTCTTGTACGAGCCGCGTCGCTGCAACTCGGGGATCACCAGGTCGATGAAGTCCACATAGCTTTGCGGCGTCACGATGCGAGTCAGGTTGAAGCCATCGAGGCCGGTTTCGGCAATCCAAGACTCCAGCTCATCGGCCACCTGTTCGGGCGAGCCCACCACCGTGATGTAGCGACCGCCCAAGGCGTGTTGCTGCAGCAACTTGCGGCGGGTCCAGTCGTTGTTCTGCAAGGTCTTGGTGGCGGACTGGATGGCGTTGCTCTTGACGTACTGGATCGGCTCGTCCAGTTCGTACTGGGAAAAATCGATCCCCGTCGACGCGGAAAAATGCGCCACCCCGGCCTCGGCGCTGGCGTAACCCAGGTACTCGGCATGCTTGGCCCAGGCGGCCGCCTCGGTTTCGCCGACAATCACGTTCAGGCCCATGAACACTTTGATGTCCTCGGGGTTGCGTCCGGCCTCGACGGCGCTGGCGCGGACCTTGTCCACCTGGGCCTTGGTCGCCGGTTTGTTCTGGCCGCTGATGAACACGCACTCGGCGTGCCGCCCGGCGAACAGCAAGCCACGCTCGGAACTGCCGGCCTGGAACAGCACCGGGGTGCGTTGGGGCGACGGTTCGCACAGGTGATAGCCCTCGACCTGGTAGAACTCGCCTTGGTGGCGAACCTTGTGCACTTTCTCCGGTTGGGCATAGATCCGCTGCTCGCGATCGTTGAGCACGGCGTCGTTTTCCCAGCTGCCCTCCCACAGTTTGTAGAGCACTTGCAGGTATTCGTCGGCCTGGTCGTAGCGGCGGTCATGCTCCACTTGTGCCGTCAGGCCCATGGCCTTGGCGGCGCTGTCCAGGTAGCCGGTGACGATGTTCCAGCCGACCCGTCCGCGACTCAGGTGGTCGAGGGTGCTCATGCGTCGGGCAAACAGGTAGGGCGGTTCGTAGGTCAGGTTGGCGGTGAGGCCGAAGCCCAGGTTTTTCGTCACGGCGGCCATCGCGGAGACCAGCAGCAATGGGTCATTGACCGGCAGTTGGATCGACTCCTTGAGCGTGACGTCCACCGACTGTTGATACACGTCATAGACCCCGACGATGTCGGCGATGAACAGCCCGTCGAACAACCCGCGCTCGAGCAATTGCGCCAGGGCGGTCCAGTATTCGAGGGTGTTGAACTGAGTCGACGTGTCCTGGGGATGAGTCCACAGGCCATGGTTGATGTGCCCGATGCAGTTCATGTTGAACGCGTTGAGCAGGATCTTTTTCTTGCCGGCCGCCATCAGATGGTCCCCCGCAGCGGCGGTTTTTCGTCGTTGAGGTAGAAGTTGCCCACGGCGTGGTATTTCCAGCGCACCGGGTCATGCAGGGTGTGCACCCGGGCGTTGCGCCAGTGACGGTCGAGGCCATGTTCGGCCAGGGTCGCCTGGCTGCCGGCCAATTCGAACAGCGTGCTGCTGGCGGCCAGGGATATTTCGGTGCTGATGGCACGGGCTTCGGCCACGGCAATCGAGGCGGCGGCGACCGTGTCGGCCCCGGTGTCGGCCTGGGCCCGGTCGAGGAATTCACCGGCGCGTTCCAACAGGGCTTCGGCGGCATGCAGGCGGATGCTCAATTGGCCGAAACTCTTGAGGGTGTGCGGGTCTTCGGTGGCGACGTCGCTGGTGGCATCGATCCAGGGACGGGTTTTAGTGCGGACAAAATGCAAGGCGTCTTCATAGGCGGCGCGGGCGATGCCGGTGTCGATGGCCGCGTGAAGAATCTGCGCCAGCGGCCCCACCGGTGTGGGACGTTCGAACGCACTTTGGAAGGGCAAGATGTCGTCGGCGGCGACATACACGTTTTCAAACACCACCGAACCACTGCCCGTGGTGCGCTGGCCGAAACCGCTCCAGTCGTCGATCACCGTCAGGCCTTTGCTGTCGCGAGGGACGAACGCCAGTTGTTGCACGCCGTTTTCATCCACCACCGAGGTGGGGATACGCTGGGCGTAGATCGCCCCCGTGGCGTAGAACTTGCGGCCGTCGATGCGATAACCCTCGCCGTCGCGGCGCAGTTGGGTGGTGCGGTCATGGGCAGTCTTGGTGCCAAGTTCGGCCAGGGCGTTACCAAAACGCTGCCCGGCGAGCACTTCGGCGTACAGGCGTTGTTTTTGCGCTTCAGTGCCGTTTACCCGCAGCACCTCCAGGGCGTAGAAATGATTTTGCGGAATCTGCCCCAGCGAGCCGTCGGCCTGGGAAATCAACGCAATGACTTTGGCCAGGGTGACGTTGGACACACCGGCGCCGCCATAGGCCTTGGGTACACTGATGCCCCACAGGCCAGAACGGGAGAAGACCTCCAGCTCCGGGTACGGCAGGCGCCGCTCGCGGTCGCGCAGGGCACTGTCGCGCTGGAAGTCATCGGCCAGGTCACTGGCCACGATCAGGGCTTGTTCATCGCTGGTGATCACCGCGACGTGTTGAGAAAACGTCATGTACTGCTCCAGAGGTCGGGTCGTCAGATCCAGGAATGCCGGGCCGGCAAGGTGCCGTTCAGGTGGTAGGCGCCTATCGCGTGATACTTCCAGCGCACCGGGTCGTGCAGGGTATGGACCCGTGCGTTGCGCCAGTGGCGATCGAGATTGAATTCGGCGAGGGTGGCGCGGCTGCCGGCCAGCTCGAACAGTTTTTCGCTGGCTTGCAGGGCGATCTCGGTGGTGAGTGCCTTGGCTTCGGCCACGGCAATCGAGGCGCGGGCGGACGATTGCGCGGTGATAGGGGCGGCACTGACCTGGTCCAATACGTGTCCGGCCTTGCGCAGCAACGCTTCGGCAGCGTGCAACTCGATTTTCAGCTTGCCGATGTCGGCGATCACGTAGAGGTCATCACTGGCCCGGTCGACCTTGGCGTCGATCCAGGGCCGGGCCCGTTCGCGCACGAAGGCGATGGCATCGTCGATGGCGCCACGGGCGATGCCCGCATCGATGGCGGCCTGGATCAGTTGGGAAATCGCCCCTTGCACGCCGGGCGTTTCATTGATACGCCAGTTTTCCAGTACCAGTTCGCCATCCACCCGCACATTGTTCAGCAGCACGGTGCCGCTGGCCGTGGTGCGTTGGCCGAAGCCCGACCAATCGTCGACGATCCGCAGGCCAGGGGTGCCGCGCCGCACGAACGCCAGCACTTGCCGGCCCTCGTCATTCAGCGCCTTGACCGCGACCCAGTGGGCGAACAGTGCGCCAGTGGAATAGAACTTCTGGCCATTGATGACGAAGCCGTCATCGTCGGCGGTGATCCGCGCCTTGAGTTCAAGGGTGTTGCGGGTGCCACGTTCGGGCCCGGCATTGCCGATGCGCCAGCCTTCGAGCACGCTCTGCAACAGGATTTTTTTCTGCCGCTCGGTACCGGTACCGAGAATCAGCTGGAGCACGCCGAACTGGTTCTGGGGAATCTGCCCCAGGGCCGGGTCGGCGGCGGAAATGATTGCGAACACGTCGGCCAGGGTGACGAACGAAACCTGCGGGCCGCCGTAGGCCCGGGGAACGGCGATGCTGCCCAGTCCGCTGCGGGTGAATTGCTCGATTTCCGCCCAAGGCAGCTTGCGTTGCTGGTCACGACGCGCGGCTTGCTGACGGGCGACCTGTGCCAGTTCATGGGCGGCTTTGATCGCCTCGGCATCGTTGCGCAACACCTGTGCGGGCAACAGCAGGGGGGCGATGTCCAGGTCGCTCTGGACCTTTGCTTGCGCCAGATCCGACATTACAGCCACTCCGTGGCTGCGGGCAGTGCCTTGGCATACTGCACTGGGGCGATTGTGTTCCGTTCCATACCCACCTCACATCTCAAGAAACGCCGCGATGAAGGCGGCTAGCAAAAATCAAGAATGTCCGGTGGTCCGGTTTATATACCCTAAGCGTGTGTAAATTATTTTTGAACTAACTTTTAGGAATATGGATAGGTTGGTTTTAAATTGACGCCCGTGGGTTCACGTGGGTGAAGCCGCTTTTTGTGGCGAAGGCGCTTGCCCCCGCTTGGGCTGCGCTGTAGGAGCTGCCGAAGGTTGCGATCTTTTGATCTTTCGCTTGGGACTCAAGCGTGAGGGGAAAGATCGCAGCCTCGCTCCGCTCGACAGCTCCTACAGGCCCAACGGGAGCAAGCGCCCTCGCCACAACAGCAGGCGTGCCGCATAACTGTTTGCATCAAGGCTCTCGGCGGCGCGTTTCGGCAGCCATGAGCGCCGGTTTCGGTGAAGTGCTCAGGTACGGATTGGCGCAACCGATCGTCAACGTCCGTGGCGGTGCCCAGTGGGAGTTGTTGCCCACGCGGTCGAGGATGCAGTAGGTCACTTCCAGGCGCAGGTCTTCTCCCGCCTCCAGGATGATCTGCGGCGGGACCCAGATATTGATCGGTTGGCCGACTTCGCTGGCGGTGAGCGCAGGCAGGTCCATGCGCACATCGCCCCAGCGCAGGGTCACGGCATCGCCGGCGGCCATGTTCAGGTAGGGTTCGATGGTCAGCGGTACGCCGCGCTTGATCTGGCTCGGGTTCACCCCTTGGCGCCGGATGGCGGTGGGAATGCGCACCGGCGCCAAGCCCTGGTTTTCATCGCCGCTCAGGGCCAACGGTTGGCCGCCGGGACAATCGAGCTTCACCAGCACCTGTTGCTTGGCCGACAGCGCCGGCCCGCGTCCGACCTGCATCACCCGATAATGGATGCGCGAGGTCCCGTTGACGATGAAGCTCTCCGGGACCCGCATCGTGATGTCGCCCAGTACATCGGCCTGGGACAGCACGCGCGAGCCGACGTAGCAGTTGTCCCAGAACAGTTCGATCAGGTCACCGGCGTCCATGTCGGGATAAGGTGCAATGGCTACCTCCAAGTGAGCGGCGTTGGCGATATTGATGCCAACAGGATGGGCATTGGCCAGGGTGGGGGCGGCCAATTCAGGACTCTTCGACTTACATGTCATGGTGTTCTCCTTGAGGCTTGAAAACTAAGTCCGTTTCGGGAAGATCAAAAGGCGGTGGACCATCGCGATATATGTGTTATGGGTGTAGCCATAGGGGCTGTCTGCGCTTAGTCACTGCGCAAACTAAAATACGGTGCGTCGCCTGTCGGGCACTAGATAAGGGCTCTGCAGTTTCAGTGTCAATAGAGCCGGTTGCTTAATAACTCATTGTGAAAGGCTTCAGAAACATCCTACGTGCGCATGTTAAGAATACGCGGCGCAGCAGGCCAAATTCCTAGGTTATTCGGTTTTTTCGAAAAGGGTTGGAAACTGCATCTGGCAACTAAGTTTGTGAGGGGCGCGGAGGGTAAGTGTTGCGAGAGTTATATATAGGTTACTTCCTATATAAAATCGGAGACTTCTAACAAAGAGTAATTGCAAGTTGTGTCGTTCGGATAAAAAGGTGGCGATGCCGTGTAAGTTGTGCAGCGGTCTCACTTCCATCCCTGGAAGTGATAATACGAATTACTGGTCGCCGTGTCCGGCAGAGAGGAACTTGCTGAGGAACTGTCGCGTGCGTTCTTCCTTGGGGGCTGCAAACAAGGCCTTGGCTTCGCCTTGCTCGACGATCACGCCTTTGTCGAAAAACACCACACGGTTGGCCACGTCCCGGGCGAAGCCCATTTCGTGGGTCACGATGACCATGGTGCGCTTTTCTTCAGCCAGGCCGCGAATGGTCGCCAGGACCTCGCCCACCAGCTCCGGATCGAGGGCCGAGGTCGGCTCGTCGAACAGGATCACCGCCGGTTCCATCGCCAACGCCCGGGCAATCGCCACGCGCTGTTGCTGACCGCCGGAAAGGCGCCGTGGGTAGGCGTTTTCCTTGCCGGCCAGCCCGACCTTGGCCAACAGCTTGCGTCCCAAGGCTTCGGCGTCGGCGCGGGGCATCTTCTTCACCACTTGCGGGCCTTCGGTGACATTTTCCAAGGCGGTGCGGTGGGGAAATAGGTTGAAGTTCTGGAACACGAAGCCCACCTGCTGGCGCAAACGGCGCACCAGGCCTTGTTGCTGGTTCAGCGGGCGACTGCCATCGATCTCGATGTCGCCGACCTTGATCCGGCCACTGGTAGGCTCTTCGAGGAAGTTCAGGCAACGCAGGAACGTCGTCTTGCCCGAGCCGCTGGGGCCGATGATCGCAACCACTTCGCCTTCTTCGATCTTCAGGTCGATGCCGTTGAGCACCACCTGACCCTTGAACTGCTTTGTCAGTTTTTCCACGACAATCATGGGTCAGGACTCCTGGTCATGCCGATTGACCCGGGCTTCCAGGACGTTCTGCAGGTGCGAGAGCACGGTGGCAAGAACCCAATAGATCAGCGCGGCGGCAAGGTACATGGTGAAGATTTCGAAGGTTCGCGCGGTGATCAACTGCGCCTGGCGGAACAGCTCCGGCACCTGGATGGTCGCCGCCAGCGCGGTGTCCTTGACCAGGGAAATGAAGCTGTTGCCCAACGGCGGCAGGGCCGTGCGTGCGGCTTGCGGCAGGATAGCCCGACGCAGGGTCTGGGCGCGGGTCATACCGATACTCGCCGCCGCTTCCCACTGGCCGCGCTCGATGGAGCTGATGGCGGCCCGCAGGATTTCACACGCATAGGCAGCCATGTTCAGCGAGAAACCGATCAGGGCCGCAGGCAGCGGATCCAGCTCGATGCCCAGTTGCGGCAACCCGTAATAGATCACGAACAACTGCACCAGCAACGGCGTGCCACGAAAGAACGACACGTAGATGCGGGCGATCCAGCTCACCAGTTTGAAGCGCGACAGGCGCATCAGCGCCAGGCCGAACCCCAGCAGCAGGCCGAAAAACATGCCGCCCAGGCTGAGGATGACCGTGTAGTACGCGCCCTTGAGCAGAAAGGGCGCGGAGTCCAGTGCGAGTTGAAGAGCTGCTTCCATTATTTCGTGACGTCAGCGCTGAAGTATTTTTCAGAGAGCTTCTTCAGCGTACCGTCGGCGCGTAGTTTCTCGATGGCCTTGTTCACCGCTGCCAACAGCTCAGGCTCGCCTTTGCGCAGGGCGATACCGGCTTCCTGGCGGGAGAACGCTTCGCCGGCGGCGGCAGTGTCCTTGGCTTTCTTGGCATATTCGAGCGCGGCGAGGCGGTCGATCAGGATGGCGTCGATGCGGCCGACGCGCAGATCCTGGAACTTGGTCGGATCATCTTCGTAGGTGCGTACATCAGCGCCGGGCACGTTGGCCTTTACCCATTGTTCGTAGTTGGTGCCCAGGCCTACGCCGACTTTCTTGCCGGCCAGGTCGGCGGCGGTCTTGATGGAGTCTTTATTCTTGGTCAGGGTCAGCGCCTGAATCCCGGAAACGGTATAGGGCTCGGAGAAGTCATACTTCTTCTTGCGCTCTTCGGAGATTGTCACTTGGTTGATCACCGCGTCCAGACGCTTGGATTCCAGCGCCGCGAGGATGCCGTCCCATTTGGTTGGCTGCAGCTTGACCTTCACGCCCAGTTCCTTGGCCAGTGCCTCGGAAAATTCCACTTCGAAACCGGCCAGCTTGCCGTCGGCGTCGACGAAGCTGAACGGAGGATAAGTGCCTTCCAGACCGACGTTGATAACGCCCGCATCCTTGATTTTCTGCAGTTGCTCACCGGCAACCGCTTGCCCCAGCAGCCCGGCGCTCAATGCCAGGCCCAGCGAACCGACCAACAGGTTGCGACGTAATGCGGAAAAATTCATGACAAGCCCCTGTGTTTTCTTATGAAGAGGTTATTTTGGCTGAGATAAGGCGTAGCCGCGATTCGAAAAGGTTGCCACATCCTGCCTTAAAGCAACCTGGGCGTCTCGCGGCAAATGCGCCTGCGGCGAGACTATAAGTTGGCTTTTATAGATTGGAAAATAATATTAAATCAACCATATATGTCTGTTTGGAATGAAACCCTGTGGGAGCGAGCTTGCTCGCGATAGCAGTGGATCAGCCCAATTCGAATCAACTGACGCACCCTCATCGCGAGCAAGCTCGCTCCCACATTGAGGTCCATATCTTCAGAAGACTGCGTTATAGGCAAACAACGCGGGCGCACCGCCAGTGTGCAGGAAGATGATCGGGCCTTCGTCGAAACGGTCGCGGCCAATGCCATCGAGCAGGCCGGCCATGGCCTTGCCGGTGTAGACCGGATCGAGCAACAGGCCTTCCTGGCTGGCCAGCAGCTTGACCGCCGCCAGTGTCCCGGCGTTCGGTTCGCCGTAGCGGGGGGCGAAATATTCGTCCCACAGGATCACTTTGAACGCTTCCGGGAGGGCGACTTCGAGCAACGCTGCCGTGCGCTCGGCCAGGCCCTGGACCTTCGGAAACTGGTCCTCCTCGCTGCGGGAAACGGTGACGCCAATGACCGGAAGCGCCGGCAGGCTTTCACTCAACGCCAGCGCCAGGCCGCTGTGGGTCCCGGCACTGCCCGAGGCCAGTACCACGGCGGCGAATTCGATTCCGCTGTCCTTGATCTGCTCGGCCAGTTCCAGGCCGGCGCGCACGTACCCCAGCGCGCCCAAGGCGTTCGAACCGCCAATCGGCACCAGGTAGGGCTTTTTCCCATTGCTGCGCAGGCGCCCGGCGAGGGCTTGCAATTGCTCGTCGGCGTTGTCCAGGTTTTCCACCAGTTCGACCTTGGCGTCGAACAGTTCCAGCAGCAGCCGGTTACCGTTGCCCAGGTAATTGCTGTCTTCGGTGCCGATGGGGTTTTCCAGCAAGGCCACGCAACCCAGGCCCAGCTTCGCGGCCAGGGCGGCGGTCTGGCGTACGTGGTTGGACTGGATTGCCCCGGCGGTGATGAGGGTATCGGCCCCTTGGGCGATGGCATCGGCGGCCAGGTATTCGAGCTTGCGCAGTTTGTTGCCGCCCAAGGCCAGGGGCGTCAGGTCGTCGCGCTTGATGTAGATGTCCCGGCCGAGCCAGGTGGAGAGGCGGTCGAGTTTTTCCAGCGGTGTCGGATGGCTGAGCAGGTCGAGACGGTTAAAGCGAGACAACTGTTCTTTGATCATGGGTCCGTACTGGTTGTAGGCGATGTCTGGACTATAGGCACGCGGATATTCGTGGGCAACCGGCAATCATTTGTTTGGAAGTAAACCGGCGCGGGATTGGGGATACGAATGATTTCTGAGCGCCGAAAACCTGTGGGAGCGAGCTTGCTCGCGATAGCGGTGGTTCAGTTGGCCTCTGTATTTACTGAGATACCGCCATCGCGAGCAAGCTCGCTCCCACAGGGGGCTGTGTATATGGCTTAGTCACTGAACGAATGTTCACCAGGCAACGTCATACCCTCCCGTAGGCTAGCGTAGGAAGCATGCCGTTGAGCCCTGCGATTAGTCCTTAGCTGCCTATTCATGTTTAACTTGAACGTTCATTCAAGTTAAACCGTCGGTTTGCTGCCCGCTCACAATAAGGAGGCTTGCTTTTGCCGAGTCCGTTTTCGACCCTCGCTGTTTCGCTGCCCGGGGGCCCTCGTCCATGAGTGCTTCGTCCCTGCCACCCAGCGGCCTGGTCCGCATGAACCCGCCGGTGTTTTACTTCGCCGCGACCTTTATCCTGCTGTTCGGCCTGGTGGTGATTGCCATGCCTGCCCAGGCCGGCGCCTGGTTGCTGGCCGCGCAGAACTGGGCGGCCAATACGGTCGGCTGGTACTACATGCTCGCGATGACGCTGTATCTGGTCTTCGTGGTGGTCACCGCCTTGTCCGGCTACGGCAAGATCAAGCTCGGTGCCGACCACGACGAGCCCGAATTCAGCTATCTGTCCTGGGCCGGCATGCTGTTTGCCGCCGGCATCAGCATCACGCTGTTTTTCTTCTGCGTCTCCGAACCGCTGACCCATTTGGTGCAGCCGCCCCAGGGTGAGGCCGGTACCGCCGAGGCAGCGCGCCAGGCCATGCAGATTCTGTTCTTGCACTGGGGCCTGCACGGCTGGGGTGTCTTTGCGTTCGTCGGCATGGCCCTGGCGTATTTCGCCTACCGGCACAATCTGCCGCTGGCCTTGCGTTCGGCGCTGTACCCGCTGATCGGCAAGCGCATCAACGGCCCCATCGGCTATGCGGTGGACGGCTTCGGCATCATCGCGACCGTGTTCGGCCTCGGCGCGGACATGGGTTTTGGTGTGCTGCACCTCAATTCCGGGCTCGACTACCTGTTCGGCATCGCCCACACCCAGTGGATCCAGGTCGGCCTGATCGTGCTGATGATGGGCGCGGCGATCATCGTCGCGGTGGCCGGTGTCGACAAGGGTGTGCGGGTCATGTCCGACATCAACATGCTGCTGGCCTGTGCGTTGCTGCTGTTCGTGCTGTTCGCCGGGCCCACCCAGCATTTGCTCAATACCTTGATCCAGAACATCGGCGATTACCTCGGTGCCCTGCCGATGAAGAGTTTCGACCTGTACGCCTACAACGAGCCCAGCGAATGGCTGGGCGGCTGGACGGTGTTCTACTGGGCCTGGTGGATCGCCTGGTCGCCGTTCGTGGGGCTGTTCATCGCGCGGATTTCCCGTGGTCGGACCATTCGTGAGTTCGTGTTCGGCGTGCTGCTGATTCCCCTGGGCTTCACCCTGGCGTGGATGTCGATCTTCGGCAACAGCGCCATCGACCAGGTGCTGAACCACGGCATGAGCGCCCTGGGCATGTCCGCCCTGGACAACCCGTCGATGAGCCTTTACCTGCTGCTGGAAACCTACCCCTGGAGCAAGACCGTCATCGCGGTCACCGTGTTCATCAGCTTCGTGTTCTTCGTCACGTCCGCCGACTCGGGCACCGTGGTGCTTTCGACGCTGTCAGCCAAGGGCGGCAATCCAGATGAGGATGGGCCGAAATGGCTGCGGGTGTTCTGGGGTGCGATGACGGCCCTGGTGACCAGTGCGTTGTTGTTCTCCGGCAGCATCGATGCCTTGAAGTCGGCGGTGGTGCTGACGTCCTTGCCGTTCTCATTGATTCTGCTGTTGATGATGTGGGGTCTGCACAAGGCGTTTTACCTGGAGTCCCAGAAACAGATCGCACAATTGCATTCCCTGGCGCCGGTATCGGGATCGCGCCGGGGCACGGGTGGCTGGCGTCAGCGCTTGAGCCAGGCGGTGCATTTTCCGTCCCGTGACGAGGTGTACCGTTTCCTCGACAGCACGGTGCGCCCGGCCATTGAAGAAGTGACCGCGGTGTTCGTCGAGAAGGGGCTGACGGTGGTGACCCAGCCCGACCCGGCCAACGACAGCGTCAGCCTGGAGATCGGTCACGGCGAGCAGCATCCGTTCATTTACCAGGTGCAGATGCGTGGCTACTTCACGCCGTCCTTCGCCCGCGGCGGCATGGGCTCGAAGCAGCTCAACAACCGGCGCTACTACCGTGCCGAGGTGCACTTGAGCGAAGGCAGCCAGGATTACGACCTGGTGGGCTACACCAAGGAGCAAATCATCAACGACATCCTCGACCAGTACGAGCGGCACTTGCAGTTCCTGCATTTGGTGCGCTGAGCGAGGCCGTAGGTTTTCCATCTTTACCGGCCTCATCGCGAGCAAGCTCGCTCCCACAGGGGCAGTGAGTCCTTCTTGGAGGGCTGCCGATTCGCTTGTGGGAGCGAGCCTGCTCGCGATAGGGATTTGGCGGACGCCGCCGGGCTAAGCTTCAGACAAGCCCGCCATTGGCCCGCAGGACCTGCCCATTCACCCAGCCAGCGGTCGGGCTCACCAGGAACGCGATGATGCTGGCAATGTCCTGCGGCTGGCCGAGGCGTTCCAAGGGCGGCATCTTGGCGTAGTGCTGCACCTGTTCTTCGCTCTTGCCGTGCATGAACAGTTCGGTGGCGACCGGGCCGGGGGCCACGGCATTGACCGTGATCTGACGCCCGCGCAGTTCCTTGGCGAACACCTGGGTCAGGGATTCCACTGCCGCCTTGCTGGCGATGTATACCGAGTAGCCGGGCAGGTTCAGCCCTACGGTGCTGCTGGAAAAATTCACGATCCGGCCACCGTCGTTCAGGCGGGTCGCGGCTTCGCGCAGGGTGTTGAAGGTGCCACGGGTGTTGATGGCGAACGTCTGCTCGAACAGCTCGTCGCTGTGTTGCGCCAGGGGCATTACCTGAAGAATGCCGGCGTTGTTGATCAACACATCGACCTTGCCCAGTTGGGCTTCGGTTTCGTCGAACAGTCGCCGAACATCGGCGGAAGAGGACACGTCCGCCTTGATCGCTATGGCTTGGTGGCCGGCCTGGCGCAGCTGAACCACCAGTTTCGAGGCTTCGGTGGCGCTGTTGGCGTAATTGATGACGACGGCAAAACCTTCGCTGGCCAATTGCTTGGCAATCTCTGCTCCGATACCGCGGGAGGCGCCGGTCACGATGGCAACTTTCGAATTCTGAACAGTCATGTGAGGTTCCTTTGAGGTTGAAGTGTCGTGATTCGTTGAAGCCAGATTCACATGTTTACTCTTGGCGATAAATGCCCGAGAGTTGCCTTGACTGTTCAATATTTTCCAACAATCAGTGCACGGGATTCCGATGGACCAAGTCAAGGCGATGAGGGTATTTGTCCGCATATACGAGCGCAGCAGCTTTACCCTGGCCGCTGAAGACTTGAATATGCCCCGGGCCACGCTCACCCATACGCTCAATCAATTCGAAGCCTGGCTGGGCATTCGTCTGCTGGAGCGTAGCACCCGCAAGGTGCGCCCGACCCTCGACGGCGAAGCCTACTACCCACGCTGCGTGCAATTGCTGGCGGAGCTTGAAGAGGCCGAACTGGCGTTCCGCGGTGTGGCGCCCAAAGGCAAGTTGAGGGTGGACCTGCATGGTACCCAGGCCCGGTACTTCGTGATTCCGGCGTTGCCGCAATTCATGGCGCGCTACCCCGAAATAGAACTGTTCATCAGCGAGGCGGATCGTTTCGTCGACCTGATTGCCGAGGGCGTCGATTGCGTGCTGCGTTCCGGCACGCTGGCGGACTCGTCATTGATTGGCCGGCGTGTCGCCAATCTTCGGCAGATCACCTGTGCCAGCCCCGGTTATTTGCGCCAGTACGGCGAGCCGAAGAGCCTCGATGACTTGAAACATCACCGGGCGGTGAATTACGTCTCGCGGACCACCGCCAAACTCTATCCGTTCGAGTTCATGGTCGATGGCGAACTCAAGGAGGTGCCGATCGGGGGCTCGTTGTCGGTGTCCGGCGCCGAGATCTACGCCGCCTCGGCCATCGCCGGCCTGGGCCTGATCCAATGCCCGCATTACCGAATGGAAGAACCGATCCGGCAGGGAATGATCCAGGAAGTCCTCACCGCCTACCCGCCGCCCTCCATGCCGGTGTCGGTGCTCTATCCCCACAACCGACACATGTCGCCACGGGTTCGCGTGTTCGTGGATTGGGTGACCGAGGTGTTTGCGCAGGCGCGATGACCGAGTGGTGATGGCGGTGCATGGGTTGGAGAGTTGAACTAATATTTTTCTGGGTGTGTATTGTGTGTATCAGGGGGCTTATTCGCAGCTAGAGTTTTCCGGCAGAGTTGTCGAATAAGGCAAAGGTGATGCGAAGTCGGGAAATGATCAGGAAGATCGAAGAGGACGGTTGGTATCTGGTGGCAGTCAAGGGTAGCCATCATCAGTACAAACATTCCATCAAGGCTGGGAGGGTGACGATCAAGCACCCTGACACCGATCTGCCCAGAGGCACGATCAATAGCATATTGAAACAGGCGGGCCTGAAATGAAGCCCATGACCGATTACGAAATCCCCGATGGGGATGCATTGTTATCAGACCGGTTGCTGCGGTTGCCGGATCTGAAGGAAGGATTCGTCCACATGAAATTTCCGGTCGTTCTGCACAAGGATGCCGATTCCGACTACGGAGTGACGGTCCCGGATGTACCGGGTTGTTTCTCCGCAGGCAGTACTGTGAGCCAGGCATTCGAAAATGTGAAAGAGGCGCTCTCGTTGCACTATGAAGGCTTGATAGCCGACGGCGAACCGCTGCCGCAGATCCATGAAATCGACGATCATCTCGACGATCCACAATACGCCGGGGGGATATGGGGGGTGGTCGAGTTTGATGTCACGCCCTATTTCGGAAAGTCAGTGCGGTTCAACGCCACGTTGCCCGAGCAATTGCTTGAGCGCATCGACCAAACCGTGCGACGGGACCAGCGTTATAGCTCGCGTTCGGGTTTTCTGGCAGCGGCGGCCTTGCGCGAACTTTCAGCCTGACCGAGGCGTCTGTGAAATGTTAGCGTCTGTCACCCGCCGTCCGAACAGAGAGCCTTTTCGATGACCTACACCGCTGCGCAAAACCGCTACGAGTCCATTCCTTACCGCCGCGTCGGTCGCAGCGGGTTGGTGCTGCCGGCGCTGTCGCTGGGGTTGTGGCACAACTTCGGCGACAGTACGCCCATCGATACCCAGCGTGCCTTGCTGCGCACGGCGTTCGACCTGGGTATCAACCACTTCGACCTGGCCAACAACTACGGCCCGCCCTATGGCAGCGCCGAGATCAATTTCGGCCGGTTGCTGCGCGAAGATTTCCAGCAGTACCGCGATGAGCTGATCATCTCCAGCAAGGCCGGTTGGGACATGTGGCCGGGACCTTACGGCCAGGGCGGTGGCTCGCGCAAATACGTGTTGGCCAGCCTCGACCAGAGCCTGCAACGCCTGGGGCTGGACTATGTGGATATCTTCTATTCCCACCGCTTCGACCCCGATACGCCCCTGGAAGAAACCGCCAGTGCACTGGCCACTGCAGTGCAGCAGGGCAAGGCGCTGTACATCGGCATTTCCTCGTATTCCGGGGTGAAGACCCGGGAAATGGCGGCGCTGCTCAAAGAGTGGAAAGTCCCGCTGCTGATCCATCAGCCGGCCTACAACCTGCTCAACCGCTGGGTGGAAAAAGACCTGCTGGACGCCACTGACGAATTGGGTACCGGCGTGATTGCCTTCACCCCGTTGGCCCAAGGCCTGCTGACCGACAAGTACCTCAAGGGCGTTCCGGCCGATGCGCGGGTGAATCGTCCGGGGGGCGGCTCGTTGCAGGCTTCGCACTTGTCGCAGGAGAACCTCGCCCACGTACGCGCCCTCAATGAGATCGCCCAACGTCGTGGCCAGAGCCTGGCGCAAATGGCCCTGGCCTGGACCTTGCGCGATCCCCGGGTCACCTCCGCCCTGATCGGCGCCAGCCGGCCGGAGCAGATCATCGAGAACGTCGGAGCCTTGCAGAACCTGAACTTCAGCGCTGAAGAACTGGCCGAGATCGACCGATTTGCCCAGGAAGGCGGGATCAATCTTTGGGAAAAGCCTTCGTCGGCGGAGTAACCCAAACCCCCTGTGGCGAGGGGATTTATCCCCGCTGGCTGCGAAGCAGCCCCAGGAACAGCTCAGCACGGCCTGCCTTTCAGATCGTGCGTGCAGGTTTTAGGGCTGCGTCGCAACCCAGCGGGGATAAATCCCCTCGCCACAAAGGCGATTCCATCGCTGTTCAGCGAAAAAACGGCACATCCCCCAACACCGTCGCCCGGTGCATCACCCGCCGGGCCGGGCGGTAGTCGTCCACGGCGAAATGCTGGGTCACACGGTTATCCCAGAACGCCACGTCGTTGACCTGCCAGCGCCAGCGCAGGGTGAACTCCGGGCGGGTGGCGTGGGCGAACAGCAGTTTCAGGATCGCCTCGCTTTCGTTTTCCGACAGCTCGTTGATCCGTGTCGTGAAGCCTTCGTTGACGAACAGTGAGCGACGCCCGCTCACCGGATGGGTGCGGATCACCGGATGGGACAGCGGCGGGTTTTTCCGCCGTGCCTCTTCCCAGCGGGCCAAGTCTTCGGCGGTGTTGCCAAACCGCTCCAAGGGAAAGGACCGGGTAAAGTCGTGAGTCGCCGTCAGGCCTTCCAGCAAGCGTTTCAACGGTGTCGACAAGGCTTCGTAGGCGGCGATGCCACTGGCCCACAACGTGTCGCCACCCACCGCCGGCAACAGCTTGGCGCTGAGCACCGCGCCGAGGGCTGGCGTTGGCAGAAAGGTCACGTCGGTGTGCCACACGGCGTTGTCGCGCACATCGGTGACGGCGGTGTCGAGCACCAGTACTTCAGGCTGTTCCGGTACGTTGGGGTAGATCGGATGAATGTGCAGGTCGCCAAAATACGCGGCGAAACGCGCCTGCTGGGGCGGTTCGATCGGCTGGTCGCGGAAAAACAGCACCTGGTGTTCGAGCAGCGCCTGCTCGAGGGTGTCGCGGTCGGCCTGGCTCAGCGGCTGGCGGATATCGATTCCTTCGATCTGCGCGCCGAGGGCGGTGCTCAAGGGCGTAATGGTCGGGCGGTTCATCGCAGTGTTCTCGGTCTGGGCGCCGAATGGTCGGCGTGGTCATTGGGTGTCAATGGATCTGGCCGTGCCACGGCACCAGTTTGCGTTGCAGGGCGCGCAGGCCCATTTCCATGGCGAAGGCAATCAGCGCGATCACCAGGATTCCCAGCACCACCACATCGGTGACCAGGAACTGCGCCGCTGACTGCACCATGAATCCCAGCCCGCTGGTGGCGGCGATCAGTTCGGCGGCCACCAGTGTCGACCAGCCCACGCCCAGGCCGATGCGGATACCGGTGAGAATGTCCGGCAGGGCACTGGGCACGATCACATGGCGAATCAACTGTGCCCGCGTGGCGCCCAACGATTGCGCCGCGCGCAGCTTGGCCCGGTCGACGGTGCGCACGCCGGTGGCGGTGGCAATGGCAATCGGGGCGAAGATCGCCAGGTAGATCAGCAGCACCTTCGACAACTCGCCGATGCCGCACCAGATCACGATCAATGGCAGGTACGCCAACGGTGGAATCGGCCGGTAGAACTCGATCAACGGATCGAGCACGCCGCGCGCGATGCGGTTGGCGCCGATGGCGATGCCCACCGGCACCGCCGTCAGCACCGCGAACAACAGGCCCAGGCCGATGCGTTCAAGGCTGGCGGCCAAGTGTTGCCAGAGGGTGGAGTCCATGTAGCCGTGGGTCGCCAGCAGCCAGCCTTTTTGCAGCACGGCCGACGGCGGCGGCAGGAACAGTGGTTCGATCAGGCCGCTGGCGGTGACGGCCCACCAGGCTGCCAGCAGCGCGATCAGGGTCAAGCCACTGATCCAACGTGTACTCAGGTGGGGTCTCAAACCGCTGGCCGTAGGCCGGGTCGTCGCGTCACGGACCACGGCTGGAATTTCGTAGCTGCTCATGCGCGCTCCTGGGGGCGAGTGGCGCTGCGTTGGGAAAACACTTTGGCGAGCACATGCTCGCGGGTTTCGATGAAGCGTGGGTCGGACTTGATCGAGCGTGCCAACTCCCCGGCTCCGTAGCGCTGGCCGAAATCCAGGCTCAGGCGCTCGACGATCTGCCCCGGGTTCGGTGCCAGCAGAATCAAGTCCGTGGCGAGGAAGACGGCCTCTTCAATGTCATGGGTGATCAGGAACACCGGCTTGGCGGTGCGCTGCCAGACCTGCAGCAACAGTTCCTGCATCTGCTCGCGGGTGAAGGCGTCCAGCGCACCGAATGGCTCATCCATCAACAGCACACGCGGGTCGGCCGCCAACGCCCGGGCCAGGCCGACGCGTTGTTTCTGGCCGCCGGAAAGCTGCCAGACGCGGCGTCGCTCGAAACCGGCCAGGTCCACCAGGGCAAGCATTTCCCGGGCGCGAGCCTCGCGTTTTTCCTTGGGAATGCCGGCCAGTTCCAGGCCGAACCCGACGTTTGCCAGTACGTCCTGCCATGGCAGCAGCGCATCGTCCTGGAACACCACGCCGCGTTCGGCGCTCGGGCCCTTCACCGGCGTGCCGTCGAGGGTGATCTGCCCGGCGCTGGGCTCGACGAACCCGGCGATCAGGTTCAACAGCGATGTCTTGCCACTGCCGGACGGGCCGAGGGCGACCAGCAACTGCTGGGGCCCCAGGGTCAGTGAAATGTCCGCCAGCACGGGTTCCGCCGCGCCGGGGTACTGTGCGCTGATGCGCTCCAGCTGTAGCAAGGCCATCGCCGTGACTCCTTTTAGTATTCGATCACTGGGTGATGTATTTGGCGCTGACAAAAGGCGCGTAGTCCGGCAGCACGGCTTCGACCTTGCCTTGCTCCTTGAGGAAGGCGGCGGTGTCGGTGATGGCTTGGGTGGTCGGAGCGCCGAGGCTTACGACCTGATCGGCCGCCAGGGGGAAGACGTTGCCTTGCAACAGCAGCGGGATATCACTGGCCTTGGCACCGGAGAGTTTCACCAGTTTGTCGACGTTGGACGCATCGGCCAGCCAGGCCTGTGGGTCCTTGCGGTAGTGGGCGTAGGCGTCCAGGGTCACTTTGGCGAAGGCGGTGACGATTTCAGGATGCTTCTGGGCGAAGTCCTTGCGCACGATCCAGGCGTCGAACGTCGGTGCGCCGAACTTGGCCAGCTCCGCGGAGGTGATCAGCACCTTGCCGTTTTCCTTGGCCACACCCAGGGCCGGGTCCCAGACGTAGGTGGCGTCGATGTCGCCACGCTTCCAGGCGGCGATGATGGCCGGTGGCGCCAGGTTGAGGATGGTGACTTTCGACGGGTCGATGTTCCAGTGTTTCAACGCGGCGAGCAGGCTGTAGTGACCGGTGGACACGAACGGCACGGCGATTTTCTTGCCGATCAGGTCTTGCGGGGAATTGATGCCGGAGCCGTCACGAACCACCAAGGCCTCGGCGGCGCCGATCTGAGTGGCGATGAGGAAGGTTTCCACCGGGACCTTGCGGGTGATGGCGGCGGTCAGCGGGCTGGAGCCGAGGTAGCCGATCTGCACATCGCCCGAGGCGATGGCGGTGATGACGTCGGCACCGTTGTCGAACTTGCGCCAGTCGATCTTGGCTTGGGTGGCTTTTTCATAGGCGCCGTCGGCCTGGGCGACCTTGGCCGGGTCGACGGTGGTCTGGTAGGCGACGGTCAGGTCGGCTGCCTGGGCAAAAAGACTCGTTGCTGCCAGGGAGGCGGCCGCGAGAAGGCGAAGGGGGAAACGCAAAGACATGGACAATCTCCTCAACAGGCCACCGGACGTTCGGCGTTCGAGGAGACTAATTGATCTAAGAATTCAAAAATAAATAACTTTTTAGAATTAGCTTATTTGCGAAAGAACATCCGGAAACGACTAAGGCCTCCGTGACGAGGGAGCTTGCTCCCGCTCGGCTGTAGGAGCTGTCGAGCGAAGCGAGGCTGCGATCTTTCCGCTGGTGCTTGAGTCTCAAGCGAAAGATCAAAAGATCGCAGCCTTCGGCAGCTCCTACAGCGCAGTCCAGCGGGAGCAAGCTCCCTCGCCACAAGAGTATCCCCGCCAAAGAGGGCTGGTCAGTTACTGATCGCCAGGATGCTCGCCTGGTAGGAACCCACGAACACATCGAAATCCCCCACCTCGTTCTGCTCCAGCTCGGCTTGCTGGACCAGCGACTCGCGTGCGGTCGCTTCGAATGTCGCTTGCTCCTGGGCAGGCAACGGCTCGGCGCGGAAGAATTCGGCGTGGGCCTTGCTTTGGCGCAGGGAGAACTGGGCGAAGCTTTCCTGGTGTTCGGCCATCGCGGCCAGCACCTGGGCGGAAGGCGTCAGGGACGGATCGCGGACTTTCGCCAATTGCGCGTCCAGTGCCTGGCGATGGGCATCGCCACCCTGGCTCTGGTCGAGCAGCGAGGCCAGCGGGGCGATTTTTTCCAGCAGTTCCACGGCCCAGGCCTGCATGTCCACCGCTTGACCCTGGCGCTGCAATTGCAGGCCTGGCTTGCGACCTTCCTTGACCACGGTCAGGAAGTTGCTCGTGGCGTTGCCGCATTCGTTGTTCTCCAACTGCGGGCTGTCATTGAGGCCGCAATACAGCAGGAACGCATCGAGGAACCGCGCCTCGGTGAGGTCGATACCCATCGGCAGGAACGGGTTGATGTCCAGGCAGCGCACTTCGACGTACTGGATCCCCCGGGCCATCAAGGCCTGGATCGGTCGCTCGCCGGTGTAGGTCACGCGCTTGGGACGGATGTTGGAGTAGTACTCGTTTTCGATCTGCAAGATGTTGGTATTGAGCTGCACCCACTCGCCGTTCTGGTGAGTGCCGACTTCGACGTACGGCGCGTAGGGCGTCGCCACCGCTTTGCGCAGGCTGTCGGTGTAGCTCGCCAGGTTGTTGTAGCAGGGCGTGAGGCCGGCCTGGGCGTTGCTCTGGTAACCCAGGTCGCTCATGCGCAGGCTGGTGGCGTAGGGCAGGTACAAGGTGTCCGGATCCAGTTGTTCCAACTGGTGCGGGCGGCCCCGCAGGAAACCGACGTCCAGGGCCGGCGAGGCCCCGAACAGGTACATCAGCAACCAGCTGTAGCGGCGGAAATTACGGATCAGCGCGATGTAGGCCGACGATTGGAAGTCCCGGTCGCTCACCTCGGCGGCTTCGTCCTGGCGCAACAGCGGCCAGAGCTTTTCCGGCAGGGAAAAGTTGTAGTGGATCCCGGCGATGCATTGCATGGTCTTGCCGTAGCGCAGGGCCAGGCCCTTGCGATAGACGTACTTGAGCTGGCCGATATTCGAGGTGCCGTAGTAGGCGATCGGAATGTCTTCTTCGGCCGGCAGTGGGCACGGCATCGACGGGCTCCACAAGTACTCGTCATCCAGTTTGCTGTAGGCAAACCGGTGGATCTTGTCGAGGCTGCGCAAGGTATCGGCCGGGTTGGCCAGGGCCGGCGTGATGAACTCCAGCAGCGACTCGGAATAGTCGGTAGTGATCTGTTCGTTGGTCAGCGCCGAACCGAGGGCCTTGGGGTGCGGAGTCTGCGCCAGGCGCCCATCGTCCGTGACACGCAGGCATTCACGCTCGATGCCGTGCAGGCACTGTTCGAGCAGGGAGAGGTTGGCGCGCTCGCCGAGCAGGGCCAGGCGGCGGTTTAAAAGGTCGCTCAAGTTGAATTCCTTCACGCGTCGGTCGCCCCAATATGGGGGTGGGCAAGACGGTCTACAAGGGTGAAGTTAAAACTGGCGTTTTCGCCTGGTTTTCGTGCCAAAAGCTAGCCACCGCAACCCCACTGTGGGAGCGAGCTTGCTCGCGATGGCGGTGGATCAGCAACGTTGATCTGGACTGACCCTCCGTTATCGCGAGCAAGCTCGCTCCCACAGGAAAGCCCGACACTGCATTCATGGCGTCGAAATTAACTCAAATCGATGACAGGGAGCTATAGGACAGCGAACGTGCCTTGCGCTTTTGCGACCAGTTTGTCGCCTTGCATCACCTCGGCCTCGACCACCAGCGTGCGCCGCCCCGGGTGGATGACCCGGGCGGTGCACAGCACTTCGCCGTCGGACACGGCGCGAATGTAGTTGATCTTGCATTCGATGGTCGCGCTCTGCTGGTCAAAGCCATGGACACTGGAGCAGGCCAGGCCCATGGCGATGTCCACCAGGCTGAACAGTGCGCCGCCGTGCAGCTTGCCGCCGCGGTTGCGCAACGGCGGCTCAAGGCCCAGGGCGACTTGCGCCACCCCGTCCCCCAGGCTTTGCAAGCGGCAGCCGAGCAGCTTGAAGAAGGCGCTTTCCACCAACCCGGCCGGCACGTCCATCAGCGCTTCTTCAACTGCTTGGCGTTGGCGAACAGCGAAGCCATGGCGTTGTTCGCCGGGGCCGCGGTGGCGGTTTCCTTGCGCGGCGCGGTGTTCTGCGACTGACGCGGCGTCGAGCCAGGGCGAGCACCACGGGCACCATCGACTTTCTCGCCGGGCGTGTCGCTCATGCGCATCGACAGGCCGACACGTTTGCGCGGGATGTCGACTTCCATGACCTTCACTTTCACCACATCGCCAGCCTTCACCGCTTCGCGCGGGTCCTTGATGAACTTCTCGGACAACGCCGAAATGTGCACCAGGCCGTCCTGGTGCACGCCGATGTCGACGAAAGCACCGAAGTTGGTGACGTTGGTCACCACGCCTTCGAGGATCATGCCCGGTTGCAGGTCCTTGAGGTCCTCGACACCGTCCTGGAACTCGGCGGTCTTGAACTCGGGACGCGGGTCGCGGCCCGGTTTTTCCAGTTCCTGGAGGATGTCGGTGACGGTGGGCAGGCCGAAGGTTTCGTCGGTGAATTTCTTCGGGTCCAGGCGCTTGAGGAACGCGGCATCACCGATCAGCGAACGAATGTCGCGGTCAGTCTGGGCGGCAATGCGTTGCACCAGCGGGTAGGCTTCGGGGTGGACGGCCGACGAATCCAGCGGGTTGTCGCCGTTCATGACCCGCAGGAAGCCGGCGGCCTGTTCGAAGGTTTTTTCGCCCAGGCGTGGGACTTTCTTCAACGCGGCGCGGGTCTTGAACGCGCCATGTTCGTCACGGTGGGTGACGATGTTTTGCGCCAGCGTGGCGTTCAGGCCGGAGATCCGCGCCAGCAGCGCCACCGAAGCGGTGTTCACGTCCACGCCCACGGCATTCACGCAATCTTCCACCACCGCGTCCAGGCCACGGGCCAGTTTCAGTTGGGAAACGTCGTGCTGGTACTGGCCGACACCGATGGATTTGGGGTCGATCTTCACCAGCTCCGCCAGTGGATCCTGCAGGCGACGGGCGATGGACACCGCACCACGGATCGACACATCCAGGTCGGGGAATTCCTTGGAAGCCAGTTCCGATGCCGAGTAAACCGAAGCGCCGGCCTCGGAGACCATGACCTTGGTCATTTTCATGGCTGGGTATTTCTTGATCAGCTCGGCGGCCAGTTTGTCGGTCTCGCGGCTGGCGGTGCCGTTGCCGATGGCGATCAGGTCCACCGAATGCTTGGCGCACAGGGCGGCGAGCACCGCGAGGGTCTGGTCCCATTTGTTGTGCGGCACGTGCGGGTAGACCGTGGCGTGATCCAGCAGCTTGCCGGTGGAGTCCACCACCGCGACCTTGCAACCGGTGCGCAGGCCCGGGTCCAGGCCCAGGGTGGCGCGGGGGCCGGCCGGTGCGGCCAGCAGCAGGTCGTGCAGGTTGTGGGCGAACACGTTGATCGCCTCGGTCTCGGCGTTGTCGCGCAACTCGCCCAGCAGATCGGTTTCCAGGTGGGTGTAGAGCTTGACCTTCCAGGTCCAGCGCACCACTTCGGCCAGCCATTTGTCGGCGGCGCGGTTCTGGTTCTGGATGCCGAACTGCTGGCCGATCATGCCTTCGCACGGGTGCATGGTGCCCGGCAACTCTTCACCGACCTTCAAGGCGGAGCTGAGGATGCCTTCGTTGCGACCCCGGAAAATCGCCAGCGCGCGGTGGGACGGCATGCTCTTGAGCGGTTCGTCGTGTTCGAAGTAATCGCGGAACTTCGCGCCTTCCTCTTCCTTGCCGGCGATCACCCGGGCGCTGAGGATGGCTTCCTGTTTGAGGAAGTTGCGCAGTTTTTCCAACAGGTTGGCGTCTTCGGCGAAACGCTCCATGAGGATGTACTTGGCACCCTCCAGCGCCGCTTTCACGTCCGCCACGCCTTTTTCGGCATCGACGAAGCGCGCGGCTTCGGTTTCCGGGGCCAGGGTCGGGTCGTTGAACAGGCCGTCGGCCAGCTCGCCGAGGCCGGCTTCCAGGGCGATCTGGCCCTTGGTGCGGCGTTTTTGCTTGTAGGGCAGGTACAAGTCTTCGAGACGAGTCTTGGTGTCGGCCAGCTTGATGTCGCGCTCGAGTTGCGGGGTCAGCTTGCCCTGCTCCTGGATACTGGCCAGGATGCTGATGCGCCGTTCGTCGAGTTCGCGCAGGTAGCGCAGGCGCTCTTCCAGATGCCGCAATTGGGTGTCATCGAGGCTGCCGGTCACTTCTTTCCGGTAACGGGCGATGAACGGTACCGTGGAACCTTCATCGAGTAGCGCGACGGCCGCCTCGACCTGCTGTGGGCGTACACCGAGTTCCTCGGCGATGCGGCTGTTGATGCTGTCCATAAAACCACCTGACAAATTGTGAAATCAGGCTCGCCACCACTGAAACCGGGCTCGGCGAGACTGGTTGAGCGGCCTGGCCTGCGCCGCTGCCTGGGTCAAAAGGCTGCCTGTCGACCCGCGAAATTCAAAAAGTTGCCTTGCCAAGGCTAAAAAAATGGCACGCCGGGATCACGATCCGACATTCCCTGGCACAAAAGGCCGCGCATTATAACCAGCGTTCCGTCCTGAGGGGGGGACATGGTCTGTAGGCTCGATACCCGGATTTGTGGAGATAGAGGAAAAATCTGCTAACAATGCACACGGTGCGTATAACGGCAGCTAGGCCATAATGCGCGCCGAGATCAAAGGAGCTTCCTATGAGCAGCACTGCACAAACTGCTGAAGGCGAAAAAATTCTTATTGTTGACGACGATCCAGGGCTGAGCAGCCTGCTGGAACGCTTTTTCGTCAGCAAGGGCTACCGCGCCCGCACCGTCCCGAACACCGAGCAAATGGATCGGTTGCTGGCCCGTGAAGTATTCAACCTGGTCGTACTCGACCTGATGCTGCCCGGTGAAGACGGCCTGACCGCCTGCCGCCGCCTGCGCGGCGCCAACAACCAGATCCCGATCATCATGCTCACCGCCAAGGGTGACGAGTTGAGCCGTATCAAGGGCCTGGAACTGGGCGCCGACGATTACCTGGCCAAGCCGTTCAACCCCGACGAGTTGATGGCCCGCGTCAAGGCGGTGCTGCGCCGCCAGTCGGCGCCGGTGCCGGGTGCGCCGGGCAGCGAAGATGAAAGCGTGACCTTCGGCGACTACGAACTGTCCCTGGCCACCCGTGAGCTCAAGCGCGGCGATGAGGTCCACATGCTCACCACCGGTGAGTTCGCCGTGCTCAAGGCCCTGGTGATGAACGCCCGCCAGCCGCTGACCCGCGACAAGCTGATGAACCTGGCCCGTGGTCGTGAATGGGATGCGCTGGAGCGCTCCATCGACGTGCAGATTTCCCGCCTGCGCCGGATGATCGAGCCTGATCCTTCCAAGCCGCGGTATATCCAGACCGTCTGGGGCGTGGGTTACGTGTTCGTGCCGGATGGCGCCGCCAGCAAGTGATCGGCGATTTGTAGGAGCGGGTGGCCTGGCCGGTTGAAATGTCTTCTTCCAGGCGACTCGCGGTCTGCCATTGTGCGAGCATCGCTCGCTCCTGCAAGTGTGTAGCGGTTATTCATGAAAACCCCCGTTTGGTTCCCCCAGAGTTTCTTCTCCCGCACCCTCTGGCTGGTGCTGATCGTCGTGCTCTTTTCCAAGGCACTGACGTTGGTGTACCTGCTGATGAACGAAGACGTGCTCGTGGACCGACAGTACAGCCACGGCGTTGCCTTGACCCTGCGGGCCTATTGGGCGGCGGACGAAACCAACCGGGCGAAGATTGCCGAGGCGGCGACGCTGATCCGTGTCGTCGGTGCCGGCGTGCCGGAGGGCGAGCAGCATTGGCCCTACAGCGAGATCTATCAGCGCCAGATGCAAGCCGAACTGGGCGCCGATACCGAGGTGCGCTTGCGCATGCATTCGCCGCCGGCGCTTTGGGTACGGGCTCCAAGCCTGGGGGATGGCTGGCTGAAAGTGCCGTTGTACCCGCATCCGTTGCGCGGCCAGAAAATCTGGAACGTGCTCGGCTGGTTCCTGGCCATCGGCCTGCTGTCGACGGCATCGGCGTGGATCTTCGTCAGCCAGCTCAACCAACCGTTGAAACGCCTGGTCTACGCCGCCCGCCAACTGGGCCAGGGGCGCAGCGTGCGGCTGCCCATCAGCGATACGCCCAGCGAGATGACCGAGGTCTACCGCGCCTTCAACCAGATGGCCGAGGATGTGGAACAGGCCGGGCGCGAACGCGAGCTGATGCTGGCGGGCGTCTCCCACGACCTGCGCACGCCCTTGACCCGGCTGCGGTTGTCGCTGGAGTTGATGGGCGAGCACACCGACCTGACCGACGAGATGGTCCGCGACATCGAGGACATGGACGCGATTCTCGACCAGTTCCTGGCGTTCATACGCGACGGTCGTGATGAGTCCGTGGAAGAGGTGGACCTCAGCGAGTTGGTGCGGGAAGTGGTCGCGCCCTATAACCAGAACGACGAGAAAGTGCACCTGCGCCTGGAGCCGATTCAGCCGTTCCCGTTGCGCCGGGTGTCGATGAAGCGTTTGTTGAACAACCTGATCGGCAATGCCCTGAACCATGCCGGCGCCGGCGTCGAAGTGGCGGCCTATGTTTCCGGCGACACCAGCGCGCCTTACGTGGTACTGAGCGTCATGGACCGTGGCGCCGGCATCGATCCCTCGGAGCTGGAAGCCATTTTCAACCCCTTCACCCGGGGCGATCGCGCCCGGGGTGGGAAAGGCACGGGGCTGGGCCTGGCCATCGTCAAGCGTATCGCCTCGATGCACGGCGGCAATGTCGAGTTGCGCAACCGCGCCGGTGGCGGGCTGGAGGCTCGGGTGCGATTGCCGTTGGGGTTGATGCTGCCCCGGGATGCGGTGTAATCGATCTGATTGCAGGAACCTGTGGGAGCGAGCTTGCTCGCGATGACGGTGTGTCAGTCAACCGATTCGGCACTGATGTACCGCTTTCGCGAGCAAGCTCGCTCCCACAGGGTTTTATGTTGACTTAGCCTTTTCCTTTAGTTCGGGTCATGTTCGGCCCGCCATTCTTTTCCAGATGCTCGATGATGATCCCCGCCACGTTCTTGCTGGTGGTGGTCTCGATGCCTTCCAGGCCCGGCGAGGAGTTGACCTCCATCACCAGTGGCCCGTGGTTGGAGCGCAGGATGTCCACGCCCGCCACGGCCAAGCCCATGACTTTTGCGGCCCGCAGGGCGGTCATGCGCTCTTCCGGGGTGATTTTGATCAGGCTGGCGCTACCACCGCGATGCAGGTTGGAGCGGAACTCACCGGGCTTGGCCTGGCGTTTCATCGAGGCAATCACTTTGTCGCCGACCACGAAGCAGCGAATGTCGGCGCCACCGGCTTCCTTGATGTATTCCTGGACCATGATGTTCTGCTTCAGGCCCATGAATGCCTCGATCACCGACTCCGCCGCCGTCGCGGTTTCACACAGGACCACGCCGATGCCCTGGGTGCCTTCCAGCACCTTGATCACCAGCGGTGCGCCGTTGACCATCGCGATCAGGTCGGGAATGTCGTCGGGCGAGTGGGCAAAACCGGTGACCGGCAAGCCGATCCCGCGCCGCGACAGCAATTGCAGCGAGCGCAGCTTGTCCCGGGAACGGGCGATGGCCACCGACTCGTTGAGGGGAAACACCCCCATCATTTCGAACTGGCGCAACACCGCGCAGCCATAGAACGTCACCGATGCGCCGATGCGCGGGATCACCGCGTCGAACCCTTCCAGCGGCTTGCCGCGGTAGTGGATCTGCGGCTTGTGGCTGGCGATGTTCATGTAGGCGCGCAGGGTATCGATCACCACCATTTCATGGCCACGTTCGGTCCCGGCTTCAACCAGGCGACGAGTGGAATACAGACGCGGATTACGCGACAGCACAGCGATCTTCATGCAACACCTGTGGCAGAGGTAGTGGACACCGGGAATGCCGGCTTTTCTTGAACATATTTGGTGCCCGGATTGACTACCAATTGGCCGTCGATCAAGGCTTTGGAACCCAGTAACAGGCGATATCGCATGGATTTTCGGCAGGCGAGGGTGAACTCGACCCGCCAGACCCGGTCACCCAGTGCCAACGTGGTGCTGATCACGTAGCGGACCTGAGCGTGGCCGTTGGAACTCTTTATGGTCTTGCGTGCCACCAGCGGGGCTTCGCAGCGGCGATGGCGCAACTGCACCACCGTGCCAAGGTGCGCCGTGAAGCGCACCCACTTTTCGCCATCGCGCTCGAATGGCTCGATGTCGGTGGCATGCAGGCTGGAGGTGCTGGCCCCGGTGTCGATTTTTGCCCGCAGGCCCACGACTCCCAGATCCGGGAGCGCCACCCACTCGCGCAGACCGACAACGGTCAAATGGTCAAAAGTCTTCAATAAAAAAAACCTGCGATCAGTACATCGGATCGTGGACTCCGCGAATCGCGGTATTCACGCAGAATAATCACAAAATGGCGACAGTTATCTACGCACTTGTGTGTGCTTGTAACCGATTCCGGCCGAAGCGATGGGTGTGGCGTCGGTTTGGCGGGCATTCTATCCGTCGGGCCTGATTCGTGCGCTCGACAAAAACGGTAGTACAGTTCCGGCTAATGGCAGAAAGAGGAATTGCAGTGGCACAAAAAAAGGAAGAAGACGACAAGGTCCGTCTCGATAAATGGTTGTGGGCGGCGCGCTTCTACAAGACGCGGGCCCTGGCCAAGACCGCCATCGAAAGCGGCAAGGTCCATCACCGGGGAGAGCGCTGCAAGCCGGGCAAGGAGCCCCGCATCGGCGATGAGTTTGTCATCCGCACCGGGTTCGATGAAAAGACCGTGGTGGTCGAGGCCCTGTCGATCGTGCGTCGCGGCGCACCTGAAGCGCAGGCGTTGTACCGCGAAACCGAAGCCAGCATCGCCAGGCGCGAAGCCGCCGCCGCGCAACGCAAGGCCGGTGCCCTGGGGGTCAGCACCGATGGCAAGCCGAGCAAGAAGCAGCGCCGGGACCTGTTCAAGTTTCACGGCAGCAACAGCGAGTAGGCGCGCAGGCCTGGCTGCCTGTCAGTCAGGCGATTGTGGCGAGGGGATTTATCCCCGCTGGGCTGCGTAGCAGCCCCAACCAAACATATGGCGCACAGGTGCGAGGGTGCACGTTAAAAGGGCTGCTGCACAGCCAGCGGGGATAAATCCCCTCGCCACAGGTTCCAGTGGGATCTGTCCATGGGGTTAAGTCATGCGGATCTTCCCGTCAGGCAAACCCAAGCCTTGCTTGGAACCCACCCTGAATGCCCATAAAATGCCCGCCATCATTTGTCATCACCGCAGATACCAGATCCTATGACTGATTTACCGGATACCGACTACACCCAACGTTTCATCTTCGATGACAGCGACGCCCGTGGCGAGCTGGTGGCGTTGGAGCGTAGCTACGCCGAAGTCCTCGCCAAGCACCCCTATCCGGAGCCGGTCGCACAACTGCTCGGCGAGCTGATGGCGGCTGCGGCGTTGCTAGTGGGCACCTTGAAGTTCGATGGCTTGCTGATTCTCCAGGCGCGTTCCGAGGGGCCGGTCCCGCTGCTGATGATCGAGTGCTCCAGCGAGCGCGAGATCCGTGGCCTGGCCCGCTATCACGCCGAGCAGATCGCGCCCGACGCGACCCTGGCCGACATGATGCCCGACGGCGTGCTGGCCCTGACGGTGGACCCCACCCATGGCAAGCGCTACCAGGGCATCGTCGATCTCGACGGCGCGACCCTGGCCGAGTGCTTCACCAACTACTTCGTCATGTCCCAGCAGACCAATACACGGTTCTGGCTCTACGCCGACGGG
Source organism: Pseudomonas sp. NFACC13-1 (assembly GCF_900104425.1). NCBI lineage: Bacteria > Pseudomonadati > Pseudomonadota > Gammaproteobacteria > Pseudomonadales > Pseudomonadaceae > Pseudomonas > Pseudomonas sp. NFACC13-1. The sequence goes on along the minus strand of NZ_FMXV01000004.1, from coordinate 302,864 downwards.
CGGCGCGCGCGCGGTCTGCTGCTGCAACAACTGCCTGCCGATCGCCTTCGCGACCCGGAGGAGCGCGACGCCAGTTGGCAGCACATCACCGCTCTGGCCAGCACCCTGAGCGCCGATGAGCTGCTGAGCCTGGACAACGAAACCGTGCTGCATCGCCTCTACCACGAGGAGCAGGTACGCTTGTTCGACGGCCAGCCGTTGCGCTTCCAATGCAGTTGCTCTCGTGAACGTTCCGGCAATGCGCTGGTCAGTCTGGGTCTGGAAGATGCGCAGCAACTGGTGATCGAGCATGGCGGCGCCATCGAGATCGACTGCCAGTTCTGCAACGAGCGCTACCTGTTCGACGCGGCGGACATCGCTCAATTGTTCGCCGGTGCGGGTGTCGACACACCGTCAGATACTCGACACTAAAACGGTTCAGCGCAGGTAAATCTCCTGGCAAACGCCGGATTTACGCCGTACTGACGGGAGGGCCCTACTTTTTTTGGGCTTTTCTGGCATAATCCGGCCCACTTTTTTCGGGTAGTAGTGCGCGACTTCCTACTACAAAACGTTTGGAGCACTCGGCCACGGGCCGACGGGGAATCTCATGACGCAAGCCAATAACGCCGTGTACACCGATCTGAGTGTCGATGATCTGGTCAAAGAAGCCCTGAATCGCGGTGAAGGCGAGCTTGCCGATACTGGCGCGCTGGTTGTCCGTACCGGTCATCGTACCGGTCGCTCGCCAGTCGACCGTTTCATCGTGGAAGAGCCAACCACCCAGGACGCCATCGCCTGGGGCCCGATCAACCGCAAGTTCCCGGCCGACAAGTTCGATGCCCTGTGGAACCGCGTTGAAGCCTACCTGGGCGAGCGCGAGCGTTTTGTCTCCCATGTGCATGTAGGCTCCGATCCTGCGCACTACCTGCCGGTCAAGATGACCACCGAGACGGCGTGGCACAACCTGTTCGGCCGTTGCCTGTTCATCAACCCCGAGCAATACAACGCCGGCGGCAAGGACGAGTGGCAGATCCTCAACGCGCCGAACTTCGTCTGCGAGCCTGAGCGCGACGGCACCAACTCCGACGGTACCGTGATCATCAATTTCGCGGCCAAGAAAGTGCTGATCGCCGGCATGCGCTACGCCGGTGAAATGAAAAAAGCCCTGTTCTCCGTGCAGAACTTCCTGCTGCCAGCCGTTGACGTGCTGCCGATGCACTGCGCCGCGAACATGGGCGAAGAGGGCGATGTGACTCTGTTCTTCGGCCTGTCGGGCACCGGCAAGACCACCCTGTCCGCCGACGAAAGCCGTTACCTGATCGGTGACGACGAACACGGCTGGGGCGTGGGCGTGGTCTTCAACATCGAAGGCGGCTGCTACGCCAAGTGCATCGACCTGTCCGAGAAGAACGAGCCGGTGATCTGGAAAGCCATCCAGCACGGCGCCGTACTGGAAAACGTCGTCCTGGACCCGGTCACCAAGAAAGCCGACTACGCCGACGACAGCCTGACCCAGAACAGCCGCGCTGCGTACCCCCGTGAGCTGATCGAAAAACGCGCACCGAAAAACCTTGGTGGCGAGCCAAACGCCGTGATCTTCCTGACCTGCGACCTGACCGGCGTACTGCCGCCGGTGTCGATCCTCAGCGAAGAACAAGCCGCCTACCACTTCCTGTCCGGCTACACCGCACTGGTGGGCTCGACCGAAATGGGTTCGGGCAGTGGCATCAAGTCGACCTTCTCCACGTGCTTCGGCGCCCCGTTCTTCCCGCGTCCGGCCGGTGAGTACGCTGAGCTGCTGATCAAGCGCATCCGTGGTTTTGGCTCCAAGGTCTACCTGGTCAACACCGGCTGGACCGGTGGCGGCTACGGCGTCGGCAAGCGCTTCAATATCCCGACCACCCGTGCGGTGATCGCGGCGATCCAGAGCGGCGCGCTGATCGGTGCTGAAACCGAACACCTGGACATCATCAACCTGGACGTGCCGCTGGCTGTGCCAGGCGTCGAGACCGGCCTGTTGAACCCGCGCAACACCTGGGCCGACAAAGCCGCCTACGACGAAGCGGCCAAGGCATTGGCCGGTCTGTTCATCGAGAACTTCAAGAAGTTCGACGTGAGCGACGCGATCAAGGCTGCAGGTCCGCAGTTGTAAGACTTGGTTGGTGAATGAAAAAAACCGCCCTTCATGGGCGGTTTTTTGTGGACGGCTATTTGAGGCGCGCCGATCAGCTAGGCCTCTTCCACTTCCCGCGTATCCCATCGCTGTGCCTTGATCGCCTTGTAAAGCATGCCGATGGTCAGTGGCAGCTTGTTCCCCCGTCCCTTGGCCCTGCGCTTTTGAAACACATCGAACCCTTCCGGCTGAAAATAGCGGTAGGCGTCGTAGTCGATGAGCTCGATGGCGAACCGCTCCTCCAGTGCTTCCATCAGGTGTCGGGCGTCCGCGCCATCGCAACCCAAGTCGAGATTGATCGCAGTGCCCAGGCGAATCGTCTTGCGTTCAGGCAGGCCGATTTCTTCGTGGAGCAGTTCCATGAGTTGGCGCATGGCATGGTCATCGGGGAAGTCTGGCGCAAGGTGCATGATGAAATGTCCAGAATAGAAGAGGTGCGTCTGTACCGGTGGAAAGTTTAGGGGGAAATCGTTGCCCGTTGGAAAAAGAAGGACGCTGCAATCAAGAAATCGCAGGCGTCGCGGTTGTGGTTTTGACCATCGCGAGGATTGGCGGGTCGTCAGGGAATTTCATGCATCCGCCCAGCAGTAGGGACAGCATCAGGACGGTAGGTAGATTCAGTTTGTGCGTCATGGTCATTTCCTTTTTCAAGCTGCGAACCGCGGGCGTCCTGCCGTTGGTGGGGCAGGTGCAAAATGTTCATGGGTATCGCAAGTCGATTGCTGCCAGGCTCGCGAGCGATAAGGGTTTGGGTTCAGTCAGCCATCTGTTCAGGCATGCGTAGTGCGGCGGCCTCAAGGTCCATCAATCCTCTGCCATAGGCGTCGCTGTTGGCATAGATACCTGTGCGGTTGGCTGTCGCCAGCAGATGTTCGCGTATCTGCTGCGGGCTGAGTTGCGGGTGAAGGCTTTGTAGCGCCGCCAGTGCGCCACTGACCAACGCGGCGGCGGGAGATGTGCCAGCGGTCTGCACGTAGCGGCCGTCCTTGCCAACGGTGAGCAGGCCGGCCTGTGCACCGGCGTCGCCGCCGGGAACGGCGATGCACCAGGCGGCTGCGACGCCGCAATAGTTGGATTTGCCATTGATGGCGCTGCCGTCGTTCTTCAACGCCACCACTGCGATCCAGCCTTTTTCCAGTTCTGGCAATGCGACCGGCAGTCCTGGCTCGGCCAGGGGCTCGCGCTTGAGTTCGTTACCGGTGGGGAAGACCAACACGGCGCCGTCCGCGACCAGTTTTCGAGCGACGGCCAGGGAGTCGGGCATCACCTGGTTGTAGCGTGCCTCATTGATCTCGGTGGCGGGAATGGCATTGGCCCACGAGTTGTTGAACAGCCGGGCACCCTTGTCAAAACCACTTTGCCAGGACCGGGCGATTTCGCTGTCGAAGAAAAACGGCTCGTTGTCGTCGCCAAAGCGAAAGGGGATCAACCGCGCATTGAACGCGATGCCGTGCATGCCCCGGTCGTCCTTGTTGGCGGCAAGAATACCGGCCATCTGCGTGCCATGACCGATGCGGTCAACGGTGCCGGGACGGTCTTCGACATGGTCGAATCCAGGATCACCCAGTCTGCCCTCGAACTCCTCGAGGCTGGCGTTGAGCCCCGAGTCGATCAACGCCACGACAACATCCTGGCCAGTCCCGCCACGAGCGTAGAGCGCTGATGCCTTGACGACAGCCAAGCCTTGTTGAGCGTGATACTCCGGGGTTTCGAACCGGGCAGGATCCACGCCGGGTGGCTCGGGGACGGTCAAGCAACCGGCGAGCAATGAGGCCGACGTGATCGTCAGCGCGCGTAGAGCGGAAAATGGGTGTGGCATGGTTCGTTCCTTGAAGAATTGAAATCGAGCGTCAGGCTTCCTGGCCTTGACGTACAGCAGGAGTTTTCGGCGCACCTTACCGTGCTGGCGAAGTCGGGACGAGACATCAAATTGCCCGGATTTGTATCTGCTCGTGGCAAGGCAAAGGCGCTCGACGCTGTATCATCCAGTATCGTTTTTACCCCCGACCTTTTCTCGACGCGCTGCGTTGTCCCGCTAGTCTTTGGGGCTCGCAGCAGTCAAAGGAGCGACCGCGCATGCACAGCACCCTGGAACAGGTTTTCGGTTATCCACAGTTTCGTCCCGGTCAGGAGGCGGCCATCGGCGCCGTACTGGCCGGTCGGTCGGCGGCGGCCATCTTCCCCACCGGCTCGGGCAAGTCCCTGTGTTATCAATTGCCGGCCCTGCTCCTGCCGCACCTGACCCTGGTGGTTTCGCCACTGCTGGCATTGATGCAAGACCAGTTGACGTTCCTCAAGCGCCACGGCATCGCGGCGGCCAGTATCGATTCGGCACAGAGCCGTGACGAAGCCAACGACGCCATGGCGCGGGCCCGTTCGGGCGAGTTGAAGATCCTGATGATCTCCGTGGAGCGCCTGAAGAACGAGCGCTTTCGCAATTTCCTGCAGCAGGTGCCGATTTCGTTGCTGGTGGTGGACGAGGCCCACTGTATTTCGGAATGGGGGCATAACTTCCGACCTGACTACCTCAAGCTTCCCGATTACCAGCACCAGTTCAATATTCCCCAGGTATTGCTGCTGACGGCCACCGCCACGCCCAAGGTCATCGCCGACATGCAGGCGAAATTCGCCATTGCCGCCGCCGATGTGGTGACGACCGGCTTCTACCGACCGAACCTCAATCTGTTGGTCGAGCCCGTGCCGGGTGCCGACAAGCGCGCACGGCTGGTGCAGTGGTTGAGCGAGCGTGCCGGGCAGCCGAGCATCGTCTACGTCACCTTGCAGCGAACCGCCGAGCAGATCGCCGAGCACCTGGGCCGGCACGGTATCGAGGCCGAGGCCTATCACGCCGGTTTGCCCCATGAGCAACGGGAAGCCATCCAGCGGCGATTCATGGGCGGGCAATCCAATTGCATCGTCGCCACCATCGCTTTCGGCATGGGCATCGACAAGAGCGATATCCGCAACGTCGTGCATTTCGACCTGCCCAAGTCCATCGAGAACTACAGCCAGGAAATCGGCCGGGCCGGACGCGACGGACAGCCATCGGATTGCCTGGTACTGGCCAATCGCGACAGCCTCAACGTGCTGGAGAACTTTGTGTATGGCGATACGCCGGAGCTCGCAGGCATTCGTTGCGTGCTCGACGAACTGAAAGCCGCCGCCCCCGATGGGCAATGGGAGTTCTTGCTGGGCCCGCTGGCGGACCAGAGCAACATCCGGCAACTGCCGCTCAAGACGTTGCTGGTCCAGTTGGAGCTGCGCCGGCTGATCGCGCCGCGCTATGCCTATTTCGCGGAGTATCGCTTCAAGTTCCTGACCGAGCCCCAGGAGCTGCTGGAGCGCTTCGAAGGTGAGCGCAGGGACTTCGTCGCGGCCATCATCCAGACCTCCAGTCGCGCCCGGAGCTGGGCCACGGTGGATTTCGACGGGATGCACCGGCAGTACCACGCTGAGCGTAATCGGGTGGTCAAGGCGCTGGATTATTTCCAGGAGAAGGGCTGGATCGAACTGGAAAGCAAACAGATGACCGAGGTGTACAGCGTGCTGGAAGCGGATCTGGATGTGCAGGCCTTGAGTGCCGAGCTGCATGCCTATTTCACCCGGCACGAACACGGTGAAATCGAGCGGATCCACGCCATGCTCGAATTGTTCGCCACCGACCGTTGCCTGGGTCATCGCTTGGCGCAGTATTTCGGCGACGACAGTGCGCCACACCTGTGTGGTCATTGTTCGGTGTGCCATGGGCAGGTCGCTCGCCTGCCGGAGCCGCCTGCGCTGCCGGCGCTTGTGGATAAAAGCTTCGGGGCGTTGTGTGGCGATTTTATCCACAAGCATGAGCAGCACAGCGGCAGCGTGCCGTCTGCCGAGCGCCTCACCCGCTTCCTGTGCGGGATCAGTGTGCCGCTGTTCACCCGATTGAAGGCGCGGAAGATCCCTGGGTATGCCGCGCTGGAAGCGTATCCATACGCGGAAGTTCGCCAGTGGACTCAAGCGCACCTGTGAGCTGCATCCATCCGCTGAATGCCCTTCATCACACGAATAAATTTCAAAAACGTTCGGCGGCTGACTAAGGTGAAGGCTGTCTTCGGATCGCCAACAAGAGAGCCAACATGAGCCAGACACCTTTCGATATTCAGCGCGCCGCGGTGGTCGGTGCAGGCACCATGGGGCGGGGCATCGTGATGTGCCTGGCCAACGCCGGCGTGGCGGTGCAGTGGGTCGACAACAATCCGCAGATGCTCGAGCAGGCACTGGTTGCCGTGGCCGAGACCTATGCCCATGGTGTGCGCCAGGGCCGTATCGACCAGGGTGAGGCAGATGCGCGGATCGCCCGGGTGACACGGGCGGATGATTACGCGGCGATCCGTGAGGTGGACCTGGTGATCGAAGCGGTCTACGAAAACCTGGAACTCAAACAGACCATCTTTCGCGAGCTGGACGGCCTGCTCAAGCCCGAGGCCATCCTGGCGAGCAACACGTCGGCGCTGGACATCGATGCCATCGCCGCCGTCACCCGCAGGCCAGCCCAGGTCCTGGGCCTGCATTTCTTCAGTCCGGCGCACATCATGAAGCTGCTGGAGATCGTTCGCGGCGCACAAACCTCCAAAGCGGTGCTGGATGCGGCCCTGGTGCTGGGCCAGCGCATGGGCAAGGTCAGCGTGATATCAGGCAACTGCCATGGCTTCATTGGCAACCGGATGCTTCATCCGTATGTGCTGGAAGCGCGCAAGATGTTGCTGGAGGGGGCGTTCCCCCATCAGGTGGATGCGGCGTTGCAAGGCTTCGGTTTCGCCATGGGGCCGTTTCGCATGTACGACGTCGTTGGCATCGACCTGGAGTGGCGTGCCCGTGAGCTGGCGGGCAAGGGCCAGGATGCGCCCGAAGTGCAGGTGGACAATCGTCTGTGCGAGCTGGGACGGTTCGGCCAGAAAAGCGGCAATGGGTATTATCACTACGAGCCGGGCAGTCGACAGGCCGAGCATGATGTCGAGGTCGATGCGCTGGTGTTGCGGGTCAGTGAGGCGCTGGGCTTCCAGCGTCGCGAGATCGGCCCGGAGGAAATCCTCGAGCGCTGCTTGCTGGCGCTGGTCAACGAGGGGGCGAAGATTCTGCAGGAAGGCATTGCCGAGTCGGCCCACGCGATCGACCTGGTCTACCTCAACGGCTACGGCTTCCCTGCGGACAAGGGCGGGCCGATGGCCTGGGCTGACGGGCAGGGGCTGGAAGCCATCCACGCACGCCTGCTGGAGCTCGAAACGAAGCAGGGCGACCAGTGGAAGCCCGCGCGCCTGATCGGCGAGCTGGCGGCGCAGGGCAAGGGTTTCGCGCAGGCCTGAGCCCCGTGCCACGTCAAGACCATCGAACAACCGTAAAGGACAGCTGATGCCCCAACGCAACGAATACCCACACTTGCAGCTCATCACCACGCGCTGGCACGACAACGATGTGTACGGTCACGTCAACAACGTCACCTACTACAGCTTTTTCGATACCGCTGTGAATACCTACCTGATCGAAGTCGGCGGCCTGGATATCCATGATGGAGACGTGGTGGGGTTCGTGGTGAGTTCGGCCTGCGACTACTTCGCCTCGATCGCCTTTCCAGACCGGATTGAAATCGGCCTGCGGGTTGGCAAGTTGGGCAGCAGTTCGGTGCAGTACGAGCTGGCGGTGTTCAAGGCAGGCGAGGAGGAGGCTTGTGCGGCGGGGCGTTTTGTTCACGTATTCGTGGATCGGGCGTCAAACCGGCCGGTGGCGATTCCGGATCGGCTACGTGGGGCGTTGGAGCGGTTGGTGGTCTGAAACAAAAAATCGCAGCCTCCTGTCAGCGCTGGGCGCTGTCGGAGGCTGCGATCTTCAACGGCTGGTATCGATCAGCCGTTAGTCGCGGTAGTGGCGATGATGTTTTTTGCGGTGCCCATAGGCATGGCCGCGACCTGGGTGGCCGTCACGGTAGTAGCGACGATCACCACGGCGATCGTCATAACGGCGGTCATCGTCATCGTCCTTGCCCATGTAGTTACCCAGGGCGCCACCCGCGCCACCGCCCGCCGCCGCACCGATCAGGCTGCCGGTGCTGCCACCGACGCTACGGCCGACCACGTTGCCGCCGGCCGCGCCCAGCGCGCCGCCGATCGCCGCTTCGCCGCGGCTGTGTTTGTCTGCGCCGACCGCACTACCGCCCGCACCGCCCAGCGCCGCGCCGATAGTGGAACCGGTGTTGCCGCCCAGGGACTGGCCGACGACCGAACCCAAAACCCCGCCCAATGCGCCGCCCACACCTGCTTCGGCAGTACCACCGGCGCAAGCGATGCCACTGGCCAGGCTAAGGGACAACAAGAGAATGGAGGAGAACTTCATAGAGGAGCCTCAAAGGGATGACGGCGCGATCCTGAGGCTCGCTTCGCTTGCTTACAATCGAAATCCGACGAGTAACACGACTTGTGCACAATTCTCTAAGTTATTGTTTTACGGTCGGAACTTAACGCAAATTGGCCGGTCTTTAGCTACTTCGGACAGGCCGTTTTCCAGGGAAAACGGCCTTTTTTGTGGGCGCTCGAAAAGTACGCTCATGGGAGCGAGCTGTGTGGGAGCAAAGCTTGCTCCCACACAATCCAATCGCCTCGCCAATGAACTGTGTGTCAGGCCGACTTGGCCAGGATCAGTCCACTCTCGCTCGCCTTTTCCAGGCGGATCGCAACGAATTTCGACGTCGGCGTGTGGCTGCCGTCGCCCGTGCTTTCCAGGGGCACCAGCGGGTTCACTTCAGGGTAGTAGGCCGCAGCCTGCCCGGCCGGAATGTCGAACGCCAGCAGGGTAAAACCCTTGACCCGACGTTCGCGACCGTCATCCCAGAGCGAGACGATGTCGGCTTTCTGGCCCGGCTTGAAGCCCAGGCGAATGATGTCCGCTTCGTTGGCGAACAACACGTCACGCTGGCCCTTGACGCCGCGATAGCGGTCATCGAGGCCATAGATGGTGGTGTTGTACTGATCGTGGGAGCGCATGGACTGCATGATCAGGTCGGGCAACTGGCCGGTGGCACGGGTGCGTTCATGCACCAGGTCGCTCGGCAACAGGTTGGGCTTGAAGTTGGCGCGGCCCGACGGGGTGTTCCAGCGACGCGCACCAGCGCTGTTGCCCAGATAGAATCCACCAGGGTTTTTCAGCTTTTCGTTGAAGTCCTTGAAGCCGGGTATGGTATCGGCGATCAGGTCGCGGATGCGACTGTAGTCGGCCACCAGCCAGTTCCAGTCCACCGGACGGCTACCCAGCGTGGCGGCGGCAATACCGGCGATGATCCACGGTTCGGAGCGCATCTGGTTCGACAGCGGCTGCAACTGGCCGAATGAGGCATGCACCATGCTGAAGGAGTCTTCCACCGTCACCGCTTGCGCACCTTCGGTTTGCAGGTCGATGTCGGTGCGGCCCAGGCACGGCAAAATCAACGCGTCCTTGCCGTGAGCCAGGTGGCTGCGGTTGAGCTTGGTACTGATCTGCACCGTCAGGTCGCAATTGGCCAAGGCCTGGAAGGTCCGCTGGCTATCCGGCGTGGCTTGGGCGAAGTTGCCGCCCAGGGCGATGAACACCTTCGCCTGGCCGTCGGCCATGGCGTGGATCGCCTCGACCACGTTGTGGCCATTTTCCCGCGGTACCTTGAACTGGAAGCGCCGCTCCAGCGCGTCGAGGAATGCCGCCGGTGGGCGTTCGTTGATGCCCATGGTCCGGTCGCCCTGCACGTTGCTGTGGCCGCGAACCGGGCACAGGCCTGCGCCCGGCCGGCCAATGTTGCCGCGCAGCATCATCACGTTGGCGATTTCCTGGATGGTCGCCACCGAATGACGGTGCTGGGTGATGCCCATCGCCCAGCACATGATCACGTTCTCGCTTTTGGCGTACATGCGCGCCGCCTGCTCGATTTCGACCAGGGTCAAGCCCGATTGCTCGACGATCTGTTCCCACGGCGTATCGTCGACCGCCGCCAGGTAATCCAGCACGTTGGTGCTGTGTTCATTGATGAACGCGTGGTCGAACACCGACGCCGCGCCGCTGTTCTGCGCCTCACGCTCCCATTGCAGCAGGAACTTGGCCATGCCGCGCAAGATCGCCATGTCGCCACCCAGGGCCGGGCGGAAATACGCGGTATTGGTTGGCTTGTCACCGTTGGTGAGCATTTCGAGCGGATGTTGCGGATGCTGGAAACGCTCCAGGCCACGCTCCTTGAGCGGGTTGATGCACACCACCTGGGCGCCGCGCTTCACGGCCTCGCGCAGTGGCTCGAGCATCCGCGGATGATTGGTGCCAGGGTTCTGGCCCCAGACGAAAATCGCGTCGGCGTGTTCGAAGTCGTCGAACGTCACCGTGCCCTTGCCCACGCCCACGCTCTGGGCCAGGGCTACGCCGCTGGCTTCGTGGCACATGTTCGAGCAGTCGGGGAAGTTGTTGGTGCCGTAGGCGCGCACGAACAGTTGATACAGGTAGGCCGCTTCGTTGCTGGCCCGGCCCGACGTATAGAACTCGGCCTGGTTGGGGCTGGACAGCCCTTGCAGGTGCTTGCCGACCAGGGCGAACGCCGCTTCCCAACTGATGGGCTTGTAGCGGTCGGTTTCGGCGTCGTAGCGCATGGGTTCGGTCAGGCGGCCCTGGTATTCGAGCCAGTAGTCGCTCTGCTCCAGCAGCGAGGTCACGCTGTGCTTGGCGAAAAAAGCACCGTCGACGCGGCGCTTGGTGGCTTCCCAGTTCACGGCCTTGGCGCCGTTCTCGCAGAACTTGACCATGCCGCTTTCGGGAGAGTCGCCCCAGGCACAGCCAGGGCAGTCAAAACCGCCATTCTGGTTGGTCTTGAGCATCATGCGGATGTTTTTCAGCGCGTTGTCGCTGGTCAACCAGGCCTGAGCGACACTGATCAGCGCACCCCAGCCACCGGCCGGACCCTTGTAGGGCTTGTAGCGCGGTACGGGTTTCTGGTCGGCTTGTTGATGATTGCTCACGCTTGTTTCTCCATCGCGGGGCTGTAGACCCGCGGCGCACTTTTTTGCGGCAGGTGGATGAGGTTGAGGTTGTGTTGGCGGGCCCACTGCACGGCGAGGCCCGTGGGCGACGACAGGCTGACCAGCGTCTGGATGCCGGCGCGCAGTACTTTCTGGATCAGTTCGAGGCTGCAACGGCTGGTGACGATCGCCACGCCACCGGCCACCGGAATCTGTTGCCGGATCAACGCGCCGATCAGCTTGTCGAGGGCGTTGTGCCGGCCAATGTCTTCGCGGCCCAGCAGCAATTCACCCTGGGCGTTCATGAACAACGCCGCATGGACCGCGCCGCAATGTTGGCCCAGGGGCTGGAACTGGCTGATACGGTCACGCAGGCCATCGAGCCATTGCGCCGCGGGCAGTGGTGCGCCGGGCAGCACCTTGAGGTTTGGCAAAGCCTGTTCCACCGCTTCCACGCCGCACAATCCGCAGCCACTGGTGCCCGCCAACTGCCGGCGTTGCTGCTTGAGGTTCCAGAAGGCGCGGTTGGCGATGGTCACCTGGGCATAGTGCGCGGCACCCGTGCCGCTCAGTTGCAAGTCATAGATGTCCGATGAATCTTCGATGATGCCGCTGCCGAGGCTGAAACCGACGATGAAGTCTTCCAGGTCGGTGGGAGTGACCAGCATGACTGCCTGGCTGATGCCGTTATAGGCAATCGCCAGCGCCACTTCCTCGGCCAGCGCGGTGCTGTCCGATTGGGAGTGGTCCAGATTGCAGTAGCCATAGCTCTGGCTGGCGACCGGCGTGGATGTTTCCATCACTGGCGCTGGACTGACCGGAGGCTTGTCGTTCATGGGCATCACTGAAAGTAGGAATAGTGTTAAGACTAAATGCGGCAATCTGCCACGTCTAATCGCTATTACTGATCTTCCAATAGATGACGTCGATCAAGAAGTCGTCGCTGATTTCTGGTAGAGGGCAAAACAGGCCTCTGCCAACGCCGAGCGGGGGGCACCGCGCCGCATGATCAGGCCCAGCGGGACTAGCGTCTGGGCGTTTTCAATGGGTTGGATGCGCAAATCCTCGGTCAGGACGTCCAGGCCGCTGTCCAGGGGCATCACCGCGCAACACAGCCCGCCGTGCACAGCTTGTAACAATTGGTGCACCGCGTCGGTTTGCAACAGCGGTTGGGGCGTCAGGCCCCGACTGTGGAAGTTGTGGTCGATGGACTGGCGAAAATGCATGCCGCTGGTGAGCATGCCCAGGGGCAGTTCGATCAGGGCTTCCCAACTCAGCGGTTGTTCACCGAAAAAGAAATAACGCTGGTCGTAAAGCAGGCCCATGCGGGTGGGGCTGAAGGGCAGGGCCTCGAAACGTTCGTTGTCCAGGCGTTCCAGGTAGGAAACGCCCAGGTCGATGCGGTTGTTCGCCAACTGTTCGAGGATGCGTTCGGAGCTCAGGGACGACAATTCGAAACGCAGGCTGGGGTGCTCGGTGTGCAAGCGCTGCATCATCGCCAGCGGGTCGAAGTCCGACAACGGCACCACGCCCAGGCGCAGCGTGCCCACCAGGTTGCCCCGACAGGCCGCCGCTTCGGCCTGCAGCCCGTCATAGGCCGCCAGCACCGTGCGCGCCCAGGCCAGCACCCGTTCTCCCGGCGCGGTGAAGCCTTCAAAGCGCTGGCCGCGGTTGACCAGCGGCAGGTCGAGTTCTTCTTCCAGGCTACGCAGGCGCATCGACAGCGTCGGCTGGGTGATATGGCAGCGTGCGGCGGCCTGGCCGAAGTGACGGGTTTCGTCCAGCGCGATGAGAAATTTCAGCTGCTTGATGTCCATCTTCGCTCCAGGGCGCGGGAAGATCCGGATTCTAGCGCTTGCGCGTGGCGGGGTCATTGGTCGGCTGGGAGCCGGGTGCGTCCCGCCTGGTCTAGTCTTTGCGTCTGAACACTTAAATCAAGGAGCGTGTGCCATGAGTATCTTTAGTTTTGTGAAGGAAGCCGGTGAAAAGCTGATCGACCTGCTGACCCCCGGCAATGCCAATGCCAGCGAGCAACTGAAAGAGCACATTGAAAAGGTCGGCCTGGGCAATCCGAACGTTCAGGCCACCGTCGAGGGCGACAAAGTCATCGTCACCGGTGAAGTCGCGAGCCAGGAAGAGAAGGAAAAGATCCTGTTGGCGGTGGGCAACATCGAAGGCGTCGGCAGTGTCGACGACCAGATCACCGTGACCGGCCCGGTGGCCAAGGCGGCGCGTTTCGTGACGGTGAAGAAAGGCGACACCCTCAGCGCCATTTCCAAGGCCGAATACGGCGATGCGAACAAGTACAACAAGATCTTCGAGGCCAACAAACCGATGCTCAAAGACCCGAACAAGATCTACCCGGGGCAGGTGTTGCGTATCCCTGAGTAACTTGCAGGCCTGTGTCGCCTTCATCGCGAGCAAGCTCGCTCCCACAGGGGGCTTGGTTCGTCGCGAAACCAATGTGGGAGCGAGCTTGCTCGCGATGAATACGGCGCGGTTCAAAGCCCGGCAATCAAGTCCCGATAATCCCCCAGCGCCTCGAACTCCCCCGTATCCTTCGGCCCCTTGCGACTGTCCGGCTCGCTGACCGCCAACAGGTGCGCCACGCCGAAATCCCGGGCGCTGCGCAGCACCGGCAGGGTGTCGTCGATGAACAGGCTGCGGGCCGGGTCGAAATTCAGGTCGGCTTGCAGTGCGTCCCAGAACTGTGGGTTTTCCTTGGGGAAGCCGTAGTCGTGGGAACTGATCAAGCGTTCGAAGTAGGGGGCCAGTTCGATGCGTTCCAGCTTCAAGGACAACGAATCGCGGTGGGCATTGGTGATCATCACCACGCGTTTACCGGCCCGCTGGACTGCCGCCAGGAACGTATCGGCGTCCGGGCGCAAGGCGATCAAGTGGGCGGTTTCCAACTTCAGTTCGCGCACTGGCAACTTCAGCTCAGTGCTCCAGAAATCCAGGCAGTACCACTGCAACTGGCCGGCGTTGCGCTCGAACAGGGGTTGCAGCTCCATCTCGGCCATCGCCCGGCTCACGCCATGCAGTTCGGCGTAGCGCTGGGGCAGGTGTTCGAGCCAGAAATGGTTGTCGTAATGCAGGTCCAGCAGGGTGCCGTCCATGTCCAGCAGAACCGTATCGATCTCATGCCAGGGCAGCAAGGCCATAAAACTTCTCCAGCGGTAATCGGATATCCGACACAAACAATCAGAATAGGCCGGGTATAGTAGCCTGCTATCGCCCAGGGAGCCGTTTATGCGCCAGAAACCCACCATACTCGATCGCCGGATCGTCGCTACCAGCCGCCTGTTCTGTGTGGAAGAACTGAAATTGCGCTTTTCCAACGGTGTGGAGCGTACCTATGAACGTCTGGCGAGTAACGGTGCGGGCTACGGCGCGGTGATGATCGTGGCGATGCTCGACGCCGACCACGCGGTGCTGGTGGAAGAGTATTGCGGTGGCACCGATGCCTACGAACTGTCCCTGCCCAAGGGCTTGATCGAGCCAGGGGAAGACGTGCTGGCGGCGGCCGAGCGGGAGCTCAAGGAAGAAGCCGGCTTTGGCGCGCGACAGTTGGAACACCTGACCGAGTTGTCGCTGTCCCCTGGCTACATGAGTCAGAAGATCCAGGTGGTGCTGGCCACCGATCTGTATGAAGAACGGCTGGAGGGCGACGAGCCCGAGCCGATGGGAGTGGACAAGGTCAACCTGCGTGAGCTCTCGGCCCTGGCGCAGAACCCGCAATTCACCGAGGGCCGGGCCTTGGCGGCGCTGTACCTGGCCCGTGACCTGCTGGCCCAGCGTGGAGCGTTCCTGTCATGACTTTCCCTCATCCGTTGATGGCTCCCGTAGTCGGGCTGGCGCTCCAGGCCGGTGAAGCGATCCTGCCGTTCTGGCGCGCCAACGTGCAGGTCAACCATAAGGCCGACGAGTCGCCGGTGACTGCCGCGGACATGGCGGCCCACGATGTGATCGTGGCCGGGTTGACGGCGCTGGCCCCGGATATTCCGATCCTCTCCGAAGAGGACGCCGATATTGCCCAAGGCGTGCGCGCCGGCTGGCAACGCTGGTGGCTGGTGGACCCGCTGGATGGTACCAAGGAGTTCATCTCCGGCAGCGAGGAGTTCACCGTCAATATCGCCTTGGTGGAACAGGGCCGCGTGGTGTTCGGTGTGGTGTCGATACCGACCAATGGACGCTTTTACGTCGGCGGCGCAGGGTTGGGTGCCTGGCGTGGCGACAAGGGCGGTGTGCCTTTGCCTATCGCGGTTCGTGATGCATTGGCGCCGGGCGAAACGTTCACCGTGGTCGCCAGTCGCCGGCATACCAGCCCGGCGCAGGAACGCCTGCTGGAGGGCTTGAGCGAGAGCCTGGGCGAGCTGCAACTGACCAGCATTGGCAGTTCGTTGAAGTTTTGCCTGGTGGCTGAAGGCGCGGCGGATTGTTATCCCCGGCTGGCGCCGACCTCCCAGTGGGACACCGCCGCCGCCCAGGGTGTGCTGGAAGGCGCGGGGGGCGAAGTGTTGGACTTGAGCGGCGAAGCGTTCTGCTATCCACCGCGGGAGTCGCTGCTGAATACGTCATTCCTGGCGTTGCCGGCCAAAGCGGCGTGGCGTGGGAAGCTGTTGGAGCTGGCTCGCTCTTAAGTCTGGCTCGATCCCTTGTGGCAAGGGGATTGGCTCCCACACAGCGATACCTCGCCACAGGGGCCGGCGGTGTTTCAGCGGTGCAACACGTATTGCCCCTCGAATTGCACCGCGATTTCATCGCTTCCCACGTTCATCACCTGTGCCTGCAACGCCAGCCGCGCCCGGCCATAGCGCCGATACGTGGCCAGGAAGCGTTTCCACAGGTTTTCCTCGGGCGCATCGCAGACAACCGTCGCATCGCGGGTCACTGGCAGCGGATAGCTGATCTGCCCTTCCTGAATCACGATATGCCCGTCTTCGATGCCTTCCTCGCGCAGGGCCAGGTGCAGCCAGCCCCAGCCACCCAGTACGGCGCCGCAATACAGGCTGCCACCGAACATGGTGCTCTTGTGGTTGACGTTGGCCGCCAGCGGCAAGGACAGGCGCAGTTGCCGGGCCTGCCAATCGAGCACCTTGAGGCCCATGTCCCGGGTCAAGGGGATGTCGTGGTGCAGGATCGATTCCAGGTAACGGCTGTCGCGGTTCATTGCGGGGCCTCTTGCTTGACGGGGAAATGACAATAATTCAATCGGACTCATCGGCCGAACCCTGGCTGCTGTCGCCGAAGGTCAGGCCATGCTTGCGCAACTTGTCGTGCAGGGTTTTGCGGGGGATGCCCAGGGCTTCGGCCAGGCTGCGCACCGAGCTGTGGGGGCGGGCCAGTTCGGCGGCGATCAGGGTTTTCTCGAAGTTTTCCACTTGCTCGCTCAAGCCGCCGCTGACCAGTTCCACCGGTGCGCCGGGGCTGCCGTCTGGCGCGTTGTTGTCCAGGGCCAGTTCCAGTCCCAGGGCAAAGCGTTCGGCGGCGTTCTGCAGCTCCCGGACATTGCCCGGCCAACTGTGGCGCAGCAGCAACGCCCGTTGCGCCGGTTGCAATTCGTGGGGCGACAGGCCATGGCGAGCACTGGCTTCGTTGGCGAAATGCTGGAACAGCATGAGCGCATCCTCGCCTCGTTCGCGCAACGGCGGTATGCGCAGCGGCGCGACGTTCAGGCGGTAATACAGGTCAGCGCGGAAACGTCCCTGGTCGGCGGCCTGGCGCAGGTCTTCCTTGGTCGCGGCGATGACGCGGATATCCAGCGGGATCTGTTGATTTCCCCCCAGTCGTTCCACCATGCGCTCTTGCAGCAGGCGCAGCAGCTTGACCTGGACATCCAGGCTCATGCTTTCGATTTCATCCAGGAACAGCGTGCCACCGTTGGCGAACTCGAACTTGCCGATACGGCGTTTCTGCGCACCGGTAAAAGCACCGGGCTCGTGGCCGAACAGCTCGCTCTCCACCACCGACTCGGCCAGGGCTCCGGCGTTGATCGCCACGAAGGGGCCATTGCGTCGGCTTGAGAGGTCGTGCAAGGCACGGGCGACCACTTCCTTGCCGGCACCGGTTTCACCGAGGATCAGCACGTCGGCGCGGGTGGCGGCCAGTGCACCGATCTGCTCGCGCAGGCGCAGCATCGGAGCCGATTGGCCGACCAGGCGGGCGCTGAGTTCGTGGCGATCGCTCAGGGCCAGGCGCAGGCTGCGGTTGTCCAGCACCAGGCGGCGCAAGGCCAAGGCCCGGCGTACGCTGTCGAGCAGATGATCGCTGGCGAAAGGTTTTTCCAGGAAATCGTAGGCCCCGGCGCGCATCGCTTGCACCGCCAGCGGCACGTCGCCGTGGCCGGTGATCAGCAGCACCGGCAGTTCCGGGTCCTGGGCGTGGAGTTCGCCCAGCAGTTCGAGGCCGTCCATGCCCGGCATGCGAATATCGCTGACCACCACCCCCGGCCAGTCACGGGGCAGTTGCCCGGCCACGCCCTTGGCTTCGGCCAGGGGCAGGATCTTCAGGCCGGCCAGGTCGAGGGTCTGGCTCAAGGCCTGACGTAGATGGGGATCGTCATCGATCAGCACCACCTCAATCCGGTTATCGATGGTCATACACTTCGGTCCTCGGACGGTTGCAGGCTCACCCCGGGCGCGCCGGCGCGCAGCTTCAGGGTGATCAGGGCGCCGCCTTCCTTGTGGTTGGCGAACGACAGTTCGCCGCCGAAGGCGCGCATCAGGGTGTCGCAGATCGCCAGCCCCAGGCCAAGGCCCTGGGTGCGCGTCTTGGTGGTGTAGAAGGGCTCACCGGCGCGGCCCAGGGCTTCCATGCAAAACCCCGGGCCGTTATCGCGGATGTACAGGTTGACGCCGGTGTCGGTGGCCTGGGCGCTGAGCCAGAGTTTGCGTGGCGGGCCTTTTTCCGTGAGGGCGTCGAGGGCGTTGGCCAACAGGTTGCCGAGCACCTGGCGCAGGCGGGTTTCGCCGGCCTCGACCCACAGTGTGGCGGCCGGCAAGTCGCGGATCAGTTCCACTTCCATGCTGCGCCGGCGTTTGGCGAGCAGCGCCAGGGCATCGTCCAGCGCCGGTTGCAGGGCGACGCTTTCCGGAGCATGGCGATCGCGGCGGGCAAAGGCGCGCAAGTGGGCGATGATCGATGCCATGCGCCCGGTCAGTTCGCTGATCAGCTTGAGGTTGCCGCGGGCATCCTCGGTGCGTTGGTGGTCGAGCAATATCTCGGCGTTTTCCGCGTAGCTGCGAATCGCCGCCAGCGGCTGGTTGAGTTCGTGGCTGATGCTCGCCGACATGGTGCCCAGGGCCGACAGCTTGCCGGCCTGCACCAGGTCATCCTGGGCTCGGACCAACTCCTGCTGGGCCTGCTCGCGCTCCAGCACCTCCTGGCGCAGTCGCCGGTTCAGGCCTTCCAGGTCGCTGGTCCGTTCGGCCACCCGCCCCTCCAGCTCGTGACGGGCCTTGGCTTCGAAGGCGATCCGATCCAGATAATGGCGCCGGCGTTGCATCATCAACCCGAGCAACAGCATCAAGACCAGCAATGCCGCGCCGCCGATGGCGACCACGGTGCGCACCGGACGGTCGATCAGCGTGCGCGGGGCGAGAATGCTCACGCTCCAGCCGGTTTCTTCGATGGATTGGGTCTGGGTCAGCCAGGCGTTGGCATCCAGGTTCAGCGGCTTGGGGTCGCGGGTCGGATAAGGCTGTACCGCGCTGATGGCCTGGCGCTCGTCATCACCTAGCGGTCGAGTCGCGCGAAATCGCCATTCCTGGCGCGACGTGAGGATGACCACGCCATTGTGGTCGGTCACCAGCAACTGTTCCGGGGTCTTGCCCCACAGGCTTTCGGTGTGGTCCAGGTCGACCTTGACCACCAGCACGCCGATGACTTTTTCGCGGTCGTGCACGGCGGCGGCGAAGAAATAACCGCGCTTGGCCGATGTGGTGCCCAAGCCGAAGAAGCGCCCCAGGCGCCCGGCCATGGCTTCGATGAAGTACGGACGGAAGGAGAAGTTGCGCCCGACGAAACTGTCGTGCTTGTCCCAGTTCGACGCCGCCAGGGTCTTGCCGGTGGGGTCCATCAGGTACATGACTTCCGCGCCGGTCTGGCCGCTGATGTTTTTCAGCAGCCGGTTGGCGTTGCCTTGGGTCACGCCGTCGTCCGGGGTCGACAAGACAGCGCGCAAGGCCGGCAGGTCGCCGAGGATCTGTGGCAGCACCTCATAGCGGTGCAGCGTGCCCAACAGGTTGGCGACGTAGAGGTCGAGGGTCTGGCGGTTCTGTCCGGCCAGTTCGCTGCGGTAATAACGTTCGGCCAGGTGCTCGAGCGGCCACAACAACGGCGCCAGGCACAGCGCAAGCAAGGCCAGGCTGCGCCAACGGGGTCTGCGGGGAAGGGTGGAGTTCATGGGCATCGGGCGCCTGTGGTGACAGGCGTATTATGCCTAGTTGCCCCGCAAATACTATTTGTAAGGCCTTACCAGGCTTGTCCGGCAAGACACTGCTGCAACGCGTCTCGCCAGTCGGGTTGGCTCACCGCCCACTCCTTGAGCAGGCGGCTGCAGTCCAGGCGCGAGTTCAGCGGTCGAGGGGCCGGCGTCGGGTAAGCGCTGGACGCAATGGGCTCCAGCAGCGCACACGGCTTGTGTCGTTCGAGCAGGTTTTCGCCGATGGCCTGGGCGAAACCGAACCAGGACGTCTCGCCCCGGGCCGTCAGGTGATAGGTGCCCCAGGCTCCGGGTTGGGCGGCCTGCCAGCGCTCGATCAGTTGGGCGGTGCTGTCGGCAATGGTGCCCGCCCAGGTCGGTGCGCCAATCTGATCGGCCACCACCCGCAGCTGCGGTTTTTCCTGCAACAGGCGTTGCATGGTCAGCAGGAAATTGCGTCCTTCGGTGGAGTACACCCAACTGGTGCGCAGGATCAGGTGCTGGCCGTCAGCCTGGCGGATAGCATGTTCGCCGGCCAGTTTGCTGCGCCCGTAGACACTCAGCGGGTTGGGCGTGTCGTCCTCGGTGTAGGGGGCGGGCTTGAGGCCATCGAAGACGTAGTCGGTGGAGTAGTGAATCAACGGGATGCCCAGGTCGAGCGCTGCCTGGGCCAGGATGCCCGGTGCCGTAGCATTGATGGCAAATGCCCGTTCCGGTTCGCTCTCGGCCTGGTCGACGGCCGTGTGGGCGGCGGCATTGATGATCAGGTCGGGGCTCAGGGCCTCGATGGGCGCGCGCAGGGAGTCCGGTTGCGCCAGATCGAGTTGGTCGCTGCCGCGTACGAGCAACTCGCCCATGCCGCTCAGGCGCGACTGGAGTGCCCGGGAAACCTGGCCATTGCGGCCGACGATCAGGATGCGCAGGGGGGTATTCATGGGAACAGGTCTGCCTCGTGCAAGGCCTTGCCGTTCTGGTCCTTGGCCGAGAGGATCGGCGCGCCTTGCAGCTCCCAATCGATGGCCAGTTGCGGATCGTCCCAGCGAATGCAGCGTTCGGCCGAGGGGGCGTAGTAATCGGTGGTCTTGTAGAGGAAGTCTGCCGATTCGCTCAGCACGACGAAGCCGTGGGCAAACCCTGGTGGCACCCACAGCTGCCGATGGTTCTGCGCCGACAGGCGAACGCTTGCCCATTGGCCGAAGGTCGGCGAGCTGCGACGAATGTCCACCGCGATATCCAGCACCTCCCCGGCAGTGACGCGTACGAGTTTCCCCTGGGTCTGTTCGATTTGATAGTGCAGGCCCCGCAACACGCCCCGGGTGGAGCGTGAGTGGTTGTCCTGGACGAACGGCAGGGCGCAGCCGGTCGCCTCGGCAAATGCCCGGGCATTGAAGCTTTCGTAGAAAAACCCCCGATCGTCACCGAAGACTTTCGGTTCGATGATCAGGATGTCCGGCAGACGGGTGGCGATGACGTTCAACGTGTTTCTCCGGCGATCTTGAACAGGTACTGGCCGTAGCCGGTCTTGCCGAAATACTGGGCGCGCTCAAGGATGTGCTCGCGGCTGACCCAACCTTGCTGGTAGGCAATTTCTTCGAGGCACGCCACTTTCAGGCCTTGGCGATGTTCGATGGTCTGCACGTACTGCGAGGCTTCCAGCAGGCTGTCGTGGGTGCCGGTGTCCAGCCAGGCGAAACCGCGGCCGAAGCGCTCGACGTGCAGGTCGCCGCGTTGCAGGTAGGCGTTGTTGACGTCGGTGATTTCCAGTTCGCCGCGTTTGGATGGCTTGATGGCCTTGGCGATCTCGATCACGTCGTTGTCGTAGAAGTACAGGCCGGTCACCGCGTAGCTGGATTTAGGCGCAGTGGGTTTTTCTTCGATGGACATCGCCCGCCCTTCCGAGTCGAAGTCGATCACGCCAAATCGCTCGGGGTCCTTGACCCAGTAGCCGAACACCGTCGCGCCACTTGGCCGGTTGATAGCCGTCTGCAATTGCTCGCCGAAATACTGACCGTGGAAAATGTTGTCGCCCAGGATCAGGCACACCGAGTCGCTACCGATGAACTGTTCGCCGATCAGGAACGCCTGGGCCAAGCCATCGGGCGACGGTTGCTCGGCATAGCTGAAGTGCACGCCAAACTGCTGGCCGTCGCCCAACAGGTTACGGTATTGCGGCAGATCCTGGGGGGTGGAAATGATCAGGATTTCCTTGATGCCCGCGAGCATCAGCACCGAGATCGGGTAATAAATCATCGGCTTGTCATAAATCGGCAAGAGCTGCTTGGAAACCCCGAGGGTAATCGGGTGCAGGCGGGTGCCGGAACCGCCGGCCAGGACAATGCCTTTCATCATGCAATTGCATCCTTATTGTCGAGTGAACCCAGGCGCTCGCCCTGATAACTGCCGTCCTGGACACGTTGGCACCACAGCAGGTTCTCGAGGTACCACTGCACCGTCTTGCGCAGTCCGGTCTCGAAGGTTTCCCGAGGTGTCCAGCCCAGTTCCCGTTCGATCTTGCTGGCGTCGATGGCGTAGCGCAGGTCGTGGCCGGGGCGATCCTGGACGAAGCTGATCAGGTCGGCATAGTGCTCGACGCCTTCGGGTTTGCGTGGCGCCAGCTCTTCGAGCAGCGCGCAGATGCTGCGCACCACGTCGATGTTTTTCTGCTCGTTGTGTCCGCCAATGTTGTACGTCTCGCCGACCGCGCCCTGGGTGACGACTTTGAGCAGCGCCCGGGCATGGTCTTCGACGAACAGCCAGTCGCGCACTTGCTGGCCGTTGCCGTAGACCGGCAGCGGTTTACCGGCCAACGCATTGAGAATCACCAGGGGAATCAACTTCTCGGGGAAGTGAAACGGCCCGTAGTTGTTCGAGCAGTTGGTCAACAGCACGGGCAAGCCGTAGGTGCGTTGCCAGGCGCGGACCAGATGGTCGGACGCCGCCTTGCTCGCCGAATACGGTGAGCTTGGGGCGTATGCGGTGGTTTCGGTGAACAGGTCATCCACGCCGTGCAAGTCGCCATACACCTCGTCGGTGGAGATGTGGTGGAAGCGAAACGCGCGTTTCTGCGGCTCGGCCAGGGCCTGCCAATAAGCGCGGGTGGCTTCCAGCAGGCTGTAGGTGCCCACGATGTTGGTCTGGATGAAGTCTGCCGGGCCATCGATGGAGCGGTCTACATGGGACTCGGCCGCCAGGTGCATGATGGCGTCAGGCTTGAATCGCGCCAGCACCGCACTGACGGTCGCTTGATCGACAATGTCGGCCTGGACGAATTGGTAGCGGCTGTCGTGATCGATGCTGCTCAGCGATTCAAGATTGCCAGCGTACGTCAGCTTGTCGAGGTTCAGGACCTGGTGCTCGGTATCGAGAATCAAGTGCCGTATGAGCGCCGAGCCGATGAAGCCAGCACCGCCAGTGATGAGAATGCGCATCCGGTTAAGCCTTTTTCCGTGGGACGACAAAGCATAGGAGCATAGCTTGTCGGCATGGCGGGAGCGGCGCAAGCGAATATCCCCCGACACACTCTCCCCCTATATGGCCTCAGGAGCACTGTGCATATTTTTGAACAGAGGGGTTGCTTATCCTCCGGCTCAGTGGCGTGATAGGCATCCGAACAAAACCACCTCAGGGGTCGTTGTATGCCACTCGCTACGTTGGTTCACCGTGCCAGTTTGCCAAGCCCACAGATCAGTGCCGAGCAAGCGCTGGTGCTGTTGCGCTTGAATTACGGACTCAGCGGCGACCTGCGACCCCTTGGCAGCAACCAGGACCTCAACTACCGCGTTGACAGCGAGCGCGGGCGCTTTGTGTTGAAAATTTGCCACGGCGACTACGCTGTC
The DNA here is from genome assembly GCF_900104425.1 of Pseudomonas sp. NFACC13-1. Taxonomy (NCBI): domain Bacteria; kingdom Pseudomonadati; phylum Pseudomonadota; class Gammaproteobacteria; order Pseudomonadales; family Pseudomonadaceae; genus Pseudomonas; species Pseudomonas sp. NFACC13-1. The sequence continues at coordinate 279,455 of NZ_FMXV01000004.1, read as the reverse complement.
CCGGAAATACAGGCCCAACACGCAGCCCTCAAGCAGTTGGCCGGACACGACGCGGTGAAAGTCCCGCGGGTGATTTGCGCCAGCAACGGGCTGGACCTGCTGACATTGGACGTCGACGGCCAAGCGATTCACATGCGCCTGCTGGAGTACATCGACGGCCAGTCCCTCACGCAACTCAAGCACCTGGCACCCGAGCTTGTAACGGGCCTGGGCCGCCTGTGCGCGGAAATGGACCTGGCCCTGGCGACATTCGACCACCCGGGCCTGGAGCGTACCCTGCAATGGGACGCGCGCCATGCCCCGGCCCTGGTCGAGTACCTGTTGCCTGTCATCGAGGATGAACAACGGCGCCATCTGGTCGCCGAGGTCGCGCAACAGGCCGAGCGGCGCTTGCAGCCGCTCAAGGCCAGCTTGCCGGTGCAGGCGATCCACATGGACATCACCGATGACAACGTGGTCTGGCAGCGCGATGCCCAGCGCCAGTGGCAATTGCAGGGCGTCATCGATTTCGGCGACCTGGTCCGTACCTGGCGCATCACTGACCTGTCGGTGACGTGCGCGGCCCTGCTGCATCACGCCGACGGCGATCCGTTCTTCATCTTGCCGGCGATCAAGGCCTACCATGCGGTCAATCCCTTGCAGCGCCAGGAGCTGTTGGCGCTGTGGCCACTGATCGTGGCGCGCGCCGCGGTGCTGGTGCTCAGCGGTGAACAGCAGGTTTCCATCGATCCGGACAACCAATACAGCCGTGATAACCTGGCCCATGAATGGGAGATTTTCCGAGTGGCTCACTCGGTGCCCTTCGAACTGATGGAAGCGGCGATTCTCACCGCCGTCGGCCACAGCCTGCCGGCCATTGCCAGCGAGGGTTTTGCGCCGCTGTTGCCGACCTTGGTGGGGCGTGAGTTCGCGCTGATCGACCTGGGTGTGTTGAGCCCGCATTTCGAGGCCGGCAATTGGGAGCAGCCGGGAATCGACCAGCGCCTGCTGGACGAAGCCGCCGGGCTTCACGGCCTGGCCGCCAGTCGCTACGGGCAGTACCGTTTGTCTCGCACCCGGCCGGACAGCGCCGTCGAACCCGACACTTATCCGTTGTACGTGGCGTTGAGTGTGCCCCAGGGCACGCCGCTCGAATCGCCGTTCGCCGGGGTTGTGCACAAGGCCGCCGACGGCATGTTGCAACTGGACAGCGCGCAGTTGAGCGTGCGCTTGTGGGGCGTGACGTCACCGCTGCATTCCGGGGCGGCGCTGGTCAAGGGGCAGGTGCTGGGTGAAGTGACTGGGCCTTTGCAGGTCCAGTTGTGCCGGGGCGCCCAGGTGAATCCGCCGCTGTTCTGCACGCCCTCCAGGGCCCTGGCCTGGCAGGCGCTTTGCCCTTCGCCGGCGGTGCTGCTGGGGCTGGCGTGCGATGCCGAGCCGGAGGTCGATCCCGAGGCACTGCTGGCCCGCCGCGATGCGAGCTTCGCCCGTTCGCAGAAACATTATTACGTCGATCCGCCGCGCATCGAGCGTGGCTGGCGCAACCACCTGATCGACATGCAGGGTCGCTCGTATCTGGACATGCTCAACAACGTCGCCGTGCTGGGCCACGGCCATCCACGCATGGCGGCGGTGGCTGCCCGGCAATGGTCGCTGCTCAATACCAACTCGCGTTTCCACTATGCGGCGATCGCCGAGTTTTCCGAACGCCTGCTGGCGCTGTCGCCGTCCAACATGGACCGGGTGTTCCTGGTCAACAGCGGCACCGAGGCCAATGACCTGGCGATCCGCCTGGCCTGGGCCTACAGCGGCGGACGGGACATGCTCAGTGTGCTGGAGGCCTATCACGGCTGGTCGGTGGCCGCCGATGCGGTGTCGACGTCCATCGCCGATAACCCCCAGGCCCTGAGCAGCCGCCCGGACTGGGTGCACCCGGTGACCGCCCCGAACACCTACCGCGGCGAGTTCCGCGGTCCCGACAGTGCGCCGGACTACGTGCGCAGCGTCGAGCACAACCTGGCGAAAATTGCCGAGAGCAAGCGTCAGCTCGCCGGCTTCATCTGCGAACCGGTGTACGGCAACGCCGGTGGGATCGCGCTGCCGCCCGGTTACCTGCAGCAGGTCTACGCGATGGTGCGCGAGCGCGGTGGGGTCTGTATCGCCGACGAGGTGCAGGTCGGTTACGGGCGCATGGGCGAGTTTTTCTGGGGCTTCGAAGAACAAGGCGTGGTGCCGGACATCATCACCATGGCCAAGGGCATGGGCAACGGCCAGCCGCTGGGTGCGGTCATCACCCGCCGGGAAATCGCCGAGGCACTGGAAGCCGAGGGGTACTTCTTCTCGTCGGCCGGTGGCAGCCCGGTCAGTTGCCAGATCGGCATGGCGGTGCTGGATGTCATGGAAGAAGACAACCTCTGGGAAAACGCACGGGTGGTTGGCGGGCACTTCAAGGCTCGGCTGGAAGCCCTGATCGACCAGTATCCATTGGTCGGTGCGGTGCATGGTTCCGGGTTCTACCTGGGCGTGGAACTGATCCGAGATCGCGAGACCCTGGAACCGGCCACTGAAGAGACCATGGCGCTGTGCAATCGCCTGCGGGAGTTGGGGATCTTCATGCAACCGACGGGCGATTATCTGAACATCCTCAAGATCAAACCGCCGATGGTGACCACGCGTCAGAGTGTGGATTTCTTTGTCGATATGCTGGCGAAGGTATTGGACGAGGGGCTGTAATCGATCTGGAACGCCAAGCTGTTCTCCTGTGGGAGCGAGCTTGCTCGCGATGACGGTGCTTAAGCCAATATCTACGTGGCTGATTCACCGCTATCGCGAGCGAGCTCGCTCCCACAGGGTTTAGTGTTACTTTTCAAATCGATTTTTGTCGGTGTTTTACGCTGTTTTTTGATGGTGTTTAGTTTCTGTGGCTTTATTAGTCGATATTTATCGTTTATAAAGTTGCCACTGCCCATCGCCCAGGAGATGACCCATGACAACGTTGCACAGCACTCCGCGCGCGGATGGTTTCCATATGCCTGCCGAATGGGCGACCCAGACCCAGGTCTGGATGATCTGGCCCGAGCGTCCGGACAACTGGCGCCTGGGCGGCAAGCCCGCGCAGGCCGCCCACGTGGCGGTCGCCAAGGCCATCGCCCGTTTTGAACCGGTGACTGTGGCGGTGTCCGCGGCCCAGTACGAAAATGCCCGGGCGCGCCTCGACCTGCCGAATATCCGCCTGGTGGAAATGTCCAGCGACGACGCCTGGGTCCGCGATACCGGCCCTACGTTCGTGATCAATGACAGCGGGGAAGTGCGCGGTGTCGATTGGGATTTCAACGCCTGGGGCGGTTTCGACGGCGGCCTGTATGCGCCCTGGAACCGTGATTCGCAAGTGGCCGGCAAGATCCTCGAGATCGAACGCAGCCCGCGTTATCGCACCGAAGGTTTCGTGCTCGAGGGCGGGTCGATCCATGTGGATGGCGAAGGCACCCTGATCACCACCGAGGAGTGCCTGCTCAACCGCAATCGCAACCCGCACATGAGTCGTGAGCAGATCGAGGCGGTGCTCAGCGCGCAATTGGCGGTGGACAAGATCATCTGGCTGCCGGACGGTCTGTTCAATGACGAAACCGACGGCCATGTGGATAACTTCTGCTGCTACGTGCGTCCGGGCGAAGTCCTGCTTGCCTGGACCGACGACCCGCAAAACCCGAACTACACCCGCTGCCATGCGGCGATGGATGTGCTGCAAAACAGCACTGACGCCAAGGGGCGCCCGTTCACAGTGCACAAAATGCCGATTCCGGGGCCGATGTATGCCACCGAAGAGGAATGCGCGGGCGTGGATGCGGTGGAAGGTTCCCAGGAGCGCAACCCAACCGTGCGACTGGCCGGTTCCTATGTGAACTTCCTGATCGTCAACGGCGGCATCATCGCGCCCAGCTTCGACGACCCGCTGGACGCGCCGGCCAGGGACATCCTGCAGAGCCTGTTCCCGCAGCACGAAGTGGTCATGGTGCCCGGGCGCGAACTGTTACTGGGCGGCGGGAATATTCATTGCCTTACCCAACAGCAACCCGCGCCGTACGTAAAATGAGTGGCGATGTAACAGCGCGCTGGTAGTGCCTGCGCCGGCCCTGGGTCGGCGATTTTGGATCCATCCCGGCAAGCCCGCGGCCCGATTGGGTCGCGGGTTTTTTTGTATCTGTTCATGGGTGGGCGTGGATACATTGGCATAGCTCTTGTATCGGATCAGCGGCAGTTCCGGGAATGGGGCTGAGTTGTTTTGTCATAAACCTTGGATAAATTAGCCGCTCATCAACCAGGAGAGGGCGCTGGAATGAATATGACAAGCGAGCGCACATGCCATCCCTTGGCCGTTAATGGTGAGTCGCTTCAAGCCTTGGCGCAGTGGTTGAAGTCCAACGGAACGCGTCAGATCAGAGAACCTGATCCGCGCCGGATGATCGTTGAGCGTTACCCCGCTGGCTTGTTCAGCGAGGCTGAGTTGGAAGCGTTGTGGGATGTGATGCAAGGATAGAATTCGACGGATTGATAAAAAGCGCTGGCCGGGATGGCAGCGCTTTTTTTGTGCCCGCGGGTTTTCGAATTCACACAAAAATCCCTGTGGGAGCGAGCTTGCTCGCGATAGCGGTGGATCGATAACACGGCTGTTGACTGACACACTGCCATTCGCGAGCAAGCTCGCTCCCACAGAGGGTGTCCCGGGCAAGTCCGTGGCCTTCGCTCAAATGGCTCAAGCAAACCCTGCCGGAGCAGGCCTCCGTACCCTCCGCGACTCGCGGTTTGGACGGCTGTTCGTTTGATCGATTCTTAGATGTTTTTCGCCTAATTACAGACGATTCACGAAATTGACACACTGTTGAAGGCGCGACTAGGATTCGCCCTACGCCTGTGGCTGACAGCCATGACTCTTAAATAATAAAAAGGCCCGACACGCTCGCTCGTGGGCGGGCCTTTTCATTATTTTCAGGAGCAAGAGTCCGAAAAAGAGCGCAGAAAGCGCCATTTCGGCTGCTCGCCGCGGTGCGTATCAACCCGTACAAGGAAAATAATCATGTTGAACAAGCGCATTAGTTTGATCGCACTGGGGATCTTGAGCACGACACACGCCATGGCCAACGACCAGGCGGAGTCAAAGGGGTTCGTTGAAGACAGCAGTTTGAAAGTGCTGTTGCGCAACGCTTATATCAACCGCGACTACAAAGACGGCAACGAGGACAAGGCCGAATGGGGTCAGGCGGCCATCGGTACGTTCTCGTCCGGTTTCACCCAAGGCACGGTGGGCGTGGGTGTAGATGCCTTCGGCCTGTACGCGTTGCGTCTGGACGGCGGCAAAGGTCGCAGCGGTGCGCAAGGCATCGATTTCTTCAAGCAGGGCGACAGCGGCAACGCGGCCGATGACTTGTCCAAGTTCGGTGCCGCGGTCAAGTTCCGCGTTTCCAACACCGTACTGGCCTACGGTGACCAGATGCCGGCCCTGCCGGTGCTGAGCTATGACAACTCGCGCCTGCTGCCGGAAAGCTACACCGGCACGCTGATCACCTCCAAGGAGATCAAGGGGCTGGAACTGAATGCCGGCCGTTTCACCGCCGAATCGCGCAAGAGCGCCGAAGGCCGTGACAGCGGTGGCCTGAAGTCGATCAACGTATTGGGCGGCAGCTATCAGTTCACCGAGCAGTTCAAGGCTTCGCTCTACGCCTCGGATGTCGAGGACGTACTGAAGAAGCAATACGTGAACGCCAACTACGTGTTCCCGCTGGCCAAGGATCAGTCCCTGACCCTGGACTTCAACGGTTATCGCACCAAGCTGGACAACAGCTACGTTCGTGAAAACAACGTCACTGGCGACGACAACAAGATCTGGAGCCTGGCCGCTACTTTCGCCACCGGCCCGCACAGCTTCACGCTCGCCCACCAGCGCAGCTCCGGCGACAGCAACCTGGGCTACGCCTACGGCGGCTATCAGCGCGGGCAGAATCGGGTGGGTGACGGCGGCAACACGATCTACCTGGCCAACTCCTACTGGTCCGACTTCAACGCCGAGGATGAGCGTAGCTGGCAGTTGGGCTACGGCCTGGACTTCACAACCTTCGGTGTTCCGGGCCTGACTTACAACGTCGCTTATGTGCGTGGCGATAACATCACCACGTCCACCAGCGAAGGCGGTACCGAGCGCGAGATCTTCAACCAGTTCAAGTACGTGGTCCAGAGCGGCCCGGCCAAGGACTTGAGCGTCAGGTTGCGCAGCTCCGTGTTGCGGGTGTCGCAGAAGTCCAGCGAATACAACGTCAGCGGCAATGAGCTGCGGGTGTTCGTGGATTACCCGATCAACGTCTTCTGATGCCTGAACGGGTTACGAGCTTGTAAAACCGTGGCGAGGGAGCGAGCTCCCTCGCCACAACTGATTCATACCCGCCTGAAGTGAATAGCGTTGCGACACCAAACTCGGGTTCTTTTGGCTTTTAGCGCAAGAAAAGCCACTGAAACAGCCTGTTTTCCCGAGAAAAAGTCGTATTAATGCAACGTTGCCCTCCGTTTCAATCGTCGCTTGAAATGCCTCAAATACTTTCTCATGGACGTAAATCCTGCACCTACTAGATTAGGCCGCTCAATGCAGTGGAGACCTATGAAAAATGATCGTTCTGAACAGGGAAGTGGGCGAAGCGCTGAGACGTGACAAATACGTCAACGTTCGCGGTGGGGACTTCAACCTCTACGGTCATTTCGGCGATTTTGTCCGGCTGACCAAAAGCTGGGAAAACATGGAGCCCGACAGTTACTACGGCCAGGCCGAGTCAGGCATGCGTTTTCGCCGCTACAGCGATTTCGAATACAACCCCACGACCCGAGAGCTCAAGCAGCTCGAACACCGGGCCTACGTTCAGTCCAAGGCCAACAACAGCTATGTCGGCGGACTGGAGCGTCACTTCCAGGACTTCTCCAACGAAGTGATCAATTCGCCGGTGATGCGCAGCCTGATCGACACGGATTTCGAGGTATACAAGAACGTCCTGCCCCAGGACTTGCACGATCAAATCTGGCAGTGCCAGATCCATCAGATCCGCATCGAGATCAAGCCGGGCAAACAGTTGGAAATCACCCCCGAAGGGATTCACTGCGACGGCTACCCGTTCAGTGGCGTGCACTTCTGGGGGCGCCAGAATGTGGCGGGTGCGGAGAGCCGTTTGTACAGCGCCCAGGAAGAGCAGCTGGCGGCGACGACTTACGAGGACATCCTCGACACCACGTTCTTCCTGGACCGCGACATGCGCCACTACGTGACCCCGGCGCGCAACATCCACAAGCATGACATGGCGTACCGGCAGATCCTGGCCATTTCCTTCTCGCGGCCCGGGACCGCTTTCGACATTGTTCGCTGAGCGGCTCGAACCCATGGACGACCCGACGCAGCAAGTCCTGTTGCGCCGGGCCATGGTCCGGGACGCCGAGCGACTGGAGTGGTTCTTTCGCGGTTTCGACGAAGTGTCGTTCTGCGAATGGCAGGATGCCCGATTCCTGCGCGGTGTGTTGTTGCAGGACACCACCACCGCGTACCTGGCCATCGATACGAGCGGTGATGTGGTCGGCGCGGTGATCGGCGGCATGCTCGGTACCCGTGGCACGATCAATCACTTGGCGGTCAGCCCGCAGCATCGCACCAAAGGCCTGGGCCAGCGCCTGGTCGAGGCCGCATCGGCTGACATGAAGCGGGTAGGCGTGCTGCGCATGTTCCTTTTCGTCGACGATGCTAATCTGGCCGGCAAGCGTTTCTGGGCCGCCCAGGGGTTCTGTGAGCCCCGGGGTGAAATCACCTTCGAGAGGGATTTATGAACAAGACTTCCAGCCAGCCGCTGGCGGTCGAACCACAAGCCTCGCGTACCTTTGCTGAAGCCAGTCCGGTGGTAGCGGGTTATTTCACGGTTTCGTTTGTGTTCGGTCTGATGGCGGTCAACGCCGGGCTGCCCCTGTGGTTGCCGGTGGCGATGTGCCTGTTCGTCTATGCGGGCGCTTCGCAATTCGCGGCGCTGGCGTTGATTTCCAGCGGTGCGTCACTGACCACCATCGTGCTCACCACCTTCCTGATCAATGCCCGGCACATGCTGATGTCGGTCTACATGGCCAAGGCCCTGCGGGCGCTGGGCCTCAGTCGTTTCGAACGCTGGTGCTACGCGGCAGGGTTGACGGACGAGTCATTCGCGTTCCACAGCGTCAAGCTCGGCAGCGGGGCGCCGGTGAGCGTGCGCTACCTGGTCGGTTTCAACCTGTTCTGCCATACGTCCTGGGTGCTCGGTGGCTTGCTGGGCGCGGTGTGTGCGCAATACGCGGCACACCTCATCAAATACCAGCTCGACTATGCGCTGACCGCAATGATGCTCTATGTGCTGGTTTCGTTGTGCGACACCCGTAACAAACTGATCGCGGCCCTGGCAGCCGTCGTCTGCATGGGCGGGCTGAGCCTGCTGGGCAGCTCGCCGTTCAATGTCTTCATTGCCACGTTCGTTGGCTGCGGGGTAGGCGTATGCCTGACCAAACGTTCCTGATCCTGGTCGTGGTCCTGATGATGGCCGTGACCTTCCTGCCACGTGCCCTGCCGTTGCAGGTCAACACCGAACACTGGCCGCCCTTCGTCGCCCGTGCCCTGGAATACCTGCCAGTGGCGATCGTCGCTGCCATCAGCCTGACCCCGCTCTTGATCAAGGACCAGCAGATACAACTCGACCGCCCTGAGTTTTATGCCGCGATTCCGACGCTGTTATGTGCGTATTTCAGCCGCAACCTGTTTCTCAGTGTGGCGCTGGGCACGGCGGCGTACATCGCGCTCGGTTCGTTCCTGTAGCCTCAGGTCCACCACATCGTGCAGCGCCTGGCCAGACAGCTCCGGATTATTCACCGCCAGGCGGACCTCGAGGAAATCCTCGAAGTCCGGGAAAATCGCCAGGCCGTTGCGCAGCGCCGCCTCCCGGGACACCAGCCCCAGGCCGTCGAGCTGCGTGATCAACGACAATGTCAGCGTCTCACTGCAGGAATACACCATGCGCTGGCTCGACCCGTATTCACCCAGGCCAGCGTCGAGAAAGCGCAGGAAGCTGTGGGAATACGGACATTCTTCTGCCGGACGCACCTGAAACTTGTCACCGAGCAGGCCCAGGGAGTCGTCTTCGTCGCCACAATGGGCACCGACCACCCGCACCTGCACATCCGGCATGGCGATGCTGGTAAAACCGCCCGGTTGCTGCCCGATCAGGATCGCCAGGTCAAAATCTTCGTTCCTGAGCTTGCTCAGGTTCTCCATCGACTCGGCGTAGCTGAATTCCAATTGATACTGGGGGAACACGGCGATCAATCGGTCGATCATCCGCCGGTTGAACTCCGCCGGCAGGGTGGTATTGAGCGCCACCCTGAGCGTGCGCTGTCGCGGTGTCTTCAGTGCCGCGACTTTTTCTTCCAATTGCCGGGTGGCAATCAGCACCTGATCCATGAAGGGGGTCAGTTCCGAGCCCTGGCTCGTCAACGTCAGGCCCTTGTTCGAGCGCCGGAACAACCGGAAACCGAACTGTTCCTCGACCTTGTTCAACTGCGCCGCCAACGCCTGCACCGTGAGGCACGAATGCTCGGCCGCTGCCGACAACGAGCCGGTCTGCACGATACGCATGAGGTTGCGTAGGGTTCTGCTATCCATGAGGTAATGCCCTCTGCTTAAGTGGGCTCGCTATTGTTGTGCACCTGGGCCGGCCAAGTGGCCATGCCGGCTATCATCATGCACCTTGCCATGCTTGTCGCGATTTTGTGCCGAAAAGCGCCGGGAGGCGATGGTTGGAGCTTATGCGGGATTTGGGGATTTTGCCCAGCAGATGCTGGCCAAGACCCGTTGGCGGGAAGCTGATTACGTTTGGCGACCTGGGAAGCCATGCAGAATTGTTCAAATTCAGTGTCGATAGAGTCCACTTGTGAATAAAAACTTAAAAATAATCCATATGTGTACTATCCTCTCAGCACCACCCGCTAAAAAGGAGCCCAAACCCATGGCGACTTCCTCCATCACCCTCAACGCGCAGCAGCAATTGGATTCCCCGGATGCGGGTCGAGTCGCGTTGAAGTTTTTCTTCAACCTCATGGCGCTCTGGGGCTGCAGCGTCGAGCAGCAGCGCACCTTGCTGGGCAAGGTGGGCAACACGACCTTCTACAAGTACAAACAGTTGCCGGAGAACGTGAGGCTGCCTCGCGATACGCTGGAGCGCATTTCCTACCTCATGGGTATCCACAAGGCGCTGAGCATCATCTTCAGCAATAACCGGGACCGTGCCTATCAGTGGGTCAGCAGCCCGAATACCGCGGCACCGTTCAACGGCCAGTCGGCGCTGTCCTACATGTTGACCGGGCGGGTGGTGGACATCGCCGATGTGCGGCGATACCTGGACGGAGTGCGCGGTTAATGATGCCACCCCTGGCGGACCCGCAATGGAAACGGGCCTATCGGATCGTCAACAGCAGCTTCCCACCGATTTCGCTGTTCGAAGACGTACTCGACCCTGAAGACCTGCCCACGGCCTACGCCCTGGAAGCGCTGACCAATGATCGGCTGATGGAGCAGGCCGGCGTGCTGTCCCGGGTCCGTCCCGAGGACCGCGTTTCCGGGCCCGGCTCCTCGCCAGTGATGGCGGCATTTACCCACATCGGCAAAAGCAGCCGTTTCAGCGACGGCACCTTCGGTGTCTACTACGCCGCCAGCAGCCAGGAAGCCGCAATCGCCGAGACCTGCTACCACCAGGCGCGATTCCTCGGGGCGACCAACGAGCCAGACCTGGAGTTGACCATGCGCACCTACGTCAACAAGGTCGTCAAACCCCTGCACGACATTCGCCACGATTACCCCCACCTCCACAACCCGGACCCTACGGCCTACGGCCCATCCCAGGTGTTCGCCCGGCAACTGCGTGAAACCTTGTCCTGGGGGCTGCTGTACAACAGTGTCCGCCTGCCCGGCCACGAATGCGTGGCCGCGTTTCGCCCGCCGGCGGTTTCGATTCCGGTGCAAGGCAAGCACATTCGGTATGTCTGGAGTGCCCAGAAGCGGGAGATTTCGTTTGTGTTCGAGGTGAGCGAGGTTTGAAAAGGGCTGCCAGGCAGCCCAGCGGGAGCAAGCTCCCTCGCCACGGGTATCCGATCAAATCTTGAACTGCTGCACCGAAGCCTGCATCGATCCCGCCGCATCGTTCAATTGATCCGCCGTTTGCGTCAGGTTGTGAATCGAACGGGTGTTCTCGCGGGACTGCTCGGCAATCGACTCCACCCGCTGAGCCATTTCATCACTGGCTTTGGATTGCTCGGCAATGGTCTGGGAAATTTCCTCCACCACTTCGGCCGCATGCCGGGCACCGGTGCGGATCTCGCTGATGGACACCCCGGCCTGCTGGGCCAGGTTGACACCTTCGTCCACGCGGCTGACACACGCCTGCATGTTCGCCACCGCGTCCCGTGCGCTGGACTGGATGCGCTCGATCATCGCGGTGATTTCCTGGGTGGACTGGGTGGTGCGCGCCGCCAGGTTGCGCACTTCGTCGGCCACCACCGCAAAACCGCGGCCCGCCTCGCCGGCGCGGGCGGCTTCGATGGCGGCGTTGAGGGCCAGCAAATTGGTCTGTTCGGCGATGCTCTTGATCACCTGGATGATGGAATGAATGTCCTCGGACGAGGCATCCAGCGCGGTGATCTTGCTGGAAGACTGGTTGACCACCTCGGCGATCCGGTTCATGCCTTCCACCACCCCGAGAATCACCTGGCCGCCGCTGCTCGCCAATTGTTCGGACTGCGCCGAAATCGTCCGGGCGCTGTCGGCGTGCTGATGGATCTGGCTGATGTTCGCCATCATCTGTTCCATGCTGGCCGCCATACTGGTCGCGCTCTGGGCCTGCTGGTCGGCACTGGACACAATCTGCCGCGCCGTATCGCCCAGGTTCCGGGACGTGCCATGCAACTCGTCGCTCTGGCCGCGGATCGTGGCGATCATCTGCCGCAGATTGGTCTGCATCTGCTCGATCACGCCTTGTAGCTGGCCCAGCTCATCCTTGCTTTGGGCCCCCATCGACCGCTGCAGATCCCCTTGGGAAATCGCCTGGGTATTGAGGATGATCTTGTTCAGCGGCGTAAGCACCGCCTTGAGCAGGCTCCACGACAACAACGCCAGCGCCACGCAGGTGGCCAGCAACGTCCCGACCAGCCAACCCTGCGAGCTTTGAATGCTGCCGTCCTGGAGTTCGCGGGACGTCTGCGCCTGGTTTTCGATCAGCTCACTCACCGCCTCGTTGCGCTCCTCAAGCGCCGAAAACGCCACGTCGAACTCCGCCCGCAACGCGTGGCCGTCCTGGGCGCCGCTCAGCGCCTTGCCAATCACTTGCTTGGCTTTTTCGATATAGGTCTCGACCTGGGGCTTCAACTCGACAATCGCCTGGGCGATGTCCTTAGGCAACTTCGCCTCCGCGTTCTCGGCAATGACCTTGCGCATGCGCTGCGTATGCTCGTCGAACGCCTCCGTCACCTGCTTGGCCGCCTGCGCATCCCCCGGCGTCACCAGAAGCGCGGCCAACACATCGGCACGGATGGCGTCATGCATCATGTCCGCCTCCATATGCTTGCGCATGGCCGAAATACTGGTCTCGTTCTCGGCCAAGGCGTGGGTCATGGAGTGATACCCCCACAACCCGATGCCGCCGAGCAGCAGCGCAAAGGAAAGACTGACCAACCCCGAGCCTATGACCTTGGTGCGGATCTTCATCGCTTACTGCTCCTGGAGCGGGGGAATTCTGGGAAAGTGTAGTCGAGCGCGAGCAGAGCCTTGCGGTATTCCATGCGCTTATCCGAGATATCGGCGGGGGATTTGATTAGATGAATACGTTGCAAACTGTTTGGACAGGGGCAGGGTGGAGGGAACACAGCCCATTCAGAAATTCCACAAACTCATTGCAGTCAGTAATTATGTTCTGTCCCTAATCCGAGGCGAGGGAGCTTGCTCCCGCTGGGCTGCGAAGCCCTTTCTTCAACCTTTCCTGTCATACAGAAGAAACCCAATGCTGCTCGACCCAGCGGGCAGCATTGGGCCTGTGACCTTAAGCAGGATTACTCCCCGGCGCCTCCAGCACCTTCACCACGTCGTCGATGACGGCCTTGCTCATATCCTGCAAATAACACGACGCCCAGGCATACCGATCCGTACCGCGAATCATCGCCGCGTCCTCGGCCAACACCTTGGCAACGTGGAGCAGATCGGAAGCGTGGGACAGGGCTTCGCCGATGGGTATGCCGCTGTTGACGCGGAATAAAGGGCGGTCGGAGTGGTAGCAGAAGGGGGTTAGGCCTGGGGTTTTGAGGTCTTTGGGATGGGTCATTGCGCACCTCCATTTGCCAATTGGCAGCGGACGATGACTAGCAAAGCGATAAAGCGAGACTGCAGCAGATCCATGGCATGCATCGATAAACTCCCATATCAGATGAGAGCTGCCACGTTCGTTCTCAGGCGAATGGGTGGCAGCTGTGCGCAGGCTGAGAAACCGGAGATACAGGAACCCGGCAGACCCGAAGGTCTCCCACGCACAGCCGCCATTGCACGGAATGCGGACATAAAAAACGCCGCAAAACGTGGTTCGGGCGCTGTAGCGCCTGCATCTTACTCGGGTTCTCAGGCCCGGTCGCTGAATTGGCAGCGACGGTTGAAGAGTAGTCAGCGATTGGAGGAGGGGCAATCGTGGCGCGATGCTGGCGGTGAGGTTTAGGTGATTTTATGGATAGGCAATAATTTACGTCGTTGTCGATATCGCTAGCTATCGGCGCGCGCGAAAACAAATATTTGGAGGAGGTTTCAATGGATGATGAATGCGATCAACTTCAGCAGGACGTGTTCGACTCTGAGCATCAAATGACAGCGGGAAAAAACGTGCAGGTGGTGGCGTACAAGGGTCAATTGTCCTCCAAGTCAGTCCTGATGAATGAGGATGATGTAGCCTTGATCCTTAAGGCGCGAGAGCGGCTTGCCGCTCCACAACGGATTAAAATTTCAATGGATGATCTATAGCTCTGAGTTCGGAAAGGGACGGATTTATTCCTCGATCAAAAAATGGGGGGCCGTACGCAGGAGTACTGGGTTTGAACACAACATTTCCCCAACCGGTAATGCTTCAGTGCTGAACCGATACCCATCCTAAGGAACCCCGTAATGGACCTACACAACGAGTTCGAAAACAGCAAATTCCTCCACCACGCCCGTATCGATCGACGCGCCGCCGATGCCTTGGTGGGACTGGCCGCGGGGATTACGGCGGACGGTGTCGTGAACACCAACGAAGCGGTTTTTCTAAAGCAATGGTTGGAAAGCAACCTCGCCCATCTGAATGACCCGGTGATCAATCTGTTGTATTCGCGTCTGGCGTCCATGCTTCAGGACGATGCTCTGGACCCGGACGAGTCTCTTGAGCTGCTTAACATCCTGCGTAGCTTTTCTGGCCTGGGCATTGAGAGGTCGAAGGTCGGCGAAGCTGTTGCCATTACTCCAACGGACCTTCCCTTCAATTCCCCAGCCCCCGACTTGGTGTGGGATGGCCGAATGTTTGTATTTACAGGCGTCATGGCCTTTGGGCCTCGCAAAGATTGCCAGGCATTGGTCGAGGAGCGTGGCGGCTTGATTGGTGGTGGGGTGAGTAAGAAGGTGCATTACCTGGTGGTCGGCAGCGTGGGTAATGAGCAGTGGCGCCACAGCACTTACGGAACGAAGATCATGAAGGCAGTGGAGCTGCGGGAGGCGGGGGCTTCGATTGCCATTGTGGGTGAGGAACACTGGCAAAAGATGATGTTTGGTTGAGCCGGTCCAGGGAAGGCTGCCTGTTGTCTTGGCTGAAAGATTGTCGGTGGGGTTGATGGCCTCATCGCGAGCAAGCTCGCTCCCACAGGTTTTTCAGGGGGGAGGAAAAGTGAACGCCCAGAAACAACAAAGCCCTCGCATTTCTGCGAGGGCTTCGTTTTGTATGGTGCCGGCACCAGGAGTCGAACCCGGGACCTACTGATTACAAGTCAGTTGCTCTACCAACTGAGCTATACCGGCGTGTGGGCGACGATTATAGCGATTGGGTGCGTTCTGTAAACCCCTGAATTCTGACTATTTTTGCGCAGGTCCGGCTTAGGCACGGTGCAGCAGGTTGCGCAGTTTGTTCAGGGCGCGCCAGGTGCGGCTGTTTTGGATGGCGTGGAGTTGGGCTTCGGCCCGTTCGGCGCGTTGCAGGGCGGCGCTGAGTTGTTGGTCGGTGTCGTCGATGGGGTGGCTGAATTTGTGGCCTTTGCAGAGTTGGAAGCCGTCGAGGTTGCACGGTGGGATGTCGAAGGCGGGTTTGAGGGCCAGGTGTTCTTCGGCGAGGTAGTAGGTGTTGATGCCGTCGAACAGGATGGACTGGTAGCCGGCGTCGGTGACCAGGTGCTCCCAAGTCTGGTCGCGGGCCCACGGGGTTTCGATGAGGATGATCCAGGGGCGCCAGCGGCTGAAGTCCATGCCGCGCAGCACGGTTTCTTCGTGGCCTTCGACGTCGATTTTCAGGAAGTGGATGGGGCGGTCCTGGGCGTATTGTTCGCAGATGGAGGCCAGGGTGCGGGATTGGACGGTCTGGTTGCGCACGTCCATGCCGGCGTCGCGGTGCTGTTGGGCGACGCTGGCTTCTACCGTGGACAGGCCCGTGTCGGCGATGGTGTAGAAGGTCAGGCTTTCGGCGTTTTCACCGGCCACGCATTGCAGGTTGGTGTCGTGGGGGCGTTGTTGACAGAGAGCGTCGTAGTAGGCCGGCACCGGTTCGATGTTGATGCCACGCCAGCCGCGGTCGTAAAACGCTCGGGTGACTGAATCATCTGTCGGATGGTTGGCGCCGACGTCGAGGTAAAAGCCGTTTTCCACCGATTGAAGGGCGCGCCACAGGCGTATGTCTTCGAAGTTTTGTGCGTAGGAAATGAACGTCACGGCCAGTCCTTGAGTGTGTCGGCATTGTGTCAATCACGATACGTGGGGCTGTTGTATAGCACGGGCGCGGAGGACGCAATTGTTGGCGCGGGGCAGCACTGAATTCGGCGGTTATGTCGTTTTGCTTGGACGCTTATGCACAACGGGCGCGATGAGGCGCAGGGCCTCTTGCGATTTTGTGACCGCTTTCGCGTTTCGTCGCAAATGCCTGTTTTCATGGTTTTTTATCCATATGAACAAAAAATGACCAATGCTGATTCGGTCAGGAAATCACGGATTTCTTGGATTCGGGTTTATTTCATCAACAGAGTTATCCACAGGCTGTTTCGCCTCAGTAACGCTCTGCCAGCAACAGCAGATTGCGCGGCGTCAGTGGGGTTTCGCAGAAGGTGCCAAGGCGAACGTCGTAGCCTTTTTGCGTAAGGAAAAGTGCCCGGTCCAGCACCAGCCAAAGCTCTAGCGGCCGTCGGAAAAGACCTCGCAGTAACTCCAGGTTGCGCACCTCGGCCAGGCGCTGATGGCCCGCTGCCTCCAGGGCGAGCCAATCAGGCGTGTCGACTGTGGATAAGTCTTTCAGGGCTGCCAGATCGGTGCAGTACTGAGCGAAGGATTTTTCCAGCCATGCGCTGGGGAGCGACGGCGTGGGCAAGTAGTCGTTGCGTCCTCTGAGTTGCCGTTGCAGCAAGTCGAAGCCCAGGCGCCAGGCCATGGAGTGGTCCCGCTGCCTTCTGACGCGCGCGCCAGCGGTGACGGTTTCGGTCAGCGGCAGGCTGAGATCGTCGAGCGATAGCTGTAGGGCGGAGCCCTTGGCGGCGTCGGACAGCGCTTGATAGTGCTCGGCGTTGATGCGGTTGTAACAGCACGGTGCGATAGCCAGTTGTGCACAGCCAGCGGCGCTGGCCAGTTGCATCAAGCGCACATGCAGGTCGCCACAGGCGTGCAGGGCTACGGGAGTGTGTTCGGGGTGGAGCGCCTGGGCGGCGTCCGCCGCTAGCACGTCTTGTTGCAGGTGCGTGGCGGGAAGGTGATGGCGCTGGCTCAGTTGTTGGCCGCTGGCGACCAGTGCGGGGTCGTATTCCAGGCAAGTCAGTTGCTGTTCACCGTGCAACAGACGTCGGCCGAGGTGACCCTTGCCGGCACACCAATCGAGCCAGTGGGTCGGTTGGGCGGTGAAGTGCAGGCGGCTGGCGAAGGCTTCGATCTGCTGCCATTTGCGCCCGGGCACGTCCACGTTCAGGCGATGGCTTGGGGCAGCGAGTGTGCTGGCGGGCAATTCTGCGACAGCGCTCAATGTGCGAGAGATAGCGGCCAATTCCGGGAACGGCGCAGGTGCGTCTTCCATCAACCACGGCTGATGATGATCATTTTCCGCCGCTTCCAGCGAACGCTGGCGTAGCCATCGGGCCAATTCCGGGTGGGACGTTTCCCAAGGGAGTTGCAGGTGGGTGAACGGACGTGGTTTCCACAGCGCCTGGTGCGTGGTGAGAAAAACGTCCAGCGCCGTGAAGCGGGCGAGCAATGCCTCCTCGCCCGTCAGCACGCCGCTGTCAGCGCCCTTGGCAGGCATCGACGCGCAACCAGCGCTCCAGCTGCTTGAAGCCTTGCACCAACAGGAAGGACATCAGCAGGTAGAACATGCCGGCGGCGAAGAAGATCTCCACCGGCAGGTAGGTCCGGGCAATGATGGTGCGGGCCATGCCGGTGAGTTCCAGCAGGGTCACGGTGCTCGCCAGGGCGCTGGCCTTGAGCATCAGGATCACTTCGTTGCTGTAGGCCGGCAGGCCGATGCGGGCAGCACGGGGCAGCATGATGTAGAACAATGCCTTGGGTCGCGACATGCCCAGGGCTCGTGCGGCTTCGATCTCGCCCTTTGGGATGGCCTGGATCGCGCCGCGCAGGATCTCGGCGATGTAGGCGGCGGTGTGCAAAGTCATGGTGACCGTGGCGCACCAGAACGGGTCCCGCAGGTACGGCCACAGCGCGCTGCTGCGCACGGCATCGAACTGCGCCAGGCCGTAGTAGACCAAAAACAGCTGAACCAACAGCGGCGTGCCACGGAAAAAGAAGATGTAGGCGTAGGGCAATGCCCGCACCTGCCACAGGCGCGAAGAGCGGGCGATGCCCAGCGGAATCGCCAGCAGCAGCCCGGCGATCACGGCGATGGCCACCAGCTCCAGGGTCAGTGTCGCGCCCTGGGCCAGCTTCGGCAGCCACTTGATGATGACGTCCCAGTTCATTGGGTGCTCCTGGCAAATCCATGGGCGGCGCGTCGTTCCAGCAGGTGCATGCCGATCATGGCGAGCACCGTCAGCCCCAGGTACATGAACGCTGCGACCATATAGAAGGTGAACGGTTGCTTGGACACGGTCACGCCAATCTGTGCGTGGCGCATGATTTCTTCCAGGCCGATCACCGAGACCAGCGCGGTGTCCTTCATCAGGATCATGAACAGGTTACCCAGGCCCGGCAGGGCGATGCGCCACATCTGCGGCATGATCAGTCGGGTGAAGATTCGCCACTTCGACAGGCCCAGGGCGACGCCGGCCTCACGGTGGCCCTTGGGAATTGCCAGGATCGCGCCGCGAAACACTTCCGTGGCGTAGGCGCCAAAGCACAGGCCCAGGGCAATGACACCGGCGGCGAAGGCGTTGAGGGCAAGGTCAGGCATGCCCAGGTACTCGCCCAGCGCACGCATCAGGTTGACGGTACCGAAGTAGATCAACAGCACCCAGAGCAATTCCGGAATGCCACGAACCAGTGTCGAGTAAGTGCCGCCAAGCCATTGCAATGGCTTGTATGGCGAGGTCTTGGCCAAGGCGCCGAGCAGGCCGAGCACCAGCCCCAGGCACAGGGCCGAGAGTGCCAGTTTGACGGTCATCAGTGCGCCAGCGGCGAGCGCCGGGCCGAATCCGTGGAGATCGATCATCATGGGTGTGTGTTCATATCGCGGCAGGCTTTGCTAAGGGCCGGCGCTGCGGTGTGGCAGCGCCGGCCGGGTACGTCAGCATCAATAGATGTTGAACGGAAAGTACTTGTCGTTGATTTTCTTGTAGGTGCCGTCGGCGACAATTTCCTTGAGCGCGGCGTTCAGTTTGTTGCGCAACTCGTTGTCGCCCTTGCGCACAGCGATGCCGATCTTGTCGCTTTCCACCACCGGGTCGCCCTTGAATTCGTAGGCGCGGCCGGCCTCGGTTTTCAGCCAGTCATAGTTGACGTATTTGTCCGCCAGGATCGCATCGACGCGGCCAGAGGTCAGGTCCAGATAAGCGTTTTCCTGCGTGTCGTAGAGCTTGGTGGTGATGTCGCTACCCAGTTCGTCTTCCAGCCAGGTGCCGGCCAGGGTCGCCCGTTGTGCGCCGATGACCTTGCCTTTGAGCGAGTCCTTATCGGTCTTGAACTCGGCGCTTTTTGGCGCGATGAACTGCAGTTTGTTGGAGTAGTACGGGTCGGTGAAATCCACCGCCTGCTTGCGTTCCTCGGTGATCGACAGCGAGGAAATCAGGAAGTCGAATTTCTTGGCGTTCAGGGCCGGGATGATGCCGTCCCAATCGGAGGTGACGACTTCGCACTCGACTTTCATCTTGGCGCACAGGGCGTCGCCGATGTCTTTATCGAACCCCACGACCTG
The DNA here is from genome assembly GCF_900104425.1 of Pseudomonas sp. NFACC13-1. Classification (NCBI taxonomy): domain Bacteria; kingdom Pseudomonadati; phylum Pseudomonadota; class Gammaproteobacteria; order Pseudomonadales; family Pseudomonadaceae; genus Pseudomonas; species Pseudomonas sp. NFACC13-1. The sequence continues at coordinate 259,839 of NZ_FMXV01000004.1, read as the reverse complement.
GCCGCTGGCGTCTTTGTTGTTGAACGGCGGATAGGCGGCTTCGATGCCCATCTTCAGTTTATCGGCCGCCATGGCGTTGGCCGAGAACACCAGGCTGACGGCTGCTGCCAGGAGGAATTTCTTGTAGGTCTGCATCTGTACTGCTCCGTTAGCGGTTGCTGGACATGAATTGTTTGCAGCGCGCCGAAAGCGGGTTCTCGAAGACCTGCTGTGGCGATCCTTGCTCCTCGACCAGGCCTTGATGAAGGAACACGACTTCGCTGGAAACCTGACGGGCGAAGCCCATTTCATGGGTGACCAGCAGCATGGTGCGTCCTTCTTCGGCCAGGGCGCGGATCACACTAAGTACTTCCTGGACCATTTCCGGGTCAAGAGCGGAGGTGGGTTCGTCGAACAGAATCACCTTGGGCTGCATTGCCAGGGTGCGGGCGATGGCGGCGCGTTGCTGCTGGCCGCCCGACAGTTCGGCCGGGTAGGCGTGGCGCTTGTCGGCGATGCCGACCTTCGCCAACAAGGCCTCGGCCACTTCTACGGCTTCGGCCTTGCTCTGGCCGAGCACACGGCGCGGGGCTTCGATGATGTTATCGAGCACGCTCATGTGCGGCCAAAGGTTAAAGTTCTGAAACACAAAACCGATCTCGCTGCGCAGGCGGTTGATCTGTTTGCCGTCGGCGGCCACCAGTTCACCGTTTTTCACGGCCTTGAGCTTGAGCTCTTCGCCGGCCACCAGGATCTGGCCCTGATTGGGGTTCTCCAGCAGGTTGATGCAGCGCAGGAACGTGGACTTGCCGGACCCGGAGGATCCGAGGATCGAGATCACATCGCCGTCGCGGGCGGTCAGCGAGACGCCCTTGAGCACCTCCAACTGTCCGTAGCGTTTGTGCAGGTTGCGGATTTCAAGCGCGGGCGTGGCCTGGGCCATGTGCGGTCCTCATGGTGTGTGCTCCCTTGCTGTTGGCTGCCTTCCTTGGCGAGGCGGCCAAGCTAGCATGCGTCCGAATGACAGCCAACAGCGCTTCGGCTGGTAAACCGGGGATGTGTGGCAGGTTGTCGCATCGGCACAGCAGTCTGTCGCGCCATCAACAACCGAACGGCCGTTTGAACCCTGTCTACCGGTGAAAAGCCCGGGGAGTCGCGTGAAAAAAGGCGCGATGGTGCCAGCTTTGGGCGGGGGTTGGAAGGGTTAACCGGATGAGCGTGTCGCTGTGCTTTGAGTGGTTTCTCGGTTTCCGTTCATAGCCAATAGATCTAAATCTTGCCGCGTAATCAAAATCAAAAGAGAACTCATGAGCTGTTTCCAGTACTTGGAGTCCTCGCCATGAAGCATAACCATTACTTTTTACTGCCCTTTCTTCTGCTCGGCGCGCTGTTGTTCCCGATCATGCTCAACGCTACGAACCTGGCCCCGGTAGACAGTGCTGGCGTGCAGGTCCAGCCACAGCAACAGAACGGCATCACTTATCTGTCCGGGGGTATCGGCGAGGACGAAGCCCGGGCCATCGGGCAGGCCCATGGCTATAACCTGCACATGACATTCGCGATAGGCCCGGAAAACAAATACGTCCCGGATGTGGACGTCACCGTGCAGAACGCATCGGGACAAACATTGCTGACGCTCAGCGATGCGGGGCCGCTGGTTTATGTGCAATTGCCGCCGGGCAAGTACAACGTGGTGGCGACGCGCAACGGGGAGGCGCGACGCGACACTGCTGAGGTAGGCAGCGGGGCCGCGCGCAACCTGGTGTTCCATTGGAACAGTGACGAATAGCCGAGCGGCTTATTCGCTGGTGGGTTCTTCCTGGGTCTGGCGATAGCGGTCCAGCGCTTCGCTGAAGTCCTTGATGAACTCCGGAGTGCTGAGCCAGCGCTGGGCGGTCTCGCGGTCCATGTCATCGACCCACATGCGGTAGTCCACCAGCATGTCGGCGGCCAGGTTGGTCGCCGCCATACCCTCGTTTTCAGCGTTCTTCAGGTCGAGCAGGCCTGGGCGTTCGATGATCATCACGCTCAGGGACGTAAGCAGCATATCGAGCATTTCACTGCGGCTGACGGCCTCGGCTTCGCGCAGCTTGGCGAACAGTTCCAGCACGTAGACCGGTGGCTGGGCGGTGGCGTGGGCCGGATCGCCATACATCGGGATCGATTTGCGCCCGCTCATGCGGATTTGCTTGGCTTTGTCTTTGGCGCGCTTGGCGCGTTTTTGCTGTTTGTTCAGTGAGGCCATTGGGCTTCGGTTTCCAATTCATTAGGGGGTGGTGCCCGGCTCAGTCGATTTCGGCACGGTGAAGCGGAATTCGCTGCCCTGGCCTGGCTGGCTTTCGGCATGCAGTTTACCGCCATGGGCCTGGACAATCCCCTTGGAAATGTACAACCCCAGCCCGGTGCCGTTCGGGTTGCCCTCCTTGGTCGTCCAGTAGCGCTCGAAAACATGGGGCAACTGCTCTGGCGCAATCCCTTCACCGGTGTCACGGACGCTGAACACGATCTCGTTCCCGACGGACATCGCACTGATGCCCACGGAGCCCTGCTGCGGGGTGAACTTGATGGCGTTGCCGATCAGGTTGGACAGCACCTGGAACAGCCGTTCGGGGTCGGCATTGATTCTCAGGTTCGGTTCGGCCTGGAAGGAGATGTCGATGGCCTTGGCAGTGGCCAGCGGCGTCAGCAGCGAGCAGGCGTCTTCGAAGATCTGGCTGACGTCCATCGGCTGGGGATTGATGGTGTAGCGCCCGGCGTCGATGCGCGAGGTGTCGAGCAGGTCCTCCAACAGGGCATTCATGCGGCTGGTAGCCTGTTGCATGGTGTCGATGGCTGAGGCGATACGCTTGGAACTGTGAGAGCCGTCGGAACTGAAAGCCTTTTGCATCATGCCGCAGAGCATGGAAATGACCGTCATCGGGCTGCGCAGGTCATGGGACACCACGGCCACCAGTTCATCGCGGGCCTGCACGGCCAGGCGCTCCTTGCGCACCTGGCGGGCCAGGTCGTTTTCCAGGGCCGAGCGCCGCAAGTCGTTGGCGGCGAACAGATCGCCATGGGTCCATTTGGTACTGATGCCGGCCATTTCGACTTTCCAGATCTCGAAAGACGTCCGGGGCCGCAGGCGCAGACCGGTCTCGCTGTTTTCCAGGTCCAGGGGTTTTTGTGGGTCGCCGCTCCATTGGAGGGTTTGCTTGACCTCGGGGCGGAACCACAGCACGCCGTTTTCCACAGGCTTGGGCAAGTGGATCGCCAGTACGCCGCTCGCCACGTCCTGATACGCCTGGGCCGCAGGGAACATGCTGCTCAGGTTGTGGTGAGAGAACACCGGCTTGCCGGTTTCCAGGATCCATTTGTGCAGCTCGCGAATCTGCTCCGGTTCCGGGCACTGGCCGTGACGGTGCAGCTTGTTGTCCTCGAATATCGCGACGCCACTGGCGCCGGTCAACTCCATGAGGCGTTGCGGCTCTTGGGACAGGCCATCGAAGACGTTGTCGCTGGACTCGGCCATGACTGCGGCGAGGACCTTGAGGTCTTCCAGCTTGGCGTCCCGTTGCCGAGTCAGTTCCAGGGCTTGCATGGCGCTGATCTGCAATGACAGCACCTGGCCGATGGTCTGGCAGGCCATGCGCATTTCATGGGGCACCAGCAGCGGTTGGCGATTGCCGCAACTGATCAGCCCCCACAAGCGTTCGCCTTCCATCAACGAGATGCTCATGGACGACAGCACGCCCATGTTTTTCATGTACTGGCGGTGGATCGGCGAGACGCTGCGCAGCGTGGCAAAACTCAGGTCCAGAGGCGCCTGGGTGTCGGGCCGCAACTCCGGAATCAGCGGCACCGGCGTGTAGTCGGCGTTGGGGATGATCCGCAGCCAGTTGATGCGGTACAGCTCGCGCGCCTGTTCGGGAATATCCGACGCCGGGAAAAACAGGCCCTTGTAGAGCTCCATCGACGGCGCGCTGGCCTCGGCAATCACCTGGCCGTGGCCTTCTTCCTCGAAGCGATAGATCAGCACCCGGTCGTAACCGGTCATGGCCTGGATCTCCCGCACGCTGATTTCGTACAGGGCCTGGAGGGTTTTCGCACTTTGCAGGCGTTGCAACATGCGGCCCATGTTGGCCTCGCCGCTGACCCCTTCGGGGCGATAGTCGCTCAGGTGCTGTTCCAATTCGACGATCAGGGCGCCCTGATGGCGATGCACCAGGGCGTCGAAGCGTTGCTGGTTCACGACGATGGCCACGGGCACGTTGTCGCTTTCCGGGGCGGCGCGACAGGCGATGAGGATCGCCTCGGCCTGTTCCAGCCCCAACAGGGCGTCGAGTGTCTGGCCCACCAGCCTGTGGGGATCCTGCGCCATCAATTGCAACACGTTGGCGCTGACCTGACGGATCACGAAATCGGGCTCGGACAGCATCAGCAACACGCCATGAGGCTGGATGGTCCCGGGAAAGCGAATCGGTTCGTCTGCGCAATTGGCCAGCAGTTCTTCGAAGGCTTCCTGGTTTTCCGTGTTCATAACAATACCTTTTGGCTGTCCAGCCAGTGTTCAAAATGGGAGAACGTCGCCTTGGCGGCACGTGTGACTTCGAACACCTGGGCCTCGCCAAGGTTCCTGTCGTCCAGGTATTGGAGGAAATCCTTCCAGCGTCGGCCAGTGAGCTCGCCATACACGTTGAGGAAGGCTGCTCCGCTGGAGGCGTCAAGCCCGAGCTTCTCGACCACTCTGCGCCGCAGGATCTGCCCCCCGAGCGTTGCGCCTTCCAGCACGTAGGATACGCCGAGTGCGGCGGCACGGGAGTCGATCAGCGGTAACGCCTGGCAGGTGGGCAGCGCGTCGATAGCGGCTGCTTCCAGACCCAGAGCCGTGAGGTCCGCCCGCAGCACCGGAAGTTTGATCCGTAGGGATTGGTCCAGTCCGATCGGCGTCAGTGCAAGTACATGAAGACGTTGTTCCAACGGTTGATAGAAACCGTAGTAGGCCGCCATCAGGCGCCGATACAGATCGAAGTCCAGTTGTTCGGAGAAAAACGGCAGGCGTTTTTCCAAGGCGACGTGCAGTTCAGCGGTTTCGCTCCGCAATGCCTGGATCAGAGAAGGGTAGGGTGCGGCCGATGACATGCAGGATAGAGTTCTTTGACTGGAGCGTTGCTGAAAAAAACGCATAAATCTTACATGGGTTTTGGGGGATGCAGTCATCAAGAGTGCCGGCATTGGGCAGCCGGAGAAACTCCAGCACTACCGGATCCCTGACGATATCCCTGGGGCCGAGGTTCAGTTCCTTGAGATTGACGAGGGCCTCCTGCTCCACCGCCGGCCTGTCGCGACTGGCCAGCAGGCGTTCGTAATAGAAGGTGCCGATCTGGCGTTCCAGGGCGCGGGTGGACCGGTTTTTGGATGGCCACTTCGTTCATGTACCAATGTCGGGCGTTGTCGTTTTCTACGCGCAAAAGCGTGCGGTAATGGGGCCAGCTCAATTCGGTACGCACTGCGTTCCAAATCGGGAACTTCCTTCCCAAACCGCGCCGTCAGCACTTTCGCCAGCGACGGCAGCAGACGTTTTCCATAAGCCGCCCGTTCGGCGCCTCCTTGCTCGAACTCAAGGCGATTGACCCTGGCTTGTAGGAGCTATCCCTGAGGGTTGTCGTCCACCGCAAGCGCCTTCATCACAAAAGCGCTAGGCGGAATGACGGTCAGATCGAGCCTTGGGCCAGTGCCTGGGACGCAGCCACATAATCGGCCTGGAATGGCTTGCTTTCCACCCAGTCCAGCGCGGTCTGCTCATCCACGCCCGTGGTCAGGCGGCGGTATTCGATCAAGGCGGTAATGATGAAGTCGGTCGCTTCTTCCTCACCTTCCTGTTCCAGCACCAGCGCCAGCAGGGGATGGGCTAGGAAAGCTTCGCACATCGCCTTCTGGCTGACCTTTTCGGCGGCACTCATGATTTGGAACAGCTCCGTCAGGTCCACGGTTTCCAGATCGATGCGCTCGTCGTTCGGGTCCAGGAAATCGTTCGGCGCAGCAGCACGCCGAGTGCGGTTCTGCTTGGCTTTCGCCTTGGCGCGCTGGCTGCGCTTGTGCTGTTTGTTCGCCGATGACATGGTCGGATTCCTGATGGATAAGGCCATCTATCCTACAGCTTCAGCGCGGGCGCTTCGAATCTCAATCCACGACGAAGAGCGTAGCCCCTGATGAGGTGGAGGAGCGATGAGGCTCGGCCTGGTCGGCCACCTGATAGCTCATGCCGGGCTTGAGCGAAAATTGCCGACCGTCTTCGAGTTCAGTATTGAGCTCGCCCTTGAGGCAAAACAGGATGTGGCCCTTGGTGCACCAATGGTCGGCCAGATACCCGGCGGTGTATTCCACCATCCGTACTCGAATGTTCCCGAATTGCCGCGTGCGCCAATAGGCGGTTCCGGTGACGCCTTTGTGCTCGGTGGGTTCGATGCTTGACCAATCGGTAGTACCGAAGGGGATGCCGGTGATGTCCATGTCGACTCGCTTGCCAGAGGGGAGCGGACGAATGTAGCTGAGTCGACAAGGCGGAGGAAGGAAATGCCGGGCAATAAAAAACCCCGATCAATTGCTTGATCGGGGTTTTCGGTATTTGGTGCCCAGAGACGGAATCGAACCGCCGACACGGGGATTTTCAATCCCCTGCTCTACCGACTGAGCTATCTGGGCAACGGGGCGCATTAAACGGGTTTTTCAGGGGGGCGTCAAGCAAGTTCTCAAAAAATATTTAACTATTACCGTCGCTTACGATCCGCCCCCGCGCTGAACAGCTTATTCGGATGGTGGTACGTAGCCTTCGGCCTTGGCGTAATCTTCGCCGGAAAAGTACTTGTCCATCTCGCCCTGAAGGTATTTGCGATCTTCGGCGTTCATCATGTTCAGGCGTTTTTCATTGATCAGCAGGGTCTGGTGTTTCTGCCAGTCGGCCCATGCCTTGGCCGAAACATTGTCGTAGATGTCCTGGCCCTTGGCCCCCGGGAACGGTGCACGTTCCAGGCCTTCCAGTTCTTCTTTGTACTTGCGGCACATGATGGTGCGGGTCATTGCAACTCTCCTGCGTTCATTACGGCGGCCGCGCGTTCGAGCAAGGTTTTGACCGGGGCGGCAAGGCCCAGGCGCGGCGGGGTGGCGAGGTTATACCAGAGCCAGTCGGCCTCGGCCACGTGATGGCCGGTTTCCCGGACCCGGACCAGCCAGGGTTCGATCGCCAACTGGAAGTGGCTGAAGGTATGCACCAGGCCTGGCATCTCGTGTTGGCTGCCCAGTTCCAGCGAGTGTTGCAGGGCCAGGTGTTGCAGGTCGTCGAGGTCGTCGAGTTCCGGCAGGCTCCACAGCCCGCCCCATAGCCCGGTGGAAGGGCGACGGTAAAGCAGGATCGCGCCTTCGTGGTTGGCCAGCATCGGCATCAAGGTGCGCTTTTTGGGCACCTCTTTACGAGGCTTGGGAATCGGGTAGCGGGTTTCCAGGCCCAGCATATGAGCCTCGCAGCCCTGTTTCAGTGGGCAGAGCAGGCAACTGGGCTTGCTGCGGGTACAAAGTGTGGCGCCCAGGTCCATCATCGCCTGGGTGTAGGCGTTGACCCGGTCTTGCGGTGTGAAGCGCTCGGCGGTGGCCCATAGCTGTTTCGCCACCTTGGGTTCGCCCGGGTAGCCTTCCTGGGCGGTGAAGCGCGCGAGCACCCGCTTGACGTTGCCATCGAGGATCGGCGCCCGCAGACCCATGCTGATGCTGGCGATGGCGCCGGCGGTGGACAGGCCGATCCCCGGCAGCTCGGTGAGTTTTTCCACGTCCCGGGGGAATTCGCCGCCGTACTGCTCGACGACGATTTTCGCGGTTTTCTGCAAATTGCGCGCGCGGGTGTAATAACCCAGCCCGGTCCACAGGTGCAGCACTTCGTCCTCCGGCGCGGCGGCCAGGGCTTGAACGGTGGGCAGCGAGGCCATGAACCGGTCGAAGTAGTTGAGCACGGTACTGACCTGGGTCTGTTGCAACATGATCTCCGAGACCCACACCCGATAAGGGGTGATGTCTTGCTGCCAAGGCAAATCGTGGCGACCGTGGCGGTCGAACCAGTCCAGTACGGCGGTGGAAAACTGCTCGGCTCTCATCGCTTGAACAGCCCCTTTAGCGCATCTTTCAGCTCGGGACTGACCTTGTCGCCGAGCTTCTCCTCGATCTTGTCGCCGAGGCGGTCGCCGGCCAGTTTCGCCGCGACCTTGCCCAGCCCGTCGTTGTCCAGGCGGCAGGCCTTCGCCCCCAGCTCCAGGGGACCGCGGCAGCGCAATGGCCATTCGACGTCGACGTAGCGTTCGTTGACCTGGCAGGCCGGGTCGGGCATGTCGCTCTTGTCGCCTTCGACGATGACGCCGACGCGGTAATCCATGCCCAGCACCCGCAGGTCGATATCGCCGTTGCCGTTGACGGTCATGCCGGGGACGCGGACTTTCAGGTCCGGGTTGTGGGCGACGCCGTTGGTGAAGGTGAGATTGCCGTTGAGTTGCTGGAACGGCGTGTCCTTGCCCCGGGGTTCGCCGCTGAGGGACTTGCGATTGAGGGTGGCGATGCCTTTGCACAATTGCTGTTCGAGGTTGGCATTGAGCAGCACGCCATCGTTGATGACGAACCCGGCGTTGCCGTTGAGGCTGTCGATCAGGGCCTTCTGGCTATTACCGGTGGCGGTGATCGCACTGTTGACGGTGACCAGGCCTTTGACCGGCGGATTCTTGCCCTGGCTTTCGATGATCTTTTCGGCAGGGACCCGGTTGATGCGGGTTTGCAGGCTCAACAGCGGGGCAGGTTGGCGCACGTCCAGGGTGCCCTTGGTTTCGAAGTTGCCGCTGTACAGATCGCCCCGCAGGTTCTCCAGGGTCAGCAGGCCGCCCAGGCCGGTGGCCTTGAGCGCGGCGTTCTGGATCGGCAGTTTATCCAGGGTCAGTTGCCCGAAGGTCAGGTCGGCATCGAGGTCCAGCTTGCTCAGGCGCTCCACCGGAAACAGCCGGTCGTTGCTCCAGGCACCCTGGGTTGGAGCACTCGGCAACGGTGTGCTGCCTGCACCGGCCATGGCGCTGGCTTCGGTGTTGCTGACTTCGGCCTCGCGGGCCGCCTTGGAGCTGTCGGCTTCGGCGGATTTTGGCGGTAGGTAGCGGTCGACATTGAACGTGTCGGCCTTGAGCTGTACGCGCAGGGCCTGCTTGGCAAAGTCTTCCACGGCGATACGACCGCTGAAGGTGCTGTCGTCGAGCTTCAGGTTGATGTCGTTGAATTCGACGCTGGTCGGCGTGCCGGCAATGCGGCTGGCCAGTTCGACCTTGCTCAGGCTGCCTTCGGCCATGGCCGGCAGCGTCTGGCCGATGCTGTCGACGAAGTTCGCCAGGTCGAACTGGGCAATCGACAGGCCGCCGTTCAATTGTGGGGTCTTGTCGAGGTCGTTGACCTTCAGTTCACCCAATGCGCGCAGCTGGTTGAGAGACAGCTTGATGCCGGTCCATTCGGCGACGTTGGCTGCCTTGTCCAGGAACAACTGGCCTTGGGCCGCGAAGTTCAGTGACTTGCCCTGCAAGGGATCGCCCGTGGCTTCGCCGGACAGTTTCAGGTCTTCGAACTTGTAGCGCTGCAAGGCGCGTTCGTAGCGCAGTTCGCCGGTGACCTCGGTGCGCACGCGCACGGCCGGCTGGTTGCTGGACAGGAACGCGGTCAGGGTGACCGGGATGTTGGTGGAGTCATGGACCGGGCCGGTGCTCAGCTGGATGCTTTCGGCGGTGAACAGCTTGCCGGTCTGCTCGTCGGCGTATTCGACCCGGGCGTTGTTCACCGTCAGGCTGTCGATATCCAGGCGGGTCGGCTGGGCCGGTTTTTCCGCCGGGGCACTGGTGGTGGGAGCGGACTGTTCCGTCGTTGCTGGTGCGTTCGCCGTCGTCGCCGAGGCCGGCACCTTGCCGATGTCTTCCCAGTTACCATGGCCGTTCTTGTCACGGTTGAGCCGCAGGTTCAGGCCTTCGACGCGCACATCGCTCATCTGCACTTCCCGGCGCAGCAGCGGGAGCACCCGGACCGAAAGACCGAGCATCTGCAGGTCGGCGAAAGGTTGGGTCGGATTGGCCAGGGTCGCGACGCTGGCATCGTGCAATTCCAGACCCAGCCATGGAAACAGGCTCCAGCCGATATCGCCATTGAGGGTCAGCTCAATGTGGGCCTTGTCGCGGGCTATCTGGCGGATCTCTTCCTTATAGTCGTTGGGATCGAACAGGTGGGTCAGGGCAAAGCCCAGGGCCACGATGATCAGCAACAGCCCGAGAAGTACCAGACCCAGGATTTTGCCGAACGCTTTCATGGGCGAATCCTTGTAGGTTGAGTTCAAAATTTAGCCTGGGAGTATAACGCTGTGGATTGCCGGTGCGTTGGGCGATCGCTTTTCGATCTTCGCCGCCAGCCAGGCCATTGCTGTCCCGGTGCTCTGGCTTGCAGGCGCACGCCGGGGCCAGTTTGCAGGCATGGCTGAAAAATAAACCGTTCGCCCCCTACAGAAAGCGAGCAAGCGTGCGATAAGACAGATGACACGAAAAAGGTGATGTCACTTTGATTCTTCTTTTGCGATCAAATGATAATCTTTGTCCGTTCGTCCGCCCTTCTGCGACTTGATGTCGCACACTATGGAGCTTCACCGGAAAATACAGCCATGCCTGCGTGCAATGAAGGCTGAGGGTGACGCGTGGCTGACGGACCATTCCAATAACTGGGGGATACACAATGAGCACGAGCATCACGGCGGGCGGCGTCGCCGACCAGCCTGCGTTCCTCTCCAAGGAACGCATCATCGCCAAGCCCGGTTTCAACCGGTGGTTGGTTCCACCGGCCGCACTGGCCATTCACCTGTGCATCGGCATGGCCTACGGCTTCTCGGTGTTCTGGCTGCCACTGTCCAAGGCCTTGGGTATCACCAAGCCTGTGGCTTGTGCACCGGATATGAGTTTCATCTCGCAAGTCTTTTCGTCCCAATGTGACTGGCCGATCTCGATGCTCGGCTGGATCTACACCCTGTTCTTCATCTTCCTGGGTTGCTCGGCAGCCATCTGGGGTGGCTGGCTGGAACACGCCGGGCCACGCAAGGCCGGCGTTGTATCGGCCCTGTGCTGGTGCGGTGGCCTGCTGATTTCCGCGCTGGGTATCTATACCCATCAGATCTGGCTGATGTGGGTCGGTTCCGGGGTGATCGGTGGTATCGGCCTGGGCCTGGGCTATATCTCCCCGGTATCGACCCTGATCAAGTGGTTCCCGGACAAGCGCGGCATGGCGACCGGCATGGCGATCATGGGCTTCGGCGGTGGTGCGATGGTCGGTGCTCCACTGGCCGCGGCGCTGATGAACCATTTCGCTTCGCCGACGAGCGTGGGCGTATGGCAGAGCTTCCTGGTCATGGCCGCGATCTACTTCGTGTTCATGATCGGTGGCGCCTTGTCGTACCGCGTCCCGCCGACCGGCTGGAAGCCTGAAGGCTGGACCCCGGCGCCGAAGAAAGCCGCGAACGCGATGATCACCCATCGCCATGTCCACGTGAACGTGGCCTGGAAAACCCCGCAATTCCGTCTGGTATGGCTGGTGCTGTGCTTGAACGTATCGGCCGGTATCGGCATCCTGGGCATGGCTTCGCCTCTGTTGCAGGAAGTGTTCGGTGGCAAGTTGCTCGGCAACGACCTGCCGTTCGGCCAGCTGGACGCTACGCAACTGGGCCAGATCGCGGCCATCGCGGCCGGCTTCACCGGTCTGTTGAGCCTGTTCAACATCGGCGGCCGGTTCTTCTGGGCGTCCTTCTCGGATTACCTGGGTCGTAAAAACACCTATTTCGTGTTCTTCGCCCTGGGCTTCGCCCTGTACGCGCTGATCCCGAACCTGGGTCACCTGGGCAGCGTCGCGCTGTTCGTGGCGGCGTTCTGCATCATCCTGTCGATGTACGGCGGCGGTTTCGCCACCGTGCCGGCCTATCTGGCGGACCTGTTCGGTACGCAAATGGTCGGTGCGATCCACGGTCGCCTGCTGACCGCCTGGGCTGCGGCGGGCGTGCTGGGTCCGGTGTTGGTGAACTACCTGCGTGAGTATCAGCTGAGCATCGGCGTTGAACGCGCCGCGGCCTATGACATCACCTTGTACATCCTCGCCGGCCTGCTGGTGCTGGGCTTCCTGTGCAACCTGATGGTCCGTCCGGTCGCCGACAAGTACTTCATGAGCGACGCCGAACTGGCCGCCGAACAGGCGCTGGGCCACGACAAGGGTGCCGACAGCACCACGTCGCTGGAGTGGAAAGCCGCGCCGGGCACCAAGCTCATGGCGATCGCCGCCTGGCTGGTGGTGGGCATTCCGTTGGCGTGGGGTGTGTGGGTGACCCTGCAGAAGACGGCGGTGCTGTTCCGCTAAGACCGTTGCCCTGACTCATCGGGCCAGGGCAACCCTTGTGGGAGCGAGCTTGTGTGGGAGCGAGCTTGCTCGCGATGAAGGTATGTCAGTCGACATCATGGTCTGCTGACCCACCGCCATCGCGAGCAAGCTCGCTCCCACAGTCGTTTTGGGTGATGGCAAAGGCTTGTATGGACATGTCTATCACCGACAGCCCGGGATTCAGCCCGTCAGTGATGTCACCTCTTGTGTTTCTGTTTGCCGCTCGCGCCCCTATAATGGCTGCCTTTTTCGCCCAATGATTTTGCGGAGCTGGTGATGGCCGAACGTAAGGCGTCTGTCGAGCGCGACACTCTGGAAACCCAGATCAAAGCCTCGATCAACCTGGATGGCACCGGAAAGGCCCGGTTTGATATCGGCGTGCCTTTCCTTGAGCACATGCTGGACCAGATCGCCCGTCACGGGCTGATCGACCTGGACATCGTCAGCAAGGGCGACCTGCATATCGACGACCACCATACGGTGGAAGACGTGGGTATCACCTTGGGCCAGGCCTTTACCAAAGCCATCGGCGACAAGAAGGGCATCCGTCGCTACGGCCATGCCTACGTGCCGCTCGATGAAGCGCTGTCGCGGGTGGTCATCGACTTCTCCGGCCGCCCGGGCCTGCAGATGCACGTGCCGTATACCCGTGCCACCGTCGGCGGCTTCGACGTCGACCTGTTCCAGGAATTCTTCCAGGGCTTCGTCAACCACGCCAACGTGACCCTGCACATCGACAACCTGCGCGGGCACAACACCCACCACCAGATCGAAACCGTGTTCAAGGCTTTCGGCCGCGCGCTACGCATGGCCGTGGAGCTCGATGACCGCATGGCCGGCCAGATGCCTTCCACCAAGGGCGTCCTGTAATGCAGACGGTCGCGGTTATCGACTACGGCATGGGCAACTTGCACTCGGTGGCCAAGGCCCTCGAGCACGTGGGCGCCGGCAAGGTGCTGATCACCAGCGATGCCGATGTGATTCGCGAAGCCGACCGGGTGGTGTTCCCCGGTGTCGGCGCGATTCGTGATTGCATGGCCGAGATTCGTCGCCTGGGCTTCGACAAACTGGTGCACGAAGTCAGCCAGGATCGTCCGTTCCTCGGCATCTGCGTGGGCATGCAGGCTTTGCTCGACCGCAGCGAAGAGAACGACGGTGTCGATTGCATCTCGCTGTTCCCGGGCCAGGTGAAGTTCTTTGGCAAGGACCTGCACGAAGACGGCGAGCACTTGAAGGTCCCGCACATGGGCTGGAACGAAGTGAAGCAGACGGTAGATCACCCGCTGTGGCACAACATCCCGGACCTGGCGCGCTTCTATTTCGTGCACAGCTATTACATCGCCGCCGGCAATGCACGGCAGGTGGTGGGCAGCGGTCACTATGGCGTCGATTTCGCCGCGGCCCTGGCCGATGGTTCGCGCTTCGCCGTGCAGTTCCACCCGGAGAAGAGCCATACCCATGGCCTGCAACTGTTGCAGAACTTCGCGGCGTGGGACGGGCGCTGGTAATGGCCCGCAAGAAACCGCCGATCCTCACCCTCACGCCCGAGCAGGAGAGTGAGGCCAACCGCAAGATCCAGCGGTTCATGGAGGAGCGTTTCGAACTGGACTTGGGTTCGTTTGAAGCGGCGGAAATTCTTGACCTGTTTACCCGCGAAATTGCGCCGCACTATTACAACAGGGCGATTTTCGATGTGCAGACGCACCTTAAAGAAAGGTTCGACAGCATTGAAAGCGACTTGTGGGCGCTCGAGAAAAATTGATTTTCGAGCCAAGCTGAATATTCGTATTTGAAGGTTTGCCAGATGCTGATTATCCCCGCTATCGATCTCAAGGACGGCGCTTGCGTACGTCTGCGTCAGGGCCGCATGGAAGACTCCACGGTGTTTTCCGATGACCCGGTGAGCATGGCCGCCAAGTGGGTGGAGGGCGGCTGCCGTCGCCTGCATCTGGTCGACCTCAATGGCGCCTTCGAAGGGCAGCCGGTCAATGGCGAGGTGGTCACGGCCATTGCCAAGCGCTATCCGAACCTGCCGATCCAGATCGGCGGCGGCATTCGCTCGCTGGAAACCATCGAGCACTACGTCAAGGCCGGCGTGAGCTACGTGATCATCGGCACCAAGGCGGTGAAGGAGCCTGGGTTCGTTGCCGAAGCGTGCCGCGCGTTCCCGGGCAAGGTCATCGTTGGCCTCGACGCCAAGGACGGTTTCGTCGCCACCGACGGTTGGGCTGAAGTCAGCACCGTGCAGGTGATCGACCTGGCCAAGCGTTTCGAAGCCGACGGCGTGTCTGCCATTGTCTACACCGACATCGCCAAAGACGGCATGATGCAGGGCTGCAATGTCCCGTTCACCGCGGCCCTGGCTGCCGCCACCAAGATTCCGGTGATCGCCTCCGGTGGCATCCACAACCTGGGTGACATCAAGGCACTGCTCGACGCCAAGGCGCCGGGCATCATCGGTGCGATCACCGGTCGCGCGATCTACGAAGGCACCCTGGACGTCGCCGAGGCCCAGGCCTTCTGCGACTCCTACAAAGGCTGAGGACTCACCATGGCGCTGGCCAAACGCATCATCCCTTGCCTGGACGTGGACAACGGCCGGGTGGTCAAGGGTGTGAAGTTCGAGAACATCCGTGACGCCGGCGACCCGGTGGAAATCGCCCGTCGCTACGACGAACAGGGTGCGGACGAGATCACCTTCCTCGACATCACGGCCAGCGTCGACGGCCGCGATACCACCCTGCACACCGTCGAGCGCATGGCCAGCCAGGTGTTCATCCCGCTGACCGTGGGCGGTGGCGTGCGCACCGTGCAGGACATCCGCAACCTGCTCAATGCCGGAGCGGACAAAGTGTCGATCAACACTGCGGCGGTGTTCAACCCGGAGTTCGTCGGCGAAGCGGCCCAGCACTTCGGCTCGCAGTGCATTGTCGTGGCCATCGATGCCAAGAAGGTCTCCGGCCCGGGCGAAACCCCGCGTTGGGAAATCTTCACCCACGGCGGTCGCAAGCCCACGGGCCTGGACGCCGTCGAGTGGGCGAAGAAGATGGAAGGCCTTGGCGCCGGTGAAATCCTGCTGACCAGCATGGACCAGGACGGCATGAAAAACGGTTTCGACCTGGGCGTCACCCGCGCCATCAGCGATGCCCTGGGCATTCCGGTGATCGCGTCCGGCGGCGTCGGCAACCTGCAACACCTGGCCGACGGCATCCTGGAAGGCCATGCCAGTGCGGTGCTGGCGGCGAGCATTTTCCACTTTGGCGAATACACCGTGCCGGAAGCCAAGGCCTATATGGCTCATCGCGGGATCTGCATTCGCTGATCGCTGGACACCATGGCGGGCCCAAGGCACTCTTGGGCACACCATGGATTGCGGTAGCCCGACATGCTCAAACGCCTCGTTCTTGCCTTTGCCGGTGCCACGTTGCTGCTCGCAGGTACTGTCCGCGCCGCTGATACATCGCTGGTGTTGCTGACGGAAAACTTCCCCCCGTACAACATGGCCAAGAACGGCAAGAACTTCGCCCAGGACGAGAATATCCATGGCATCGCCGTGGACATCGTCCGCGAAATATTCAAGCGCGCCGATATCTCCTACAGCTTGACGCTACGTTTCCCTTGGGAGCGCATCTACAAACTCGCCCTGGAAAATCCGGGTTACGGTGTGTTTGTCATGGCGCGGTTGCCGGAGCGTGAGAAGCTTTTCAAATGGGTCGGCCCCATCGGTCCTGACGACTGGATCATGCTCGCCAAGGCCGACAGCAAGATCGCGCTCGACTCGCTGGAGCAGGCGCGTCAATACAAGATCGGTGCCTACAAGGGCGACGCAATCGCCGAGACGCTGGCCAAGCAGGGACTCAAGCCGATTGTCGTGTTGCGCGATCAGGACAACGCCAGGAAACTGGTCAACGGCCAGATCGACCTGTGGGCCACCGGGGACCCGGCCGGGCGTTACCTGGCGCGCCAGGAAGGGGTGACCGATCTCAAGACCGTGCTGCGCTTCAACAGTGCCGAGCTGTACCTGGCCTTGAACAAGGACGTGCCCGACGACGTGGTCGCCCGGCTCCAGGCTGCCTTGGATGAGCTGCGCAAGGAAGGGGCGGTGGACGCCATCATGGCGCGGTATCTCTGACCGCGAAAGCGGTGGGTCAGCTTGCGGAGATATTGAATGTGCGGCCCTCATCGCGAGCAAGCTCGCTCCCACAGGGGATCTGCTGTGAACACCAATCTTGTGCCCGTTGCAGAACTGTGTGGGAGCGAGCTTGCTCGCGATAGCGGTGGGTCAGCTTGCCGGGATGGTGAATGTGCAGCCGTCATCGCGAGCAGGCTCGCTCCCACAGGGGGGCGCTGTAAGCACCAATCTTGTGCCCGATGCAGAACTGTGTGGGAGCGAGCCTGCTCGCGATGGCGGCGACGCGGTCGTCGCTACCGATAAACCCCATCCTTCCCATGCCCAGCCATCGCCCGATTGCTGCGCAGGCTGATCATCGACTTGATATCGATCCATTCGATGCCTTGGGCCTTGAGCTTGGGGAGCTCGCGTTCGAGTACCGCCAGGGTCTGCGGATAGGGATGGCCGATCATCACGGCCGAGCCTTGTCGGCGGGCCAGGTCGATGGCGGTTTGCAGCTGTTGGGCGATGGCGGTTTCGGTGCGCTCGTCGTCCAGGAACACATCCCGCGACACGCTGGCGAGGCCGATCTTTTGCGCTTCGGCTGCGGCGACGGTCTGGGCGCTGGTGCGGCTGTCGACGAAAAACTTGTGGCGTTGCTGCAAGCTCGCCATCAACCACGCCATGGCCTCGGGCTGGGCGGTCATGCGGCTGCCCATGTGGTTGTTGATCCCGCTGGTGTAGGGCACGGCGGCGAACGCGGCGTCGAGGCGCTTGCCCAGTTCCTCGATGGACAGGTCCGGATGCCAGGCGAACGGCCCGGTGGCCGGGTCCATGGGCATGTGCAGCATGACCAGCTTGCCGGCGCGATGGGCTTCGCGGGCGAATTCGGCGGCGTGGGGTGTGTCGGGCATGATCGCGGCGGTGACCGGCCCGGGGAGGGCCAGAACCCGACGGTCCCGAGGCAGGTTTTGCCCCAGGTCGTCGATGATCAGGCTCAGGTACGCCTTGTGCGGCGAAGAGGGCGTGGCGGGCGCCGCGTTAACGGCCCCCGCCAGCAGGCATAGCAGGACGAAGGTGAAACGCAGGCCCATCTCAGCGGCCGGACGTGATGTTCAACCCTTTGAGCAAGCTCAAGGCCTGGGCCAACTGATAGTCGTCATCCTGGGGCATTGGCTTGGCCTTGGCGCCGGAACCGGTCGGTTTGTCGGCGCCGCCGTTGCCGTTGCCCAGGTGCCCTTGCAGGTCGGCTTCCTTGAAGTACTCGCTGTCCTGCTCGTTGGTGATCTTGGCCTTGCGCACTTCGATGTCCGGGACAATGCCCTGGGCCTGGATGGAGCGGCCGTTGGGCGTGAAGTACAGCGCGGTGGTGATCTTCAGGGCACGATCGTTGTTCAATGGCAACACGGTTTGTACCGACCCCTTGCCGAAACTGGTGGTGCCCATGACCACGCCGCGCTTCTGGTCCTGCAGGGCGCCGGCGACGATTTCCGAAGCCGAAGCGCTGCCGCCGTTGATCAGCACCACCAGTGGCACGGCTTCGCTCAAGTCGTTGCCAGTGGCCGAGAAGCGCAACTCGGAATTGGCGATGCGGCCCTTGGTGTAGACGATCAGGCCCTTGGTGATGAAGTGATCCACCACTTCCACGGCCGATTGCAGCACGCCGCCGGGGTTGTTGCGCAGGTCCAGGACCAGGCCGTTGAGTTTCTTGCCGTTGTCCTTGCGCATCTTGGCCAGGGCCTTGGCGACTTCTTCGCCGGTCTTGACCTGGAACTGGGTGATGCGGATGTAGCCGTAGCCCGACTCCAGCAACTGGCTTTTCACGCTCTTGACCTGGATGACCGCCCGCGTGAGGGTCACGTCGAACGGTGTACCACCGTCGCGTACCAGGGTCAGGGTGATCTTCTGGCCGATCTTGCCGCGCATCTTGTCCACGGCTTCGGTCATGCTCTGGCCGCGGGTCGGCTGGCCGTTGATCTTGACGATGAAGTCACCGGCCTGGATGCCGGCCTTGGAAGCAGGTGTGTCGTCGATTGGCGAGACCACCTTGACGAAGCCGTCTTCGCTGCCGACCTCGATGCCCAGGCCGCCAAACTCGCCGCTGGTGCTTTCCTGCAGCTCGGCGAAATCTTCCGGGCCCAGGTATGCCGAGTGCGGGTCAAGGTTGCTGAGCATGCCCTTGATGGCGTTCTCCAGCAGCATCTTGTCATCCACCGGTTCCACGTAGGCGGCCTTGATCCGGTCCATGACCTCGGCAAAGGTGCGCAGTTCGTCCAGCGGCAGCGGCGCCTTGGTGGTTGCGGCCGTGGCGGCGGGGGCCGAAGGGGCCGGTTCGGCGGCAAAAGCCAGGGGTGCACCGATCACGAGGGCGATCGTCAGGGCCAGCGAGGTAAGGCGGGACAAATGCAGCATGTCGAACGAACTCCTTAATAGGATGGGCGCGCTTATCCTTGCGCACGACACCATTGGGCCGGGTCACTGGGGCGACCCTGCTGACGAATAGCGAAATACAGTGCTGGCGTATCCTGCCCGCCACTGTTACCGACCGTGGAGATGGACTCTCCGGCCTTGACCACGTCGCCCGCCGACTTGAGCAGCGTCTGGTTGTGGCCATACAGGCTCAAGTAACCGTTGCCATGATCGAGGATCACCAGCAGGCCGGCGCCGCGCAACCAGTCGGCGAATACCACGCGTCCGCCATGCACGGCATGTACCTGGCTGCCGGCCGAGGCGCTGATCATCACCCCGTCCCACTTGGTGCGGGTGTCGTCGCCGCGGGTTTCACCGAAGCGCGCAAGCAATCGACCATTGACCGGCCAAGGAAGTTTGCCTCGGGCTGAAGCAAAAGCGCCGCCAAAGGTTTCGCCGTCACTGGAAACCAGTGCGCCGGGGGTGGATTTTGCCGGTTTGCGCGGTGCGTCGCCGGCGTCTGCGTCGGCCTGGGCTTCACGCAAACGCTTTTTTTCGGCTTCCTGCTGGGCGATCAGCGCTTTCTGGCGCGCTTCTTCCGCCTCTCGGGCCTGGCGGGCCAGGGTCTCTTCGATGGTTTTCAACACATTGGCCAGTTCGGCCTGGTCCTGCTCGCGGGCCTTGAGCTTGCTGTCGCGGGCCTTCACGTCGTCATTGAGCTTGGCCAGGGCCACCTGGCGTTCCTTGCGAACCTTCTCGAGTTCTTCGCGCTGGGTGTCGAGGCTGCTTTTCTGCACCAGCAACTGGGCCTGCTGCAGCTCGATGTCTTTTTCGACATTGGCCAGCTGGCGCAAGGTTTCATTGAAACTCTTGAGTTGTTCCAGGCGGGCCTGGCTCAGGTAATCGTAATACGTGAGGGTCCGGGCGAATTTCTCGGGGTTCTGCTGGTTGAGCAGCAGCTTGAGGTATTCCTGGCGGCCGTTCTGGTAGGCGGCCCGGGCCTGGATGGCGATCAGCTTTTGCTGTTCAGTGCGCGCGCTCTGGAGTTTTTTTTTCTCTCCATCGAGCCGCTGCAGCTCGGATTCGCTTTTCTTCAGTTCCTTTTGCAGGGCGTCGACCTGCTTCTCCAGCTTGCCCATCTCGGTTTCAGTGCCGCGCAGGTCTTTCTGCACGCTGGATTTTTCTTCCTGCAACTTGCCCAGCAGCTTTTTCAGCTCGGCAATGTCCTGGCGCGTGGCTTCCAACTGCTGTTGGGTTTGCGCGCGCTCGTCGGCAAAGGCCGGTTGGAGCAAGCAGGTCAGAACGAGGGCTATCAGGACGCGAAGCATAGAGGCGGGCGACACCAGGGAAAGGGACGGCCTAGTATGCCCGCCCCACGCTGCAAAAAAAACGCCCATTTGGGGCTGTGTGATAACTGGCCCGAAAAACACCAAGAACCCATGTGGGAGCGAGCTTGCTCGCGATGGCGGTGCATCAGTCAACATCAAGGTTGGCTGATCCGGCGCTATCGCGAGCAAGCTCGCTCCCACAGGGTTTGCGGAATCAGACCAGGATCGAAGTACCGGTCATTTCCGCCGGCTTTTCCATGCCCAGCAGCATCAGCATGGTCGGCGCCACGTCAGCCAGCACGCCACCCTCGCGGACCTTGAAGTCCCGCTTGCCGACATAGATGAACGGCACCGGCTCGGTGGTGTGGGCGGTGTGGGCCTGGCCGGTGGATTCGTCGGACATCTGCTCGACGTTGCCGTGGTCGGCCGTGATCAGTGCTTCGCCGCCGACCTTTTCCAGGGCCTCGACGATGCGGCCAACGCAGGTGTCCAGGCACTCCACGGCCTTGACCGCCGCCTCGAATATGCCGCTGTGGCCCACCATGTCGCCGTTGGCGTAGTTGACCACGATCACGTCGTAACGCTGGTTTTCAATGGCGTCGACGATGCGGTCGGTCACTTCCGGTGCGCTCATCTCCGGTTGCAGGTCGTAGGTGGCGACTTTCGGCGAGGGGATCAGGATGCGTTCTTCGCCCGGGAACGGTTCTTCACGGCCGCCGGAGAAAAAGAATGTCACGTGGGCGTACTTTTCGGTCTCGGCGATGCGCAGCTGGGTCTTGCCGTTTTTCGCCAGGTAGTCCCCCAGTACGTTTTCCAGGCTGCCGGCGGCAAAGGCCGAAGGCGCGGGAATGCTGGCGGCGTATTGGGTCAGCATGACGAAACCGGCCAGTTTTGGCTGGCGAGCACGCTCGAACTCCTTGAAATCGTCTTCGACGAACACGCGGGTCAGCTCGCGGGCGCGGTCGGCACGGAAGTTCATGAACACCACGGCATCGCCGTCTTCGACCTTCACCGGTTCGCCAATGGTGGTGGCCTTGACGAATTCATCGCTTTCGCCGCGCTCGTAGGCGGCTTGCAGGCCTTCCTGGGCGGTGGCGGCATTGAATTGGGCCTTGCCGTCGACGATCAGGTTGTAGGCCTGGGCCACGCGATCCCAACGGTTGTCACGGTCCATGGCGAAGTAGCGGCCGACGAGGCTGGCGATGCGCCCCTTGCCGAGGGCCTGGAACGTTGCGTCCAGCAGCTCGATCGACGAGGTGGCGCTTTTCGGCGGGGTGTCGCGGCCATCGAGGAACGCGTGCAGGTAGATCTTTTCGGCGCCGCGCTTGGCAGCCAGTTCGGCCATGGCGACCAGGTGGTCCTGGTGGCTGTGCACGCCACCGTCGGACAGCAGGCCCATGAAGTGCACGGCCTTGCCGGCGGCCACGGCCTTATCCACGGCGGCGCAGATGGTCGGGTTTTCGAAGAAGTCGCCGTCGCGGATCGATTTGGTCACGCGGGTGAAGTCCTGATACACCACGCGGCCTGCGCCGAGGTTCATGTGGCCGACTTCGGAGTTGCCCATCTGCCCGTCCGGCAGGCCGACGTCCATGCCGCTGCCGGAGATCAGGCCGTTGGGCACGGTGGCCCACAGGCGGTCCAGCACAGGCTTGTTGGCCGAATACACGGCGTTGGATTCGTGGCTGTCACTGTGACCGAAGCCGTCGAGAATCATCAGGACCAAAGGTTTAGGCGTGGTAGTCATGGAATCCACTCGTGGCGGGTTAAAAGAAGACGATGGAAAAGGGACGGGCAGTTTAAAGGTAAGTTCCGGCGGCGTCACCGCCGGGCGGGGTTTGGCCGGCCTTGCGTGCTGTGTATACTGGCCGACATTTTAACGCCCTGGAACCTCCTTCGATGGTTGCTCACCTGATTCAATTTGCCACTAACCACTACATTCTCGTCGGTATCTTCGTCGTGCTGCTGGCGTTGCTGGTTGCCCACACGATGCAGGGCGGCGGTCGCAGCCTGAGCACTGGCGAGCTGACCGCACTGGTCAACAAGGATGCCGGCGTGGTGGTGGACATCCGCCCGAGCAAGGATTACGCCGCCGGTCACATTGTCGGGGCGGTGAACATTCCCCAGGACAAACTGATGGCGCGGATCGGCGAGCTGGAAAAACACAAGGCCAAGACGCTGATCCTGGTGGACGCCCAAGGCCAGCACGCCGGCACCCACGCCCGCGAACTGATGAAGTCCGGTTTCACCGCCGCCAAGCTGTCCGGCGGCGTTGCCAGCTGGAAAGCCGACAATCTGCCCCTGGTGAAGTGAAATGCCCCACGTTGTTGTCTATTCCAGCGATTACTGCCCCTATTGCTCCAGAGCCAAGTTCCTGCTCCAGAACAAAGGCGTGGCCTTCGAAGAGATCAAGGTCGACGGCAAGCCGCAACTGCGCGCCGAAATGACCCAGAAGGCCGGGCGTTCGTCCGTGCCGCAGATCTGGATCGGCAGCACCCACGTGGGCGGTTGCGACGATCTGTATGCCCTGGAGCGCGCTGGCAAGCTCGACGCGCTGCTCGAGGCCTGAATTTCCCACTAAAGAACCTGAAAGTAAGAAGGATCTGCGATGACTGACCAACAGAACACAGCTGCCAGCGAAGAAGAAGCCGCACCGCAATTCTCCTTGCAGCGCATTTATGTACGTGACCTGTCCTTCGAGGCCCCGAAAAGCCCGGCGATCTTTCGCCAGCAGTGGGAGCCGAGCGTAGGCCTGGACCTGAACACCCGTCAGAAAGCCCTGGAAGATGACTTCCACGAAGTGGTGCTGACCCTGTCGGTCACCGTCAAGAACGGTGACGAAGTGGCGTTCATCGCTGAAGTGCAACAGGCCGGGATCTTCCTGATCAAGAACCTGGATGCCCCTTCGATGAGCCACACCCTGGGCGCGTTCTGCCCGAACATCCTGTTCCCTTACGCCCGGGAAACCCTGGACAGCCTGGTGACCCGCGGCTCGTTCCCGGCCCTGATGCTGGCGCCGGTGAACTTCGATGCCCTGTATGCGCAAGAGCTGCAGCGCATGCAACAAGAAGGCGGCGCGACCGTTCAGTAAGCGTCCACTGCCAGGCATAGCGCTCGACGGCCAGGCACAAAACCTGTGGGAGCGAGCTTGCTCGCGATAGCAGTGCATCAGTCAACATTAAAGTCGGCTGATCCACCGCCATCGCGAGCAAGCTCGCTCCCACAGGTGTTTCTGGCTGACAGGAAGGGCTCAGGCGAAGCCGTTCTGCCGCCACGCCTCATAAACCGCCACCGCCACGGTATTGGACAGGTTCAGGCTGCGGCAGCCTTCGCGCATTGGCAGGCGCAGGCGCTGTTCGGCGGGCAGGGCGTCCAGTACGTCGGCCGGCAGGCCACGGCTTTCCGGGCCGAACAGGAACGCATCACCGGCGACGAAGCTGGCGTCATGGAACGGCCGCGAACCCTTGGTGGTAAAGGCGAACAGACGCGGATGCCCGAGGCTTTCCAGACAACTGGCGAGGTCGGCGTGACGCTGCAAGGTGGCATACTCGTGGTAGTCGAGGCCGGCGCGGCGCAGGCGCTTGTCGTCCATGTCGAAGCCCAGCGGTTCGATCAAATGCAGGTGGCAGCCGCTGTTGGCGCACAGCCTGATGACGTTGCCGGTATTCGGCGGAATTTCCGGTTGAAAAAGGATGACGTGAAACATGCACGGCTCCGCAGATAAAGATGAGCGGCATTCTACGCCGCAAACCGACCGACGTTCGAAGCTAATGCCTCGGGTGATGGGCTCTTTGGCGATTGTCGGCATGATGATCGGGCTGATGATCGGGCGCTTGACCACGCCCGACCCGAGCGCCTTGCAACAGATCGAGGTGACAGACGGAACGCTGGTGGCCTGGTTCAACAACGAACCCAAGCTCCATGGAGAAATTGTCGACGGCTCAGTGGCGCTGCTGTTCCAGGCAGAAGGCCGGCCGCAGAAGGGCCAGCTCAAGCTCAACGGCAAGGATGTGAACTGGCGGGTGCGTTCGAGTGACGAGGGGTTGTTGCTGACGCTGGTGGCGGCGCGTCCATTGCGAGGGGAGTGGACCGGCAGCGAGGTGGATGATCGCTGGCGGCTGGAGGTCCGTCTCCAGGAGCAATAAAAGAGGGAATCCCCGGCCTGCCTGTACCAAGGTCCCCAAAACGGGAGGGCTCGCGGTTGGCGCACAGCCCTGGTGTAAAGAAGGGAAACCTTGACCTGCCTGTATCAAGGCCCCCAAAACAGTGGGCTCGTTGAGCCCGGTATAAAAGGGGGAATCCCCGGCCTGCCTGTACCAAGGTCCCCGAAACTGGGTAGTGATCTAGCTATTGCAGGGGGCGTGCCAGTTTTAAATTATTTGTCACAAAAATGCTTCCTTTGACGCAAAAGCCCCGTATTCCGGGGCTTTTGCTTTTGTTTGTGCGGTTTTTTTCGAGCTGGGCCGATTGGCTTTGGCGGGTGGTGCATGTGCAATTGCGGTTCGCAGTGCATTGATGCGGTGCATGAAGCCTTTAAAAGCATCGCGAGCAAGCCCGCTCCCACAGGATGGACTGCCCCCCAAAAAGTTGGACACCAATATGACTTTTGGGGGCCGTCCAGGAATTGCATTTCCCTTGTGGGAGCGAGCTTGCTCGCGATTGGGCCTTCAAATTCAGCGAAGGGCTAAAGACCGATCAGCCCTCATCCCCGTCATCATCATCCCCACCGTCGACCTTCATCCCCAATTCCTTGATCTTGCGGGTCAAGGTATTGCGGCCCCAGCCCAGCAGCACGGCGGCGTCGCGGCGGCGGCCGGCGGTGTGCTTGAGGGCGGTTTCGATCATGATCCGCTCGAAGGCCGGTACCGCGCTGTCCAACAGGCTCGACTGACCGCGAGCCAGGGCCTGGTCAGCCCACTGGCGCAGGGCTTGTTCCCAGTTGGTCACGGGGGCCGAATCCTGCGGCAGGCTCAGCAGTTCCGGCGGCAGGTCGCTGATGTGCACTTCGCGACCTGAAGCCATCACCGTGATCCAGCGGCAGGTGTTCTCCAACTGGCGGACGTTGCCCGGCCACGGCAGGTTCTTGAGGTATTCCTCGGTTTCGCTCTTGAGCAACTTGGGCTCGACCGCCAGTTCCTGGGCCGCGCGGCTGAGGAAGTGCCGGGCCAGGGTCGGGATGTCTTCGCGACGATCCGCCAGGCGCGGGATATGAATGCGGATGACGTTCAGGCGGTGGAACAAGTCCTCACGGAATTTGCCGGCGTGAACCAGGGTTTCCAGGTTCTGGTGGGTCGCGGCGATGATGCGTACGTCCACCTTGACCGGTGTATGGCCGCCGACCCGATAGAACTCGCCATCGGCCAGCACGCGCAGCAAGCGGGTCTGGGTGTCGGCCGGCATGTCGCCGATTTCATCGAGGAACAACGTGCCGCCGTCGGCTTGCTCGAAGCGCCCGCGCCGCAGGTTGGCCGCGCCGGTGAAAGCGCCTTTTTCGTGGCCGAACAGCTCGGACTCCATCAAGTCCTTGGGAATGGCCGCCATGTTCAGCGCGATGAACGGCGACGCCGCCCGTGGGCTGTGACGGTGCAGGGCGTGTGCCACCAGTTCCTTGCCGGTGCCCGACTCGCCGTTGATCAGCACAGTGATGTTGGAGTGGCTCAAGCGCCCGATGGCGCGAAACACTTCCTGCATCGCCGGTGCTTCGCCGATGATTTCCGGGGTGCGGGCCAGGGCCGGCACCTCTTCCATTCCCTGTTGTTCCTGGGCGTGCTGGTTGGCGCGCTTGACCAACGATACGGCTTCGTCGACGTCAAATGGCTTGGGCAGGTATTCAAAAGCGCCGCCCTGGTAGGACGCCACGGCGCTGTCCAGGTCGGAATGGGCGGTCATGATGATCACCGGCAGCCGCGGATGCTGTTCGCGAATCCGCGCCAACAGGTCCAGGCCGCTGGCGCCGGGCATGCGGATGTCGGAGATGATGACGTCCGGTTGCTGACGCGCCAGGCGACTCATCACCCCATCGGCGCTGTCGAAGCTCTGGGTGGTCATGCCTTCCTGTTGCAAGGCTTTTTCCAGGACCCAACGGATAGAACGGTCGTCATCGACGATCCACACGGTTTCACTACGGCTCATGTCGATGTGGCTCCTTGTTCCAGTGGCAGGAAGATCGAGAAAGTGGTGTGGCCGGGGTGGCTTTCACATTCGATCAAGCCCTGATGCTGACTGATGATGTTCTGGGTAATGGCCAGGCCCAGCCCGGTACCGTCCGGACGGCCGCTGACCATGGGGAAAAAGATGGTTTCCTGCAGTTCGGCAGGGATGCCCGGACCGTTGTCGATGATTTCGATCTTGGTCACCAGGCGATGGCGCACGTGGCCGATGGTGAACTGGCGCATGGCGCGGGTGCGCAGGCTGATGCGACCCAGGCGCAGTTCGTTCTGGCTGCTGATGGCCTGCATCGCGTTGCGCACGATGTTCAGTACCGCCTGGATCATCTGCTCGCGGTCGATCAAGACGTCGGGAATGCTCGGGTCATAGTCGCGCACCAAAGTGATGCAGCCCTGGCTTTCCGCTTCAACCAGGCTGCTGACGCGCTCCAGTACCTCATGAACGTTGCACATCGCCAGGGATGGCAGCTTGTTCGAGCCGAGCATGCGGTCCACCAGGTTCCGCAGGCGGTCGGCTTCCTCGATGATGACGTTGGTGTAGTCCTTGAGGCTTTCTTCCGGCAGCTCGCGGGCGAGCAACTGTGCCGCGCCACGTATTCCGCCGAGAGGGTTCTTGATCTCGTGGGCCAGGCCGCGTACCAGCATCTTGCTGGTTTCCTGCTTGGACAACTGCGCCTCCTCCTTGGTGATGCGCAGCAAGCGATCACGCGGGTGGACTTCCAGCAGCAGCAAGGTGGCGCCGTTGTTCAGGATCGGTGTGACCGCATAATCCACGGTCAGGGTCTGGCCGGTCAGGGCGGTGAGCATCGCCTCGCGCTTGGTGAACGGGTGAGCCTGCTCCACCGCTTGGCGCAGGGAATTGAGCGCTTCGGCGGATTCGGTGAACAACTCGCTGATGAACTGCCCGTGGCTGCGCTGGCCGCTGACGGCCAGGAGCATCTCCGCCGCCGGGTTCATGTACTCCAGACGCAGTTCGGCGTCCAGCAGGATGGTCGCGGTGGTGAGGTTGTCGAGCAGCAAGCGGTGTAGTGCGTCGCTAATGGTCATCAGGACCTCTTTTGGAGCGTAGCAACTCGGGACCGGTCCCAAATTGCGCGCGCGATTAATGCGCTGTCACAAGGAAAATGCAAAAACCAAACCAAGGCTCCGAAAAGAAGCGTTTAGAGCCTCAAAAGGGTGTTTTACGCTCGCTTGCGTGGCGTTCTGCCAGCTTTTTCGGGTACTTTCGAACCAAAATGGGTTTTTGGGCTGGGTGGCGTGCAAGCTATTGCACCAATATAGTGCGATGGCCTGCGTGGTGTTAGAAGAACGGCAAGATGCTGCTTTTTTCTTCTTCAGGTTTTTCGGCGCGAGGGCACTCGGGGCGTTGACCGTAATCGGCCGCGGCACAGGGCTTGATGCGGCGCTTCTGCGCCAGGGATATGCGCTGCATGTGGAAGGGCTGGTTGGCGGTGCGTTCGACGATACGGTCCTGTTCGTCGAGGATTTCGACCGCCAGGTGATGGGTGCCTCGATCGATGTCGCTCAAGGCGAATACCGGGCTCGGCCCCGGCGCGCCCGTTGGCTTGCCGTCGAGCAGCAGGCGGTAGCGATGGCCTTTTTTCAGGCCCGGTTCGCTGGTGACACTGACGATCAATTCGCCTGCGGTGCTGCGTATCGTCGCGTCCGGCTCGGGAATCAACAGCCTGAGCATTTCGTAATGAAACAAGGGTTCTGGCTGGGCTTCGGTCGCGGGCGCCGGGGCTGTACCCGTGGGCGGCGCTGGCATCCGGTTGCCGGGTGGCAGTTGGACTTTCTTTGCGTTGCCGGGGCGCGGCTGATCGGTGAACACGCGATTGCCCTGGGCATCGATGTAGGTGTAGACCTGCGCCACGCCGGGCATCGCCGCCAGCGCCAGGCCCAGCGCGAGCAGCCAGCGGATCATGGCTGGTGTACCCGTTGGACGGTGAAGGTGACGGTTTCGCTTTGCTGCACGAGGTTGTCGCCGTCGATGACTTGAACCGCCAGGCTGTGCTCGCCCCGGTCGATATTCACCAATTGCAGGCGCGGCACGTTGCTCGGCTGGCCGTAGGGCTGGCCGTCCAGCAGCAGCCGGAACAGATGCGGGCCGCGTAGGCGCGGTTGAGCGTGTACGCCAACGGTGAAGGTGCCGTTGTTGGCGCGCAGGGCTTCTTCGGTGGGAATGTCGGTCAGTTCCAGGGTTTCGTAGGCATCGCGCGGCTTTTCGCTGTTGGCGGGAGGCGTCGGTGTGCCCGGGTTGGCCGGAGACTGGCGTTCGATGCTGTTGAGCGGCGGCAACTCCACCGTCTGGGCTGGGACGCCTTGGGGCGGCTGGTTGCTGTAGGCGGTATTGCCCTCGGCGTCGGTGTACTTGTAGATCTGCGCGGCAGCGGGCAGTGCCAGCAGCGACAACAGGATGATTGAAAAACCGCGCCCCATAAAATCGACCGAAAACTGAAAGTGTTGAGTTGCAGCATAGGTCAGGGGGGAGGGTTGGCCCAAGTTGTTGTGTGTTGGGCCATGACCTGTCCTGCGGGAGCGAGCTTGCTCGCGATGGCGGAGTGTCAGGCACTGAGGTGTTGAATGTGCCGGCCTCATCGCGAGCAAGCTCGCTCCCACAGGGGAAGGGGGGCTTAAGCTTTTGGGGAGATACACAGCTCCCCGGTCGCTCGGATCAGGGCGAGCCGGTGCACCGGGTGCTGTTTGTCGTGGTGGGTGGCACGGGCCAGCCATTGCGGACACTGCGGATCGGTGCGGTAGGGGGCGAAGTCGGCCAGTTGTTGCAGCAGGCGTTTTTGCAGGCGGTCGAGCTGCGGGCGGATCTGCCCCACCAGGTCCGGGCGCGGGAGGTCCGGGGCCTTGCCGTCCAGGGCCCAGTCGGACAAGTTGATGTACTGCACCATTTTGTTGGCTTCTATCTGGGCGGCAAAAAACGCTTCCACGGTTTCGCCGCTCAGTTTGTAGGCCGGTGCCTGGGCGACGGCGGCGGCGATGACTTCACGCTCGCGCTGACGGTCCTCTACGGGTTTGCCACTGTCCCATTTACTCAGCGCCACTTGATCGGCGATGGCCAGGCGTTCGCCAATGGCGTTAAGCAGCGGGGTCAGGGCCTCGGGGGCGGGAGTCGAGGCGGCGTCGGCGGTGGGGGCCAGCAGCGCGGCAGACAGGGCAAGGCAGAGCTTGAAGCGCAAAGTCATGGGCAGTCTCGTCTTCTAGGGGGAGCGACGGGGCATCATGCACGTAACCGGCGCCCATAAAAAAGGCCTCCCGAAGGAGGCCTCTCTTTGTTTCACGCCGTACGTGACGGCGCTACCGGATCAGCAGCTGTAGTACAGCTCATATTCCAGTGGGTGTACGAAGGTGCGAACCTTGATTTCTTCTTCGCTTTTCAGCGCGATGTAAGCGTCGATGAAGTCATCGCTGAATACGCCGCCTTTGGTCAGGAACGCACGGCCCTTGTCCAGTTCTTCCAGGGCTTCTTTCAGGCTGCCACATACCTGTGGGATTTCCTTGGCCTCTTCAGGCGGCAGGTCATACAGGTTTTTGTCAGCGGCATCGCCAGGGTGGATCTTGTTCTGGATACCGTCCAGGCCGGCCATCATCAGTGCAGCGAAGGCCAGGTACGGGTTGGCAGCCGGATCCGGGAAGCGTGCTTCGATACGGCGGGCTTTAGGGCTGTTCACGTAAGGAATACGGATCGAGGCGGAACGGTTGCGAGCCGAGTAGGCCAGCATGACCGGGGCTTCGAAGCCTGGTACCAGACGCTTGTAGGAGTTGGTCGACGGGTTGGTGAAGCCGTTCAGGGCCTTACCGTGCTTGATGATGCCGCCGATGAAGTACAGGGCAGTGTCCGACAGACCGGCATAGCCTTCGCCTGCGAAGGTGTTCTTGCCGTCCTTGGAGATCGACATGTGGACGTGCATGCCCGAACCGTTGTCGCCGTACAGAGGCTTCGGCATGAAGGTCGCGGTGCGGCCGTAGGCGTCAGCAACGTTGTGTACGCAGTACTTCAGGGTCTGGACTTCGTCAGCCTTCTTGACCAGCGTGTTGAATTTCACGCCGATTTCGTTCTGGCCGGCAGTCGCCACTTCGTGGTGGTGAACTTCGACGGTCTGGCCCATCTCTTCCAGTGCGTTGCACATGGAGGTACGGATTTCGTGGTCGTGGTCGAACGGTGGAACCGGGAAGTAGCCGCCTTTGATGCCTGGACGGTGGCCTTTGTTGCCGCCTTCCACGTCTTGGTCGGACATCCACGAGCCTTGCTCGGAGAAGATCTTGAACATGGAACCGGAGATGTCGGACTTGAACTTGACCGAGTCGAAGATGAAGAACTCAGGCTCAGGACCGAAGAAAGCGGTGTCGCCGATACCGGTGGACTTCAGGTATTCCTCGGCGCGGTGGGCGATGGCGCGTGGGTCACGGTCATAGCCTTGCATGGTCGAAGGTTCGATGATGTCGCAGACCAGGATCAGGGTCGGCTCTTCGGTGAACGGGTCCAGGACGGCGGTTTCGTCGTCCGGCATCAGGATCATGTCGGAGGCTTCGATGCCTTTCCAGCCGGAGATGGAGGAGCCGTCGAACATTTTCCCGATTTCAAAGAATTCGTCGTCCATCGCATCACGGGCCGGCATGGTCACGTGATGTTGAGTACCTTTGGTGTCAGTGAAGCGCAGATCAATCCACTTGACGTCATGATCTTTGATGAGTTGAACCGACTTCGACATATGTCCTCCGGGTGGCTTCGGGCGGGTAGTGGAGTGCCCTTAGATATGGGTGATGCCGGCGCGAATACTCTGCCATGGCAACCTGCCTCACAAGGGAGCAATTTGCATGCCAGTGCCCCAGCATGGGTTTTTTGCACCAAATCCACGCTTTTAAAGGCGTAAATCAAAGATTGTCAGACAATAACGCACTGCAATGTGGCGCCGTCAATCGATAACGACCTGTTTTGGTGCATTCAAAACCATCTGCACATTAACTGGTTAAACCTTGAGCAATTTCCGCTATAATCCGCGCCCCCCTTTTTCGGCTGGCCGTTCGCGCGCTGTTTTCATGAAACTAATCGTAAAAGTCTTCCCCGAGATCACCATCAAGAGCCGCCCGGTACGGATGCGTTTCATCCGCCAGTTGGCCAAGAACATCCGTGCCGTGCTCCGAGACCTGGATCCGGCCGTGGTGGTGAATGGTGTGTGGGACAACCTCGAACTGGAAACCCGTGTCAGCGAACCCAAGCTTCTGAAGGAAATGACCGAGCGCCTGAGTTGCATGCCGGGCATCGCGCATTTTTTGCAAGTCGATGAGTACCCGCTGGGGGATTTCGACGACATCCTTGCCAAATGCATGCTTCATTATGGTGACGCACTGGCCGGCAAGATCTTTTCGGTGCGTTGCAAGCGCGCCGGCAAGCACGCGTTCAGCTCGATGGATGTGGAGAAGTTCGTCGGCAGCCAGTTGCGCCGGCAATGCGGCGCGGCCGGTATTTCGTTGAAAGACCCGGAAATCGAAGTGCGCATCGAAATTCGCGACCAGCGGCTGTTCGTGATCCACAGCCAGCACAACAGCATCGGCGGTTATCCGCTGGGTTCGCTGGAGCAGACCCTGGTGCTGATGTCCGGTGGCTTCGACTCCACGGTGGCCGCCTACCAGATCATGCGTCGCGGGTTGATGAGCCATTTCTGCTTCTTCAACCTCGGCGGGCGTGCCCATGAACTGGGTGTGATGGAGGTGGCGCACTTCATCTGGAAGAAGTACGGCAGCTCCCAACGCGTGTTATTTGTGAGTGTGCCGTTCGAGGAAGTCCTGGGCGAGATTCTCGGCAAAGTCGATAACAGTCATATGGGCGTCATTTTGAAGCGTATGATGTTGCGCGCCGCTTCACGAATTGCCGACCGCCTGCAGATCGATGCGCTGGTGACCGGCGAGGCGATCTCCCAGGTGTCGAGCCAGACGTTGCCGAACCTGTCGGTGATCGACTGCGTGACCGAGAAGCTGGTCTTGCGTCCACTGATCGCCAGCCACAAGCAGGACATCATCGACCAGGCCAACGAAATCGGCACCGCCGAGTTTGCCCGGCACATGCCGGAATACTGCGGCGTCATCTCGGTCAATCCGAAGACGGCGGCCAAGCGCGGGCGGGTGGAGCACGAAGAGAAAGAATTCGACATGGCGGTGCTCGAGCGAGCGCTCCAAAACGCCAGGCTGGTGCCGATCGATCGCGTCATCGACGAATTGGGCCAGGACATCAAGGTTGAAGAAGTCGGCGAAGCGCTGGCCGGTCAGATCATCATCGACATCCGCCACCCGGATGACGCTGAAGACGACCCGCTGAGTGTCGCCGGCATCGAGGTAAAAACGATGCCGTTCTATGCCGTGAACGCGCGTTTCAAGGAACTGGACCCTACTCGCCAGTACCTGCTGTATTGCGACAAAGGCGTGATGAGTCGCCTGCATGCCCACCATTTGCTCAGTGAGGGGCATGCCAATGTGCGCGTTTATCGACCGAGCTAAGTGCCCGGGGCTGTTTGCCTGTGGCCTGCGTCACCGGCCCCCCGACGCCGCCGACAGGCTGTAACGGCTTTGTCGGACTCAACGTAAATCGCTGCCACGACCTGTCAGCACACCGAATCCTCTGATCGAGATACACAAGTGATCGAAAATCTACGCAACATCGCCATCATTGCTCACGTTGACCATGGTAAGACCACCCTGGTAGACAAACTCTTGCGTCAATCCGGCACCCTGGAGCGCAACGAGCTCAACGACGAGCGCGTGATGGACTCCAACGACCAGGAAAAAGAGCGCGGTATTACCATCCTGGCGAAAAACACCGCCATCAACTGGAACGGCTACCACATCAACATCGTGGACACCCCGGGTCACGCCGACTTCGGTGGTGAAGTAGAGCGCGTGATGTCGATGGTCGACTCCGTGCTGCTGCTGGTTGACGCCCAGGACGGCCCTATGCCGCAAACCCGTTTCGTGACCAAGAAGGCCTTCGAAGCCGGCCTGCGTCCGATCGTGGTCATCAACAAGGTCGACCGTCCAGGCGCGCGTCCGGACTGGGTCCTGGACCAGATCTTCGACCTGTTCGACAACCTGGGTGCCACCGAAGAACAGCTGGACTTCAAAGTCGTCTACGCCTCGGCCCTGAACGGCATTGCCGGTCTGGACCACACCGCCATGGCTGAAGACATGACCCCGCTGTACCAGTCGATCGTCGACGACGTACCGGCGCCGAAAGTCGACCGTGACGGTCCGTTCCAGATGCAGATCTCGGCACTGGACTACAACAGCTTCCTGGGTGTGATCGGCGTTGGCCGCATCGCACGTGGTCGCATCAAGCCGAACACCCCGGTGGTTGCCATCGACGCCGACGGCAAGAAGCGCAACGGTCGTATCCTCAAGCTGATGGGTCACCACGGCCTGCACCGCATCGACGTTGAAGAAGCAGCGGCCGGCGACATCGTCTGCATCAGCGGCTTCGAGCAACTGTTCATCTCCGACACCCTGTGCGACCCACTGAACGTCGAAGCGATGAAACCGTTGACCGTCGACGAGCCAACCGTTTCCATGACCTTCCAGGTCAACGACTCGCCATTCTGCGGTAAAGAAGGCAAGTTCGTGACCAGCCGTAACATCAAGGAGCGCCTGGACAAAGAGCTGCTCTACAACGTTGCCCTGCGCGTTGAAGAAGGCGACTCGGCCGACAAGTTCAAGGTTTCCGGCCGTGGTGAGCTGCACCTCTCGGTACTGATCGAAACCATGCGTCGCGAAGGCTTCGAAATGGGCGTGGGTCGTCCTGAAGTGATCATCCGCATGGTTGATGGCGTCAAGCACGAACCGTACGAAAACGTGACCATCGACCTGCCGGAAGAATCCCAGGGCGCGATCATGGAGCAGATGGGCCTGCGTAAAGGCGACCTGACCAACATGGTTCCGGATGGCAAGGGCCGTGTGCGCCTTGAGTACAACATCCCGGCCCGTGGCCTGATCGGTTTCCGTAACGAGTTCCTGACCCTGACCTCCGGTGGCGGCATCCTGACCTCGATCTTCGATCGTTACGACGTGATGAAGTCCGGCGACATGTCCGGCCGTCAGAACGGCGTGCTGGTATCGGTTGCGACCGGCAAGGCCTTGACCTACTCGCTGGAAACCCTGCAAGCGCGCGGCAAGCTGTTCGTCGAGCACGGCCAGGATATCTACGAAGGTCAAATCGTCGGCCTGAACAGCCGCGACAACGACCTGGGCGTGAACCCGACCAAAGGCAAGAAGCTCGACAACATGCGTGCTTCGGGCAAAGACGAAACCATCGCCCTGGTTCCGCCGGTCAAGTTCACCCTGGAGCAAGCGCTGGAGTTCGTGCAGGAAGACGAACTGTGCGAAGTGACGCCGAAGTCGATTCGCCTGCGTAAGAAAATCCTTGGCGAAAGCGAGCGTACCCGCGCTGCCAAGAAAAGCGGCAACTGAGTTTCGACTTGATTAGTAGCTGAAAAAACGCCCCTGATTGTGAGATCGGGGGCGTTTTTTTATGCCTGGGATTTGTGCGGTGCTTTGTCAGGGCCCCATCGCGAGCAGGCTCGCTCCCACAGTGGATTTATGTCGGACACAAAATCTTTATCCGCTGAAAATCAACTGTGGGAGCGAGCCTGCTCGCGATGGCGATGGTTACGAGCGCCGCTGAATCATCAGTAGATCAGAATTTGTCCAACGTCCGCGAATTCCGCTCGCGCTCCACTTCCTTGGGCTTGTAGGCACAATACCCTGGTCGCGGCCCAATCCGCGGATGGTTGCGGCAGGTGTCCGGGCGCTTCTCGTAAATGGTGCACAACCGGCTCTTGCGGTCCAGATAAAGGCAATCGTTGTTGCTCATGCGCTGGAGTGTGAAAATTTCCGACTTCTGGTTGTAGCGCTCGACGATCCCTTCCTTTTGCAGGCGCTTGGCGATGTTCTTCGGCGGATCGCCCAGTTCGAACTCATCGACGATGCCGATACGGATCAGGTCCTTGATCTTGGCTTCCACCGGCAGTGTGCAGCAGCTCGACACGCAGGAACCGCACATCGGGGCGGAGTACTTGGCCCAGGTATCGAGTCGGTCGATCTCCGCGGCGGCGATCAGGTTGGGCTTCATCATCACGGTTTACCAGCATGCATCAGGGCGCGCGATCATACCGGGACTGGTGAAATTTTGAACGACCATCCGCCAGTTTTTTTTCATTCGGGACAAACCGCTCCCGGACCGGCACGGCCCCTGCATTCATTCGCTTATCCGGCAATTCTCTGACGACGATTCTCCGTCACAGGGAAAAACCACCGAACCAGAGCCTGTGCCGTCTGTCAGACCGACTAGGCTCAGACAATTCCATGCTCGTTCGAGGTCTCATCAATGACTCAAGAACCACTTGTTCGCGAAGCTGAAGTCGCTGCATTTCGCGACGCCGTGTTGACCAAACTCACTTACGCCGTCGGCAAGGACCCGGATCATGCGTTTGATCACGATTGGTTCGAAGCCATTGCCCTGGCCGCCCGCGACCACATGGTCGAACACTGGATGGATCACACGCGGCAGATCTACCGCAAGGGCCAGAAGCGCGTCTATTACCTCTCCCTGGAATTCCTCATCGGTCGCTTGCTCTACGACAGCCTGAGCAATCTCGGCCTGCTGGACACCGCGCGCGAGGCCCTGACCGAGCTGGGCGTGGACCTGGAGCGCATCCGCCTGCTCGAACCCGATGCGGCGCTGGGCAACGGTGGCCTTGGTCGCTTGGCGGCGTGTTTCATGGAAAGCATGTCCACACTGGGCATCGCCGGCCATGGCTACGGCATTCGTTATGAGCACGGCCTGTTCCGCCAGGCGATTGTCGATGGCTGGCAGCAGGAGCAGACCGAGCATTGGCTGGATTTCGGCAACCCGTGGGAGTTCGAGCGGCCGGAGGTGGTCTACCCGATCGGCTTTGGCGGCAGCGTCGAGACCGTCACCGACGACACCGGCAAGACCCGGCAAGTCTGGTCCCCGGCCGAAACCGTGCGGGCCATTGCCTATGACACCCCGGTGGTGGGTTGGCGCGGTGCCAGCGTCAACACCCTGCGCCTGTGGCGCGCCCGGGCCGTGGAAGACCTGCACCTGGAACGCTTCAACGCCGGCGACCACTTGGGCGCGGTGGCGGAAGTGGCCCGGGCCGAAAGTATTTCCCGCGTGCTCTACCCGGCCGACAGCACCGAAGCCGGCCAGGAACTGCGCCTGCGCCAGGAATATTTCTTTGTCGCCGCCTCGTTGCAGGACTTGCTGCGCCGCCATCGCAACATGCACACCTCGGTGCTGACCCTGGGCGATCACGCGGCGATCCAGCTCAACGACACGCACCCGTCCATCGCCGTGGCCGAGCTGATGCGGCAACTGGTGGATGTCTATGACGTGGCCTGGGATGCGGCCTGGCAGATCACCCAGGACACGCTGTCCTACACCAACCACACGCTGCTGCCCGAAGCCCTGGAGACCTGGCCGGTGGGGCTGATGGAGCGCATGTTGCCCCGGCACATGCAGATCATCTACCTGATCAACGCCCAGCACATCGATTCGCTGCGGGCCAAAGGCGTGCACGATTTCGATGTGCTGCGCTCGGTTTCGCTGATCGAAGAGGACAACGGCCGCCGGGTGCGCATGGGTAACCTGGCGTTCCTCGGTTCCCACAGTGTCAACGGCGTGTCCGGGTTGCACACCCAACTGATGCGCAGCACGGTGTTCTCCGAGCTGCACAAGCTCTATCCGGATCGGATCAACAACAAGACCAACGGCATCACCTTCCGCCGCTGGTTGTTCCAGGCCAACGCCGAATTGACCTCGATGATGGTGGACGCCCTCGGCCCGAGCGTGCTCGACAACCCCGAGGAGCGCCTGATCGAGCTGGAACCGTTTGCCGACAAGGCGGCGTTTCGCAAGCAGTTCGCCGAGCAGCGCCTGCACAGCAAGAAAGCCCTGGCTTACCTGATCCACGAACGACTGGGCATTGCCGTGAACCCGGCGGCGATGTTCGACGTGCAGGTCAAGCGGATCCACGAATACAAGCGCCAGTTGCTCAACCTGATGCACACCGTGGCGTTGTACCAGGCGATTCGCGCCGAGCCGGAAGTGGACTGGGTGCCACGGGTGAAGATTTTCGCCGGCAAGGCCGCCGCCAGTTACCACCAGGCCAAGCTGATCATCAAGCTGACCAACGACATCGCCCGAGTGGTGAACAACGACCCGACCGTGCGTGGCTTGCTCAAAGTGGTGTTCCTGCCCAATTACAACGTCAGCCTGGCCGAAAGCATCATCCCCGCGGCGGACCTGTCGGAGCAGATCTCCACGGCCGGCTTCGAAGCGTCGGGCACCAGCAACATGAAGTTCGGCCTCAACGGCGCGCTGACCATCGGTACCATGGACGGCGCCAACGTGGAGATGCATGAGCGCGTCGGTGGCGAGCACATGTTCATTTTCGGCCTGACGGCTGAACAAGTGGAAGCGCGCAAGCAAAACGGTGAGTTCAGCGCTGCGCCGGACATCGCCGCCTCCCATCGCCTGAACGATGTATTGCAGGCGATTCGCGGCGGGGTGTTCTCGCCGGATGATCCGATGCGCTACGCCGGGCTTGTCGACTCGCTGGTGGACTACGACCGCTTCCTGGTCTGTGCCGATTTCGACTCGTACTGGAACGCCCAGGCCCGGGTCGAAGAGCGTTGGCACGACGATAAGCAATGGTGGCGTTCGGCGGTGCTCAACACCGCGCGCATGGGCTGGTTCTCCTCGGACCGGACCATCCGTGAATACGCCACCGACATCTGGAAAGCCCTGGAGTAGCATTTGCTGCAAGAAATGTGAGTGAAGCCCAACGGCGGTTGGGCTTCGTCGATATACTAGGCGCCAGTTTCGCCGGGCGGTGTGGCCGGACTCAGCAATTGGCAGCGCCAACATTCCAATGTGGGAGCGAGCTTGCTCGCGACAGCGGTGTATCAGTCAGCCTTAAGGTGTCTGTCATGCCGCTATCGCGAGCAAGCTCGCTCCCACAGGGTTTGGGGGCCACTAGACTGATCCAGGCATCGCATCGCCCCGGTCATGCCCGCAACGGGCCGCTTAGGGATATCAACCATGCAATGGATCTTGACGTTGTTGGGCCTGGCACTCGGCTGGGTGGTGGACGAGTCGTTCGCCGATGCGCTGATAGGCGCACTGGTGGGGCTTGGCATCGCCCAGGCGTTTCGATTGGGGCGCCTGGGTGTCCAGGCGGCCAAGCAACAGATCTTGTTGCAAGAGGCCCAGCAGAGCTTGCTCACGTTGGAGGGCCGCCTGGCGGTACTCGAACGCGGCAAGGTGGCCGAACCGAGTGATCCGGCCCCCGCGCCCGAGGTTGTCGTGCCCCAGGCCGCGAAGCCCGCAACGCGCACCGAACCGGAGCTCGTCTGGGAGTTGCCGTCAGATCTCGAACCCGCGCCCGCGATGGCCACCCAGGCCAGCCAGCCGTTGCCCGATGACATTTGGAAACCCGCGCCAGAGACGTCCAGTCGGCGTGCCGAGCGCGATTTTGCCCCTCTGCCCCTGGAGCCGATGGTGGCGGAGCCGGCGGCCCCACGTGGTCCGAATCTGTTCGACCGCGCCATTATCGGTGCGCGCAACTGGCTGTTCGGCGGCAATACCGTGCTGCGGGTCGGTGTGGTGCTGTTGTTCCTCGGCCTGGCGTTCCTGCTGCGCTATGCCACCGAAGGCATGGTGGTGCCGATCGAGTTGCGTTACGCCGGCGTCGCGGCCAGTGCGCTGGGCCTGTTGGGCCTGGGCTGGTGGTTGCGCCAGCGCAACAACAGTTATGCGCTGATGCTCCAGGGCACCGGGATCGCCGTGTTGTACCTGACGGTGTTCGCCGCTATGCGCCTGCATCCGTTGCTCGATTCCAAGGCGGCCCTGGGCTTGCTGGTGGCGGTGACGGTGTTCTCGGCGATCCTGGCGGTGACCCAGAATGCCCTGGGCCTGGCCGCGGCGGCGGCCCTGGGCGGGTTTGCCGCACCGATCCTGACCTCTACCGGCAGCGGCAACCATGTCGCGCTGTTCAGCTATTTCATCCTGCTCAATGCCGGCATCCTCGCGATAGCCTGGTTCAAGGCCTGGCGCCTGCTCAACCTGATCGGTTTTGTCGGCACCTTCGGCATCGGTTTCGCCTGGGGCCTGCGTTCCTACACGCCAGAGCTGCTCTGGAGCACCGAACCGTTCCTGATTCTGTTCTTCCTCATCTACCTGGCGATCGGCTTGCTGTTCACCCGCCGCAAGCTGCTGGAAATGAGCGATGTGCCCGAAGATGGTAGCCGCGACGCGTTGTTGCGCTGGTCGGCGCGCAAGGGCGATTACGTCGACGGCAGCATGCTGTTCGGCCCGCCACTGGTGGGCTTCGGCCTGCAGTTTGCGTTGGTGCAGCACCTGGAGTTCGCCGCTGCCTTCAGCGCCCTGGCCCTGGGCATGATCTACATGGGCCTGGCGCGGCTATTGATGGGCGGCCGCGCCCTGCTGTTGGCGGAAACCTGCCTGGCCCTGGGGGTGATTTTTGCCAGCCTGGCAATCCCCTTGGGGCTCGACGCCCGTTGGACTGCGGCGGCCTGGGCCGTGGAAGGCGCGGGGATCTTCTGGCTGGGCCTGCGCCAGCAACGACCTTTCGCACGCGTCTTTGCTTTGTTGCTGCAATTGGGTTCGGCGCTGGCCTTCCTCAGCGAATTGCGATCTGGCGAAGGCAGCCTGCTCGACGGCTCACCGTTGGGGGCGTTGATGCTCGGCGGCGCTTTGCTGTTCACGTTCTACCAACTGCGCAAGGCAGCCCCCGAACACACTGCGGCTTGGGAGCGCCAAGGCCTGCCGGTGCTGGCGGTGCTGGGCTTGAGCTTCCTCTATCTGCTGGCACCGTTGTTCTTCTTCACCCACGGCACGGCCATCGCCTGGGCCCTGGCCGGATTGGCGACGTTGTTTGTCGGCCTGCGCCTGCAATCGCGCAGCTTCCTGTTCACGGCGTTCGCGGTGCAATTGCTCGGCGGCGCACTGTTCCTGTTGCGCCTGCAAGGCGCCGAGGGCGATTCGGCGGCAGTGTTCAGTGCGGGCTGGAGCGGTTTGCTCAGTGCTTCTCTGATCGGTCTGGCGTTGATCGGTGGCATGTTGCTGGCGGCGCGCGACGACATGGTGCGCAACGATGTCCGGTTGCTGCGCGGCTTGTCGGTGGTGCTGCTGGCGGGGCTGGTGCTGATCAACCTCGCGGTGCTGTTCGTCCTGCCCTGGCAAACGGCGAGCGGGGTGTGGGCGGCCAGTGGCCTGTTGATCATCTGGCTGAGCCTGTACCTGAAACAACGCGTGAGCTTTGTCTTCGGCCTGCTGTTGCAACTGCTGGGCGGTGCGGCATTCCTGACGGCGGGGCCGGCGCTGTTGGGGCCGCTCAATGCCGAGGATCTGCGGCCCCTGGCCCATAGCGGCTTCTGGACGCCGCTGGTCCTGGGGCTGGCGGCGCTGGTGGGCGCATGGCGCCTGCAGCGGGCGCACGCGGCGCAGGAGCTGGACGCCTTGAGCTTGCAGCGCCTGTCCGAGCTGTTGCTGATCTGGGGCGCGGGTTGGTGGGCGCTGGCGTGGGTCAGCGAAGTGCTGCGCTTTGCCCCGGCGAACCTGCAAGGCAGCTTGCTGTTGTTGGTTGCGGCCATCAGCGTGGCGGTGTGGAGCGTTTTGTCGCTGCGGTTGAAATGGCCGGCGCTGGGGCTGCTATGCACCCTGTTGATCCCGGCGGCGGGCTGCGTATTGGTGGCGACGGGGCACAGCCACTATCACCCGGTCGCGAATTTTGGCTGGCTGGCCTGGCTGGCGGTATTTGCCGTGCATTTCCTCTCGCTCAAGCGCCTGGCGCCGATGCTGCCGGCCCGGGCGTGCAGCACGGCCCACGTACTCGGTTGCTGGTTGCTGATGGCGGTGTTGATGCTGGAATTGCGTTACGGCCTGCTGTTGCTGTCCGAGCAGTACAACGCCTGGCGCTGGTTGGCCTGGGCGATCCTGCCAGGGCTTTATCTGGTGCTGATGGCCACGCCGCGTACCTTGCCATGGCCGGTTTCGGCACAACCGCGGGAATATCGTGTCTATGCGGCGGCACCCATGGCGCTGTTGATGCTCGGTTGGTTCTGGCTGACCAACACCTTCAGTGATGGCAACTCAGAGCCACTGTCTTATGTGCCGTTGCTCAATCCCTTGGAGCTGGGCCTGCTGTTCGCCTTGTTCGGTATCTATGTGTGGGCTCGCAACGCCGTGGAGCAATCGACGAACGGCTGGAATCGCGTCGGGCACGTCGCCCAGTTGATCGCCGGTGTGTCGCTGTTCGCGTTCTTCACCGCCCTGGTGATGCGCACGGCCCATCAGTGGATGGGGGTGCCCTACGAGCTGGACGCGCTGCTCGAGTCGATGTTCGTGCAGGCCGGGTTGTCCATTGTCTGGACCTTGATCGCCCTGGGCCTGATGATCGGAGGGCATCTGCGTCATCGCCGTGAAGTGTGGCTGATCGGTGCGGCGTTGATCGCCGTGGTCGTGGCCAAGCTGTTCTTTGTCGAATTGAGTAACCGTGGCGGTCTGGCGCGGATCGTGTCGTTCATCGGCGTGGGTGTATTGCTATTGGTGGTGGGCTACTTCGCGCCGCTGCCGCCCAAGCGCCCGGAGACGGTCGCCCAGGATGAGCCGCCTATGCCTGTCAGTGAGGGAGTGTCATCTTGAGTCGCAAGTTGAATCGGATCGGGCTGGGCGTGGTCGGATTGTGGGTGGCGTTGTCGGCTACGGCCCAGGAGCAACCGGCGGATTTCGCCCATCAAGTGCCGTTGGCCCTGAGCGGCGAAGGGCCGTGGTATCGCCTGCCGTTGCCACTGGACGTGCAGTTGCAGGCGCGGCAGACCGACCTGAGCGACCTGCGTGTCTTCAACGCCGCCGGCCAGCCCCAGGCCTACGCCTTGGTGCGCGAGTCGGCCCAGAGCCGGGAAAACCGCACCCTCACCGACGTGAAGTGGTTCCCGCTGTACAACGCCGCCGATGATCACGAGCGCGCGCCCAGCGTACGTGTGCAGTCGAACGCCAATGGCACACTGGTGGAAGTCCAGCCATCGAGTCGGCTCGAAGCGGGGGAGGAGGAGCTGCGCGGTTGGTTGCTGGATGCCAGCGCGATCAAGGCACCGTTGCAGCAGTTGATCCTCGACTGGACCAGCGAGCGCGACGGCTTCCAACGGTTCACTATCGAAGCCAGTGACGACTTGCAGCACTGGCAATCCTGGGGTGAAGGCCAGGTGGCGCGCTTGACCTTTGCCGATGAGCGGGTCGAGCAGCATGAAGTGAACCTGCCGGGGCAACCGGCGCGCTATCTGCGGTTGCTGTGGGATTCGCCGTCCTCCGCGCCGGTGCTGACCTCGGCCCAGCTGCACAGCGCCAGCCGCGAAAGCCTGCCGTTGCCGCTGGTCTGGTCGCAACCGTTGGCCGGCAGCACGACGAAGGCCGGTGAGTACACCTGGCAGTTGCCCATGGGGCTGAACATCGAGCAAGTGCAGGTCGAACTGAGCCAGGCCAACAGCCTGGCGCCGGTGACCCTGGCCGGTCGCCGTGAAAGCAGCCATCCGTGGCAGCCAATGGGCAGTGGCTTGCTCTATCGCCTGACCCAGAACGGCCAGGATGTGCTGCAAAACCAATTGCAACTGTCCGGCCAGACCGTGCAGCAATTGAAACTGACCGTGGACGAGCGTGGCGGCGGCCTGGGAGCCGAAGCCCCGGCCCTGCGCTTTGCCGTGCGCCCGACCCAGGTGGTGTTCCTGGCGCGGGGCGAAGGGCCTTACCGCCTGGCACTGGGCAGCGCGACAGTCAAAGCGGCCAACTTGCCATTGAGCACGCTGGTGCCTGATTACAAACCGTCGCGCCTGGCGACGCTGGGGACGGCGACGGTGAACGGCGCGGCCACGTCGACGCCGGCGGCGCTCCCTGCCACCGCAAGCGCGCCTGCGGCGGTCGATACCAACTGGAAGAAAGTCGGCTTGTGGGCGGTGTTGCTGCTGAGTGTGCTGTTCCTGGCGGCGATGGCGTTCAGCCTGCTTCGCAAGCCGCCGGTCAAGAGCTGAGGTGCGTTCATCGCGAGCAAGCTCGCTCCCACAATAGACCGCGTTCGTCGAAACAACTCGGTCAACTGTGGGAGCGAGCTTGCTCGCGATGGCGTCCTCTCAATCGACAGAAATATCCAAGCGAGCCGCCACCCCGTGAACTCAATCCTCCATATCCCGTCTCATAGGAG
Organism: Pseudomonas sp. NFACC13-1; assembly: GCF_900104425.1. Taxonomy (NCBI): domain Bacteria; kingdom Pseudomonadati; phylum Pseudomonadota; class Gammaproteobacteria; order Pseudomonadales; family Pseudomonadaceae; genus Pseudomonas; species Pseudomonas sp. NFACC13-1. The sequence continues at coordinate 216,110 of NZ_FMXV01000004.1, read as the reverse complement.
GAATTAAGTCCCGACTCGCGCTAAACTGCGCTGGTTTTTCCGCCCCCTATTCTTCGGAGCCGTCCATGTCCCGCGTTACCTTGAGTCGCTATTTGATTGAGCAGACCCGCAGCAACAATACCCCTGCCGATCTGCGCTTTTTGATCGAAGTGGTGGCGCGTGCGTGCAAGGAAATCAGCCACGCCGTCTCCAAAGGCGCGTTGGGTGGTGTCCTGGGCAGCATGGGCACCGAAAACGTGCAGGGTGAAGTGCAGAAGAAGCTCGACGTGCTGTCCAACGAAATCCTGCTCGAAGCCAACGAATGGGGCGGTCACCTGGCCGGCATGGCGTCCGAGGAAATGGACAATGCCTACCAGATCCCGGGCAAATACCCCAAGGGTGCCTACCTGCTGGTGTTCGACCCACTGGACGGTTCGTCGAACATCGACATCAACGCGCCGGTCGGCACCATCTTCTCGGTACTGCGCTGCCCGAACGAATACCTGAGCCAGAACGAAGCCCTGAATGAAAAGGCCTTCCTGCAGCCGGGCACCGAGCAGGTCGCCGCCGGTTATGCCATCTACGGCCCCCAGACCATGCTGGTGCTGACCCTGGGCGACGGCGTCAAGGGCTTCACCCTGGACCGCGAGATGGGCAGCTTCGTCCTGACCCATGAAGACATCACCATTCCTGAATCCACCCAGGAATTCGCCATCAACATGTCCAACCAGCGTCACTGGGAAGCCCCGGTAAAACGCTACGTCGAAGAGCTGCTGGCAGGCGAAGAAGGTCCGCTGAAGAAGAACTACAACATGCGCTGGGTCGCCGCGATGGTTGCCGACGTGCACCGGATCCTGACCCGTGGCGGCTTGTTCATGTACCCGCGCGACAGCCGCGAGCCGTCCAAGCCGGGCAAGCTGCGCCTGATGTACGAAGCCAACCCAATGTCGTTCCTGGTGGAGCAGGCGGGCGGCGCTTCCACCGACGGTCACCAGCGCATCCTCGATATCAAGCCTGAAGGTCTGCACCAGCGCGTGGCCGTGTTCCTTGGTTCGAAGGAAGAAGTCGCCCGCGCCACGGCCTACCACAAGGAATAAATCATGGCCGAGCCCTGGCAGCCGTTGCTCGATTGGTGGTTTGGTTCAGGCGAAACACCGGACGAAATAGCGGCCGACAAGGGCAAGCTGTGGTTTGGCAAAGGCCATGATCGCCAGGCGCAAGAGCGCTTCGGCGATCGGGTCGAGCAGGCACTGGCCGGCGGATTGACCGACTGGGCGCAACGCCCGGAAGGGTGGCTGGCCCTGGTGTTACTGCTCGATCAACTCCCGCGGATGATCTTTCGCGACACCCCCAAGGCTTTTTCCGGCGACCTGCGTGCCCAAGCGCTGGTGGCCCAGGGCATGGCCGCGGGGTTCGACCGGCAACTCAAACCGATCCAGCGGGTATTTATCTATCTGGTACTCGAACACTGCGAGAACCTGGCGGTGCAGAACGAAGCCGTGTCGCGGTTCATCGACCTGGTCCGAGAGCAACCGGAGGCGGAACGGGCGGTGTTTGAAGACAACCTGGACTATGCCGAACGGCACCAGAAGATCATTGCCCGATTTGGACGGTTCCCCCATCGCAATGCGGTGTTGGGGCGCGAGTCCACGGCTGAGGAAATCGAGTTTTTGAACAGGCCTGGGTCCAGGTTCTGATTTTTCCTGCGCGGCTGATGCCGCTATCGCGAGCAAGCTCGCTCCCACATTGATGACTGCGAACGCGGTCAACTGTGGGAGCGAGCTTGCTCGCGATGGGGCCTTGAAAGCGCTAGATCCGGAAACTACCCACCAACTGCTTCAACCGCGCCGCCTGCTGCTCGAGGTCGGCACAGGCCCGCAAGGTGGCTTGCAGGTTTTCCACGCCTTCCTGGTTCAGGGTATTGATCTCGGTGATGTCGACGTTGATCGACTCCACCACGGCGGTCTGTTCTTCAGTGGCGGTCGCCACGGATTGGTTCATGCCGTCGATTTCACCGATACGCTGGGTCACGCTGCCCAGTCGCTCGCCGGCCTGGTTGGCGATGCCGACGCTGCTTTCGCTCTGGCGCTGGCTGTCGGTCATGGTCAGCACCGCTTCCCGTGCGCCGACTTGCAGCTCTTCGATCATCTTCTGCACTTGCTGCGCCGAGTCCTGGGTGCGGTGCGCCAGGTTGCGCACTTCATCGGCCACTACCGCGAAACCGCGCCCGGCGTCACCGGCCCGGGCCGCTTCGATGGCGGCGTTGAGGGCGAGCAGGTTGGTCTGCTGGGAAATGCTGGTGATCACCTCGAGGATCTGGCCGATGTTCACTGTGTTGCTGTTCAGGGTTTCGATGTTGCCGCACGAATCGCTGATCTTGGCCGACAACTGCTGCATGGCCGCAATGGTTTTATCCACCACGTGCTGGCCGTCTTCGGCCAGGTTGCGGGCCTCGCTGGAATGTTGCGAGGCGAGGGCGGCGTTCTGGGCGATTTCCTGGGCAGCGGCGCCAAGCTGGTTGATGGCCGCGGCCACGCTGCTGGTGCGTGATGCCTGCTGGTCGGAATTGAACATCGACGAGTTGGACGCACTGACCACGCGCAAGGCGACTTCGTTGACCTGGCCGGTGGCCGAGGCCACTTCGCGGATCGAGGTGTGGATGCGTTCGACAAAGCGGTTGAACGATGTGCCCAGTGCGCCGAATTCGTCATGGCCGTGAATGACCAGGCGGCGAGTCAGGTCGCCTTCGCCTTCGGCGATGTCATGCATGGCGCGGCCCATGGTCAGCAGCGGTTGCATCAGCACGCGGATCAACATGCCCAGCAGGGCGATGATGAACACCACCGCGATGACCATGGCGATCAGCGCCGACGTACGGAGCTCACTGAGCATCGCCAGGGCGGTGTCCTTGTCGAGCACCAGCGCCACGTACCAGTCGGTGCCCGGCACGCCGTTGACGCGGGTGAAGGAGATGAATTGGGTCTGGCCGTCGAGGTCGACTTCCTTCACGCCCGGGCTGATTTGCGGCGCGCCGTTGGGGTAGGCCTCGGCCAGGGTCTTGAGCACGCGCTTGCTGTCGGGATGGATCAGGATCTTGCCGTCGGCGCTGACGATGAACGCGTGGCCGTGGCCGCCGAAGTTCAGCGAGTTGATGATGGCGCTGACGCTGGACAGGTCGATGTCCGCACCGGCCACGCCGATCATCTGCCCCTGGCGCTGTACCGGCGTGGCGACGGTGATCACCAGCTTGCCCGACGAGGCGGCGATGTACGGTTCGGTGACGATGGTTTGCTGTGCGCTGTTGGCGGCCTTGTACCAGCCACGGGCGCGCGGGTCGTAGTCGGCGGCGCGATTGCCGGCCGGTACCGAGAACATCACGCCGTCAGTGCCGCCGAAATAGCTGAGCTGAAAGTTGCCGGTGTACGCCGGCAGGCCCACGGCACGCTTGAGGCTGTCGGCACTGTTGCCGTCCACGGCGATCTGCTGGGCCAGCGACTGCAGCAATTGGATACGGCCGTCGACCCACGTCTGGATGTTACGGCTGGTCAGGTTGCCGAGCTCCTGCATGGAGGTCTCGGTGCTGGCGTGCAGGCTCTGGCGTTGACGATAGTCGTTGAACAGGATGAAACAGGCGAATGCAACGGCCACCACGAGGGCGGCAGCCAGCAGGATTTTGTGGCTGAATTTCATGTTTCTGGTCATTAAGAACACTACCGCGGAGGGACGGGTCAGGAAGGGCTGTCAATTTGCCATAGCGCAGGATTTTGCGCTGTGACTTTTATCGGCGTAAAAGCCCGGTCCATCAGGCGCCAGGGTCTCAGTCCCGACGAAAGGTACGACGGCGTCACAAACCGGGTGATTCATCGATGAAACACCTCTGCACAGCCAATAAATACTGGGGGCGTCAGGGAACCAGATAGGGGTTTTCTCTTCTAAGGATCAGGTTGGCACCCTGCCACCTCCCTTCCGCTCCAGGAGTTACACCATGTCGCTGCGATCTATCGCTCTGCTGTTTATGTGCGTCGTGTTGACCGCATGCAGCAAGGTCAACCAGGAAAACTATTCGAAACTGTCGGCTGGCATGCCCAAGGCCGAAGTCGAAACGTTGCTGGGGAAACCGACCGATTGTTCAGGCGCACTCGGCATGTCCAGCTGTACCTGGGGCGATCAGAAAAGCTTTATCAGCGTGCAGTACGCCGGTGACAAAGTGTTGATGTTTTCCGGCCAAGGCCTGAAGTAAACCGAGGCCAGAGGCCTGCGGGAGAAAAATAATGATGCGGTTAGTGTTTGTGCTTTTGGCTGGCCTGGTATTGGCCGGCTGCGCCACTTCTGGCGTGGATCCGTTGGCGCCCAAGACGGTTAACAGCGTCAACCTCAAGCGTTACCAAGGGACCTGGTATGAGTTGGCCCGTCTGCCCATGTATTTCCAGCGCAATTGCGCGCAATCGGAAGCTCACTACCTCCTCAAGCCAGACGGCAATGTGGGTGTGCTCAATCGCTGCCTGACCTCGGACTGGCAGTGGGAGGAGGCCAGGGGCACGGCCACGCCGCAGGTGCCGGGCAAGACCGACAAGCTCTGGGTCGAGTTCGACAACTGGTTTTCACGGATCGTGCCGGGGGTGGCGAAAGGGCAATACTGGGTGCTGTACGTCAGCGATGACTACAAGACCGCCATCGTCGGCGACCCGAGCCGCCGCTACATGTGGCTGCTGTCCCGCACACCGACCGTCAATAGCGTCGTGCGCGAGGAGCTGCTGAGCAAGGCGCGCCAGCAGGGCTATGACACGACACGACTGATCTGGCGCGCGTCGGATCGGCAGATGGCCAAGACTTCGAATTGATCGGCCCCTGAGAACCCATGTGGGAGCGAGCTTGCTCGCGATGACGGACTTTCAGCCAACTTCAGTGTTGAATGTGAAGGCCTCATCGCGAGCAAGCTCGCTCCCACAGATTTGATAGGGTCAGTCTAGAAGTTCGCGCAATACCTGGGTAAATGCCCGGGCGCTTTCCTCTTCGCCGGCATGACGCCCATCACGCACAACCCACTGTCCACCGACCATCACATCCCGCACCTGACGATCGCCGCCGGCAAACAACCAGCGATTGAGAATCCCGTCGTCCTTGGCCGTGGACAGGTACGGATCGTTGCCATCGAGCACCAGCCAGTCGGCGCGCTTGCCGATGTCGAGGGCGCCGACCGGTTGCCCCAGGGCCTGGGCGCCGCCTTCCAATGCCGCGTCGAACAAGGTGCGACCGACCATCGGCTGATCCGCCCGATACAAGCGGTTGCGCCGTTGGTCACGCAGGCGCTGGCCATATTCCAGCCAGCGCAGTTCTTCGACCACGCTCAAGGATACATGGCTGTCGGAACCGATACCCAGGCGCCCGCCCTGGGCGAGGAAATCCACGGCCGGGAAAATCCCGTCCCCCAGGTTGGCTTCGGTGGTCAGGCACAGGCCGGCAATCGCCCGGCTCTTGGCCATGAGGCTGACTTCGTGGGCGTTGGCATGGGTGGCATGCACCAGGCACCAGCGCTGGTCGACTTCGGTGTTTTCGTACAGCCATTGCAGCGGGCGGGCGCCGCTCCAGCTCAGGCAGTCATCGACCTCCTTCTGCTGCTCGGCGATGTGGATGTGCACCGGGCAATCGCGGTCGTTGGCGGCCAGCACCTCCTGGATCTGCCCCGGTGTCACGGCGCGCAGCGAGTGGAAACACAAGCCCAGGGCCTGGGACGGTTGCCCGGCCAGGATCGGTTGCAAGCGTGACTGAAGCTTCAGGTAGTTTTCGGTGCTGTTGATGAACCGGCGCTGGCCGTCATTGGGCGCCTGGCCGCCAAAACCGGAATGGCTGTAGAGCACCGGCAGCAGCGTTAGGCCGATGCCGGCGGCACTGGCGGCGTGGCTGATGCGCAGGGCCAGCTCTGCCGGGTCGGCGTAGGGTGCGCCGTCGGTGTCATGGTGCACGTAATGGAATTCGGCGACCGAGGTGTAGCCGGCCTTGAGCATTTCGATGTACAGCTGGCGGGCGATGATGCCGAGTTGATCTGGGCTGATTTTTCCGACGAGGCGGTACATCAAGTCGCGCCAGGTCCAGAAACTGTCGTTGGGATTGCCCGCCACTTCCGCCAGCCCGGCCATCGCCCGTTGAAAGGCATGGGAGTGCAGGTTCGGCATGCCCGGCAACAGCGCACCGCCCAGCCGTTCGGCGCCGTCTGCGTGGGAACCGGCCTGGATATGGGTCAGGACGCCCTGGGCATCGACCTCAAGACGTACATCATGGGCCCATCCACTAGGCAGCAGCGCGCGTTCGGCAAAGAAGGCGGACATGGTTCAACCTCATCGTGCTTGATTTGTATATACATATACAGACGTTTGCCTGGCCGGTAAACTCCGGCAAGCTAGCAACCTTATTCGCAGAACAGGGAACCGCCGTGCCGACTCCGCCTGCCAAACCGCCGCTGGCCGCACACATGGGTGACAGTCCGGCGCCCTTGTACGCCCGCGTCAAACAGATGATCACCCAGCAGATCGACAGTGGAAACTGGCCGCCGCATTACCGCGTGCCGTCGGAAAGCGAGCTGGTCAGCCAGTTGGGCTTCAGTCGCATGACCATCAACCGTGCCCTGCGGGAAATGACCGCCGACGGCCTGTTGGTGCGCATGCAGGGGGTCGGCACGTTCGTGGCCGAGCCCAAGAGCCAATCCGCGTTGTTCGAAGTGCATAACATCGCCGACGAAATCGCCTCCCGTGGTCATCGCCATACCTGCAAGGTCATCACCCTGGAAGAGGAGGCGGCCGGTTCCGAGCGAGCCCTGGCCCTGGACATGCGTGAAGGCCAGAAGGTGTTCCATTCGCTGATCGTGCATTTCGAGAACGACATCCCTGTGCAAATCGAGGACCGTTTCGTCAATGCACTGGTGGCGCCGGACTACCTCAAGCAGGACTTCACCTTGCAGACGCCCTACGCCTATCTGAACCAGGTCGCGCCGCTGACCGAGGGTGAGCATGTGGTCGAGGCGATTCTGGCCGAGCCGAGCGAGTGCAAATTGCTGCAGATCGAGCGAGGCGAGCCGTGCCTGTTGATCCGCCGCCGCACCTGGTCCGGGCGCCAGCCGGTGACCGCCGCGCGCCTGATCCATCCGGGTTCCCGTCACAGTCTGGAAGGACGCTTTCATAAATGAGCCAGTTGAAGGTTTTACGCGCTGCCGATTACCCACGCATGCCGTGGAAAAACGGTGGCGGCAGCACCGAGGAAATCACTCGCGATGCCGGCACTGGCCTGGACGGCTTCGGCTGGCGCCTGTCGATTGCCGATATTGCCGAATCGGGTGGTTTTTCCACGTTCGCCGGTTACGAGCGGATCATCAGCGTCTTGCAGGGGGACGGCATGACGCTGAACGTCGATGGCCAGGCCACGCGACCTTTGCATCCGCTGGATCCCTTTGCCTTCAGCGGCGAGAGCCATGTGCATTGCACCTTGCTGGGCGGCCCCATTCGGGATTTCAACCTGATCTATGCACCGCAGCGTTACCGCGCGCGATTGCAGTGGGTGGGGGGACAGCAACGATTCTTCAGCGAAGCGGAGACATTGCTGGTGTTCAGCGCGGCCCCGGGATTGACCATCAGGATTGGCGAGTCCGCCTTTATCCTGGGCCTCTACGACTGCTTGCAATTGAGCGGTAACACCGGGTTGGTGGATGTCTCCACTCACGGTCAGTGCTGCGTGATTGAGCTGACGGCTCACTGAAATCGGCTTCACTCACTGTGTGGCGAGGGGATAAATCCCCTCGCCACAAAAGCGCTTACGCATTGTTTCCTCTTTGCGCACCAATTTGTTACCGAATGCCCCAGCGTGGCGCAATACCATGCATCTGTGCCCCTCCGAGTTCCCTCTCGAAAACCCTCTTGAAAAATTTCATGCCGCTTAGCAGCCCTGAAATCACAAGGCTTTCAGCCAATTTCACAGCCGTTTCTGAACACCACCTCCAACAAGTTGGCCGCTTGATTGCATATGCTTGTACATACAAGTAAAGACGTATGCGTATGAGTCACCGATCTTCTACGCAACGTTCGCTAAATCGCTGCCCACTGCCCGGGCTGGTCTGGATTGATCGCTGAGGAGTTTTTGCTGTGACCGACGCTACCCGCAAACCCGAAAAATACCGTGACGTTGAAATCCGCGCCCCTCGCGGTAACACGCTGACCGCCAAGAGCTGGCTGACTGAAGCGCCGCTGCGCATGCTGATGAACAATCTCGACCCGGAAGTGGCCGAGAACCCCAAGGAACTGGTGGTCTACGGTGGCATCGGCCGCGCGGCGCGCAATTGGGAGTGCTACGACAAGATCGTCGAAAGCCTGACCAACCTGAACGACGACGAAACCCTGCTGGTGCAATCCGGCAAGCCAGTGGGGGTGTTCAAGACTCACAGCAACGCCCCTCGCGTCCTGATCGCCAACTCCAACCTGGTGCCGCACTGGGCCAGTTGGGAGCACTTCAACGAACTCGATGCCAAGGGCCTGGCCATGTACGGCCAGATGACTGCTGGTAGCTGGATCTACATCGGCAGCCAGGGCATCGTCCAGGGCACTTATGAAACCTTCGTCGAGGCCGGTCGCCAGCACTACGACTCCAACCTCAAGGGCCGTTGGGTCCTGACCGCCGGCCTGGGTGGCATGGGCGGCGCACAACCCCTGGCCGCGACCCTGGCCGGTGCGTGCTCGCTGAACATCGAGTGCCAGCAGGTCAGTATCGATTTCCGCCTGAAAACCCGCTACGTCGACGAGCAGGCCAAAGACCTCGACGACGCCCTGGCGCGCATCGAGAAATACACTGCCGAAGGCAAAGCGATTTCCATCGCGCTGTGTGGGAACGCTGCCGAAATCCTGCCGGAAATGGTCCGCCGTGGCGTGCGCCCGGACATGGTCACCGACCAGACCAGCGCCCACGATCCCCTCAACGGTTACCTGCCGGCCGGCTGGACCTGGGACGAATACCGTGCCCGCGCCAAGACCGAGCCCGCTGCCGTGGTGAAGGCCGCCAAGCAATCGATGGCTGTCCACGTCAAAGCCATGCTGGCCTTCCAGAAAATGGGCGTGCCGACCTTCGACTACGGCAACAACATCCGCCAGATGGCCCAGGAAGAGGGCGTCGAAAATGCCTTCGACTTCCCTGGTTTCGTTCCGGCGTATATCCGTCCGCTGTTCTGCCGTGGCATCGGCCCGTTCCGTTGGGCTGCGCTGTCCGGCGACCCCCAGGACATCTACAAGACCGACGCCAAGGTCAAGGAACTGATCCCCGACGACGCTCACCTGCACAACTGGCTGGACATGGCCCGCGAGCGCATCAGCTTCCAGGGCTTGCCGGCACGTATCTGCTGGGTCGGCCTGGGCCAGCGCGCCAAGTTGGGCCTGGCCTTCAACGAGATGGTGCGCAGCGGTGAATTGTCGGCGCCGATCGTCATCGGTCGCGACCACCTGGACTCCGGTTCCGTGGCCAGCCCGAACCGTGAAACCGAATCCATGCAGGACGGCTCCGACGCCGTTTCCGACTGGCCGCTGCTCAACGCCTTGCTCAATACTGCCAGTGGTGCGACCTGGGTTTCGCTGCACCACGGTGGCGGTGTCGGCATGGGCTTCTCCCAGCATTCGGGCATGGTGATCGTCTGCGACGGTACCGACGAAGCGGCCGAACGTATTGCTCGCGTACTGCACAACGACCCGGGCACCGGGGTGATGCGCCATGCCGATGCCGGTTACCAGATCGCCATCGATTGCGCCAAGGAACAGGGGCTGGACCTGCCGATGATCACCGGCAAGTAACCCGCCCCCCTTGTGGGAGCGAGCTTGCTCGCGATGGCGTCATCAGATTCGACACAGGCATCGGCTGATACACCGCTATCGCGAGCAAGCTCGCTCCCACAGAAAAGCAGTACCAGCGTCACCCCCAGAACAATCCACAGAGGTTGAACCATGGCTGTCACCAGCACACGCGCAAGCAGCAAGCCGTTGATCGAGAAGCGCTCGATCGACTACATCCCGGAAGCGGAGAGACACGGTCGGCTGTTGAGCCAGTTCACCCTCTGGATGGGGGCCAACCTGCAAATCACTGCCATTGTCACCGGTGCATTGGCGGTGGTGCTGGGCGGTGATGTGTTCTGGTCGTTGATCGGTTTGCTGATCGGCCAAGTGCTCGGCGGTGGGGTCATGGCCTTGCATGCCGCGCAAGGGCCCAAGCTTGGCTTGCCGCAGATGATCTCCAGCCGGGTGCAGTTCGGTGTGTATGGCGCGGCCATCCCGATCGTGCTGGTGTGCCTGATGTACCTGGGTTTCACCGCGACGGGGACCGTGCTTTCCGGCCAGGCGCTGGGGCAGTTGTTCAGCGTCAGCGACAGTGCCGGTATCCTCATTTTCGCCAGCGTCATCGTGCTGGTCACAGTGCTCGGTTATCGGGTGATTCACTTCATCGGCCGGGTCGCCAGCGTCATTGGTGTGATTGCCTTTGTCTACCTGTTCGCTCGCCTGATCAGCCAGACGGACGTTGGCGCACTCCTGCAAATCCGCCATTTCAGCTGGAGCAGTTTCCTGCTGGCGGTGTCGCTCGCGGCCTCCTGGCAGATCGCCTTCGGCCCCTACGTGGCTGACTATTCGCGTTACCTGCCGAGCAAGACGTCCTCGGTGAAAACCTTTTTCGCCGCAGGCGCCGGTTCGGTCATCGGCGCGCAGGTGGCGATGATCCTCGGCGTGTTTGCCGCCGCCTCGGCCAACGGGCAGTTCGCCGGTCACGAAGTGGCTTACATCGTGGGCCTGGGGGGCACCGGCGCCACCGCTGCGCTGCTGTACTTCAGCATCGCGTTCGGCAAGGTCACCATCTCCACGCTGAACTCCTACGGCAGCTTCATGTGCATTGCCACCATCATCAGCGGTTTCCGGGGGCACCTGAACGTCACGCGCTTGCAGCGTCTGGTCTTCGTGCTGGTCATCGTCGGCGCCGCGACCCTGATCGCGCTGCTCGGCCAGCACTCGTTCCTCGGTGCGTTCAAGTCCTTCATCCTGTTCTTGCTGGCGTTCTTTACCCCTTGGAGCGCGATCAACCTGGTGGACTACTACTGCATCACGCGCGAGCGCTATGACGTGCCGGCACTGGCCGATCCGAACGGCCGCTACGGTCGTTGGAACGCCTTGGGTATCAGCGTCTATGTCTTCGGTGTACTGGTTCAATTGCCATTCATCGCCACCAAGTTCTATACCGGTCCGCTGGTGGGAGCCATGGGCGGTGTGGATATCTCCTGGATCATCGGCCTGGTGGTCCCGGCGGCGCTGTACTACGTCCTCGCCAGGAAGTGGCACAGCGTAGTACCCGATCAATTGATCCTGCCGTTCGAGCAGGACGCGGTTGACGCACAACCGAGCAGGGCGGGCCGCATTCAAGCGGCCTGATGGGACGTTGACAGGGCTGGATGCCTCTTGACTGCCGTAAGCCAATCCAACTGATTAGGAGCGTCACATAATGAAGTCGAACAAGACCCTGCTGACCACATTGCTTTCCATGGGCCTGTTGGCCAGCGCCGGCGCCTCGCAAGCGGCGGGTTGGTGCGAGTCGGGCAAACCGGTGAAGTTCGCCGGCCTGAACTGGGAAAGCGCCATGCTGCTGACCGACGTCCTGCAAGTGGTGCTGGAAAAAGGCTACGACTGCAAGACCGACAGCCTGCCGGGCAACTCCATCACCATGGAGAACGCCCTGAGCAGCAACGACATCCAGGTGTTCGCTGAAGAGTGGGTCGGCCGCAGCGAGGTGTGGAACAAGGCCGAGAAGGCCGGCAAGGTGGTCGGCGTCGGCGCGCCGGTGGTGGGCGCCATCGAAGGCTGGTACGTGCCACGCTACGTGGTTGAAGGCGACGCCAAGCGCAAGCTTGAAGCCAAGGCGCCGGGCCTGAAGAACATCGCTGACCTGGGCCAGTACGCCGCCGTGTTCAAGGATCCGGAAGAGCCGTCCAAAGGCCGTTTCTACAACTGCCCGGCCGGTTGGACCTGTGAACTGGACAACAGCGAAATGCTGAAAAGCTACGGCTTGGAAAAAACCTACACTAACTTCCGTCCGGGCACCGGCCCGGCGCTGGATGCGGCGGTGCTGTCGAGCTACAAGCGTGGCGAGCCGATCCTGTTCTACTACTGGTCGCCAACGCCGCTGATGGGCCAGGTGGACCTGGTGAAACTGGAAGAAAAACCCGGCGTGGATAAAAGCGTGAGCATCAAGGTCGGCCTGTCCAAGACCTTCCACGACGAAGCCCCGGAACTGGTGGCGGTGCTGGAAAAGGTGAACCTGCCGATCGATATCCTGAACCAGAACCTCGGGCGCATGGCCAAAGATCGGATCGAGTCGCCGAAACTGGCGAAGATCTTCCTGAAGGAACATCCTGAAGTCTGGCATGCCTGGGTCAGTGCAGACGCTGCCAAGAAAATCGACGCGGCTCTGTAGGTCGAATCTTTCCCGGCCAACCGTGGGGCTGGCCGGGACGTTCACCGCATCCACTTGATCGAGAGTCTCTTATGTTTCCCGAAAGCTTTACCTTCTCCATCGCCGATTGGGTCAACGGTTGGGTCGACTCCCTGGTGACCAACTATGGCGATGTGTTCCGGCACATCTCCGACACCCTGCTGTGGGCCATCGTCAACCTCGAAGGCCTGTTGCGCATGGCGCCCTGGTGGCTGATGCTGGCCATCGTCGGCGGCATTGCCTGGCACGCCACCCGCAAGGTCGTGGCCACGGCAGTCATCGTCGGCCTGTTGTTCCTGGTGGGTGCGGTAGGCCTGTGGGACAAGCTGATGCAGACCCTCGCCCTGATGCTGGTGGCGACGCTGATCTCGGTGTTGATCGGCATTCCCCTGGGCATTCTTTCGGCGCGCAGCAACCGCCTGCGTTCGGTGCTGATGCCGTTGCTGGACATCATGCAGACCATGCCGAGCTTCGTGTACCTGATTCCGGTGTTGATGCTGTTCGGCCTGGGCAAGGTCCCGGCGATTTTCGCCACGGTGATCTATGCCGCGCCGCCATTGATCCGCCTGACCGACCTGGGCATCCGCCAGGTGGACGGCGAAGTGATGGAAGCCATCAACGCCTTCGGCGCCAACCGCTGGCAGCAGCTGTTCGGCGTACAACTGCCCCTGGCCCTGCCGAGCATCATGGCCGGGATCAACCAGACCACCATGATGGCCCTGTCGATGGTGGTCATCGCCTCGATGATCGGTGCCCGTGGCCTGGGCGAAGACGTGCTGGTGGGCATCCAGACCCTCAACGTCGGCCGTGGCCTGGAAGCCGGGTTAGCCATCGTGATTCTCGCCGTGGTCATCGACCGCATTACCCAGGCCTATGGTCGTCCTCGGCATGAGGTGAGCAAATGAGCAACGCAGCCATCAGCAAGATCGAAGTCAAGAACGTCTTCAAGATTTTCGGCAATCGCTCCAAGGAAGCCCTGGCGCTGATCCACCAGAACAAGACCAAGGACCAGGTGCTGGCCGAGACCGGTTGCGTAGTCGGCGTGAACGACTTGTCGCTGAGCATCGGAACCGGCGAGATCTTCGTGATCATGGGCCTGTCGGGTTCTGGCAAGTCCACCCTGGTGCGCCACTTCAATCGGCTGATCGACCCCACCAGCGGCGCGATCCTGGTGGACGGCGAAGACATCCTGCAGCTGGACATGGACGCCCTGCGCGAATTTCGCCGGCACAAGATCAGCATGGTGTTCCAGAGCTTCGGCCTGCTGCCCCACAAGAGCGTGCTGGACAACGTCGCCTATGGCTTGAAAGTGCGTGGCGAGAGCAAGCAGGTGTGCACCGAGCGGGCGCTGCACTGGATCGACACCGTGGGCCTGAAGGGCTACGAGAACAAATACCCGCACCAGCTCTCCGGTGGCATGCGCCAGCGCGTCGGCCTGGCCCGGGCCTTGGCGGCGGACACCGATATCATCCTGATGGACGAAGCCTTCAGCGCCCTCGACCCGCTGATCCGTGCGGAAATGCAGGACCAGTTGCTGGAGCTGCAAAAGACCCTGCACAAGACCATCGTCTTCATCACCCACGACCTCGACGAGGCCGTGCGCATCGGCAACCGCATTGCGATCCTCAAGGATGGCAAGCTGATCCAGGTCGGCACGCCGCGGGAGATCCTGCACTCGCCGGCGGATGAGTATGTCGATCGGTTCGTGCAGCGCAGGGCTGCGGTGGTTTGAAGGGTTTGTGGTGGCAGGGCTGGCCTCATCGCGAGCAAGCTCGCTCCCACAATGGGATCTCTTTTGCCCGCACATTTTGTGTCCAAAGGAAATCCCTGTGGGAGCGAGCTTGCTCGCGATAGGACCGGCCCAGCTGCATCAATATTCAAGTTGTACAGACGAGGTTGAGGATGTCCCAGGCTGAAAAAATCGTAATCACCGGCGCTCCGTTGCGCTGGCAAGACGTCGTCGCCGTCGCCCGCTTCGGTGCCGAGCTCGAGTTGTCGGCCCAGACCTGGGCGCGGATCGACAATGCCCAGGCCATCGTCCAGCGCATCGTCGAAAGTGGCGAGCGCGCCTACGGTGTCAACACCGGCCTGGGGGCCTTGTGCAATGTCTCGCTCAAGGACGAACAGCTCAGCCAACTGTCACGCAATACCCTGCTCAGCCATGCCTGTGGCGTCGGCGCGCCGCTGACGGATGAACAGACCCGGGCGATCCTCTGCGCCGCCATCCTCAACTACAGCCAGGGCAAATCCGGCATCCATCGTCGGGTGGTCGAGGCGTTGCTCGCACTGCTCAATCGCGGCATCACGCCGCGAGTGCCATCCCAGGGTTCGGTGGGTTACCTGACCCACATGGCCCACATCGGCATCGCGCTGCTGGGGGTTGGTCAGGTCAGCTATCGCGGACAAATAGTCCCGGCGCAACAGGCCTTGGCCGCCGAGGGTTTGCAACCGGTGCAACTGGGGGCCAAGGACGGTCTGTGCCTGGTCAACGGCACGCCGTGCATGACCGGCCTCAGTTGCCTGGCCCTGGCCGATGCGACGCGGCTGGTGCAATGGGCCGATGTGATCGGCGCCATGAGCTTCGAGGCCCAGCGTGGCCAGATTGCCGCGTTCGATGCCGAGATCGTCGCCCTCAAGCCACACCCGGGCATGCAGCAGGTCGGGAGCAATTTGCGGGCCTTGCTCGACGGCAGCGAGGTCATCGCCGCGAGCCTGGGCATTCGCACCCAGGATGCCTTGAGCATCCGCTCGATTCCCCAAGTGCACGGCGCGGCTCGCGATCAGTTGGCCCACGCCCGGCAACAGATCGAAACCGAACTCAACGCAGTCACCGATAACCCGCTGTTGCTGGGTACGCCGGAAAACTTCCGGGTCATGTCCCAGGCCAATCCCCACGGCCAATCGGTGGCCTTGGCGGCGGATCTGCTGGCGATTGCCATGGCCGAAATCGGCTCCATCGCCGAGCGTCGCCTCGACCGCCTGATCAACCCCCACGTCAGCGGCCTGCCAGCCTTCCTGGTGGCCAATCCCGGCGTGAACTCGGGGATGATGATCGTGCAATACGTCGCCGCGTCGCTGTGCGCGGAGAACAAGCAACTGGCGCAACCGGCGGTGCTGGACAATTTCGTCACCTCCGGTTTGCAGGAAGACCACCTGAGCATGGGCACCAACGCCGCCCTGAAGCTGCACCGGGCCCTGGAAAACTGCACGCAGATCCTCGCCATCGAATACCTGCTGGCGGCCCAGGCCTTTGAGTTTCTCAAGGCCCAGCGTTTCGGCGTCGGTACCGACATCGCCTGGAAACTGCTGCGCGAGCGCGTGCCGGCCTACGATCAGGACCGCTGGCTGGCGCCGGACATCGCCAGTGCCGCCGGGTTGCTCAAGGATCCCTTTGTGCTGCACAACGCTTTACCTGATTTGAATTGATCGAAAAGCGCCAGCGTGCCAAGACACCCATTGCCCACAAGGCATCGCCCAAAGCGAAGGTGACGGATAACGGAACATTCCGGAGCGACTGGCGGGTGAAAAAACAAAACTCTCAAAAGGAGCAATACATGACTGCCTTAAACCTGATTCCCGGCCAATTGAGCCTGGCTCAATTGCGTGACATCTATCAGCACCCGGTGACCTTGAGCCTCGACGCCAGTGCCTCGGCGCAGATCGAGGCCAGCGTCGCCTGCGTGGAACAGATCCTCGCCGAGAACCGCACCGCCTATGGCATCAACACCGGTTTTGGCTTGCTGGCCTCGACCCGCATTGCCAGCGAGGACCTGGAAAACCTGCAGCGCTCCCTGGTGCTGTCCCATGCCGCCGGCGTGGGCGAGCCGATCAGCGATGCGCTGGTGCGCTTGGTCATGGTGCTCAAGGTCAACAGCCTGAGCCGGGGTTTTTCCGGCATCCGTCGGCAGGTGATCGATGCGCTGATTGCGCTGATCAATGCCGAGGTCTACCCGCACATTCCGCTCAAGGGGTCGGTCGGTGCGTCCGGTGACCTGGCGCCGCTGGCCCACATGTCCCTGGTGCTGCTGGGTGAAGGCAAGGCCCGCTACAAGGGCGAATGGCTGCCGGCCGTCGAGGCGCTGAAAATCGCCGGTCTCGCGCCGTTGACCCTGGCCGCCAAGGAAGGCCTGGCGCTGCTCAACGGCACCCAGGTCTCCACTGCGTTTGCCCTGCGTGGCCTGTTCGAAGGCGAAGACCTGTTTGCCGGTGCCCTGGCCCTGGGCAGCCTGACGGTGGAAGCGGTGCTCGGTTCGCGCTCGCCGTTCGACGCGCGCATCCA
The DNA here is from genome assembly GCF_900104425.1 of Pseudomonas sp. NFACC13-1. Classification (NCBI taxonomy): domain Bacteria; kingdom Pseudomonadati; phylum Pseudomonadota; class Gammaproteobacteria; order Pseudomonadales; family Pseudomonadaceae; genus Pseudomonas; species Pseudomonas sp. NFACC13-1. The sequence goes on along the minus strand of NZ_FMXV01000004.1, from coordinate 199,360 downwards.
TGCCGCTCGCGGCCAGAAAGGCCAGATCGATGCTGCCGCCGCTTACCGTGACCTGCTGGGCGAGCGCAGCGAAGTCTCCGACTCGCACCAGAACTGCGACAAGGTCCAGGACCCGTACTCCCTGCGTTGCCAACCGCAAGTGATGGGCGCCTGCCTGACCCAGTTCCGCCAGGCCGCCGAAGTGCTGGTGATCGAAGCCAACGCCGTGTCGGATAACCCGCTGGTGTTCGCCGCCGAGGGTGACGTGATTTCCGGGGGCAACTTCCACGCCGAACCGGTGGCGATGGCCGCCGACAACATGGCCTTGGCGATTGCCGAAATCGGCTCCCTGAGCGAACGGCGGATTTCGTTGATGATGGACAAGCACATGTCGCAGTTGCCGCCGTTCCTGGTGGCCAATGGCGGGGTGAACTCCGGCTTCATGATCGCCCAGGTCACCGCGGCGGCCCTGGCCAGTGAAAACAAGGCGCTGTCCCACCCCCATTCGGTGGACAGCCTGCCGACCTCGGCCAACCAGGAAGACCACGTCTCCATGGCCCCGGCCGCCGGCAAGCGCCTCTGGGAAATGGCCGAGAACACCCGTGGGATTCTGGCCGTGGAATGGCTCGCGGCATGCCAGGGGCTGGACCTGCGCGGCGGTTTGAAGACCTCTTCCAAACTGGAGCGGGCCCGTGGTCTGTTGCGTGCAGAAGTGCCGTTTTATGAGAAGGATCGGTTCTTTGCGCCGGACATCAATGCCGCCACTGAGTTGCTGGCGAGTCGGTGCCTGAACGAATTGGTCACGGCGCAGTTGTTGCCGAGCCTGTAAGGGCCTCATCGCGAGCGAGCTCGCTCCCACACGGTTTCTGATGCACTCAAAACCCCTGTGGGAGCGAGCTTGCTCGCGATTCGATTTTGAACGCGACGAGGAAACCGGGATGAAAACCCTCTGGCAAAACTGCCACGCCGCCACCATGGCCCAGGGCGTCTACTCGATCATCGAAGACGCCGCCATCGTCACTCAGGGCGAGCACATTCAATGGATCGGCCCGCGTGCCGAATTGCCGATGGGGGACTACCCGGCGGTCAACGACCTCAAGGACGCCTGGGTCACGCCGGGGTTGATCGACTGCCACACCCACACGGTATTTGGCGGCAACCGCAGCGGTGAGTTCGAACAGCGCCTGCAAGGCGTCAGCTATGCCGAAATCGCGGCGGCCGGCGGTGGCATCGCCAGTACCGTGCGCGCCACCCGCGCCGCCAGTGAAGACGAACTGTTCGCCAGCGCCGCCAAACGCCTGAAAAGCCTGATGCGCGACGGCGTGACCACGGTAGAGATCAAGTCCGGCTACGGCCTGGACCTGGCCAGCGAACGCAAGATCCTGCGGGTCATCCGTCGCCTCGGTGACGCATTGCCGGTCAGTGTGCGCAGTACGTGCCTGGCGGCCCACGCCTTGCCGCCGGAGTACAAGGATCGCGCCGATGACTACATCGAACACATCTGCACCGAGATGCTGCCTGCCCTGGCGGCCGAGGGGTTGGTGGACGCGGTGGATGCCTTTTGCGAATACCTGGCGTTTTCCCCGGCGCAGGTCGAGCGGGTGTTCATCACCGCGCGACAACTGGGCCTGCCGGTGAAGCTGCATGCCGAACAGTTGTCGTCTCTGCACGGTTCCAGCCTGGCGGCGCGTTACCAGGCGCTGTCGGCCGATCACCTGGAGTTCATGACCGAGGACGACGCCAAGGCCATGGCCGCTTCCGGCACCGTGGCGGTATTGCTACCGGGGGCGTTTTATTTCCTGCGGGAAACCCAACTGCCGCCCATGGACGCCTTGCGCAAGCACGGTGTGAAGATCGCCGTGGCCAGCGACCTCAACCCCGGCACCTCGCCGGCGCTGTCGCTGCGCTTGATGTTGAACATGGCGTGCACCTGTTTCCGCATGACCCCGGAAGAAGCCCTGGCAGGGGCGACGATTCATGCGGCCCAGGCCTTGGGCATGGCCGCCACCCACGGTTCGCTGGAAGTCGGCAAGGCCGCGGATTTTGTCGCCTGGCACATCGACCGCCCGGCCGACCTGGCGTACTGGCTCGGTGGCGATCTGGAAAAACGCGTCGTGCGTCACGGCGTGGAAATCGATTGAGGAGAATGGTTGTGGAGAAGGTCCTGAATTTCAAGCAAGGGCGCGTGCCGCTGTTGGTCAGCATGCCCCACGCCGGCCTGCGCCTGACCCCGGCGGTGAAGGCCGGGTTGATTCCCGAAGCCCAGAGCCTGCCGGACACCGACTGGCACATTCCCAAGCTCTATGAGTTCGCCAATGAGTTGGGCGCCAGCACCCTGGCCGCCGAGTATTCACGGTTCGTCGTCGACCTGAATCGCCCTTCCGATGACACACCGATGTATGTCGGCGCCACCACCGGTTTGTACCCGGCGACGCTGTTCGATGGCGTGCCGTTGTTTCGCGAAGGGCTGGAACCGTCGGCCGAGGAGCGGGCGACGTATCTGCAGCAAGTCTGGATGCCTTACCACCAAGCGCTGCGGCAGGAACTGGCGCGGCTCAAGGACGAGTTCGGCTACGCCTTGCTGTTCGACGCCCACTCGATCCGTTCGGTGATCCCGCACCTGTTCGACGGCAAGCTGCCGGACTTCAACCTCGGTACGTTCAACGGTGCCAGTTGCGACCCGACCCTGGCCAGCCAGCTCGAAGCCATCTGCGCCCGCCACGGCCAGTTCACTCATGTGCTCAACGGGCGTTTCAAGGGCGGACACATCACGCGGCACTACGGCAACCCGGCCGAAGACATCCACGCGGTGCAACTGGAACTGTGCCAGAGCACCTACATGGAAGAATTCGAACCGTTCAACTACCGCCCGGATCTGGCGGCGCCGACCCAGGTGGTGCTCAAGGAATTGCTGGAAGGTTTCCTGGCGTGGGGACAGCAGGCTTACAAGAAATAAACACCACGCGGCTCCCCGCTGGACTGTAGGAGCTGACGAGTGCAACGAGGCTGCGATTTTTTCATCAGCGCTTGAGTCTCAAGTGAATCAAAAGATCGCAGCCTTCGGCAGCTCCTACAGGTCTAGTCGCCACCGTGCAAAACCGAGTCGCCACAGTTCATCTTGACCCCCTCGACGCTGCGTAATGTTCCGGTCACGGTGCGCGAAGACACCGCCCTACAATAATCCGCTGCCGCACGAGACCCTCGCGATGAAAAGACTGTTCAAACGCTGTCTGTCGTTCCTCTGCGGTACCGTTCTACTCAGCACCGGGGCGATGGCCGCTGAGCCTGCGTCCTGCCAGACCGTCCGCATGGGCGTGGTCAACTGGACCGATGTGATCGCCACCAGCGGCATGGCCGACGTACTGCTCACCGGCCTGGGCTACGACAGCAAGCAGACCAGCGCCGTGCAACAGATCATCTTCGCCGGCATCCGCGACAAGCGGCTCGACATCTTCCTGGGGTATTGGAAGCCGGCGATGGACAAGAACATCGCCCCGTTCCTGGCGGCCAACCAGGTGAAGGTACTGGACAAACCAAGCCTGGCTGACGCCCAGGCCACATTGGCCGTACCGGATTACGTGGCGGCGGCGGGGCTCAAGACCTTTGCCGACATCGCCCGGTTCAAGGATCAGCTTGGCGGCAAGATCTACGGCATCGAGCCGGGCAGCGGTGCCAACACCACCATCAAGACCATGATCGAGACCAACCACTTCGGCCTCAAGGACTTCAAGCTGATCGAATCCGGTGAAGCAGGCATGTTGGCGGCGGTACAGCGGGCGGTGAACCGCAAGGAGTTCGTGGTCTTCGTCGGCTGGACCCCGCACCCGATGAACATCAACATGAACATCACCTACCTGACCGGCAGCGAGGACGTCTATGGTCCGAACGAAGGCGCCGCGACCGTGTCCACCGTGACCGCGCCGGACTACGCCCAGCGTTGCCCGAATGTGAGCCGGCTGTTGGAAAACCTCACCTTCACCGCTGCCCAGGAGAGTCAGTTGATGGTGCCGATCATGGAGCGCAAGACACCTCAGGACGTCGCCCGCCAATGGCTGCGCGAGCATCCCGAGGATCTTCAGCGCTGGCTGGCCGGCGTGACCAGCTTCGACGGCAAGGACGGTGTGGCGGCGGTGCAGGCCAGTCTCAAGGACTGAGGCGATTTTCCGGGCACTGATAACCCTGTGGCGAGGGAGCTTGCTCCCGCTTGAGTGCGCAGCGCTCACAAGATTCTTGGGGCGGCTGCGCCACCCAGCGGGAGCAAGCTCCCTCGCCACAAAAGCCTCCGAGCCACACCACGGCAAACCACGATGACCTACCCACTCTCCCAGGCAATGTCAGCCTTCATCGACAAAACCCTGAGCTTCACCAGCCCGGACGACAGCCTCGCCGGTTCGCGCCAGGCCTACAGCCAGATGTGCCGGGCGTTCACTGCGCCTTGCCCGCCGACGCTGGCCATCGAGGATTTCGAACTGGCCGGCGTGGCGGTGCGGGCCTATTACCCGCAACGTGCGGCGCCGCTCGCCGGCTGGCCATGCATGCTTTACCTGCACGGTGGCGGTTGGGTCGTGGGGGACCTGGATTCCCATGACTTCATCTGCATGGAACTGGCCGCTGAGTTGGGCGCGTTGGTGGTGGCGGTGGATTACCGGCTGGCCCCGGAGCATCCGTTTCCGGCCGGTTTCGAAGATTGCCTCGCGGTGTGGCGCCATTTGGCGGACGTTCCGTTTGCCATCGACCCCCGTCGCCGGCTGGTGGTCGGTGACAGCGCCGGCGGCAATCTCGCCGCCGCGTTATGCCTGGCCTTGCGCGATGCCGGGCAACCGTTGCCCCGGGCCCAGGTCTTGATTTATCCGGCGCTCGGTGGCCCCGCGGATCTGCCGTCGCGTCACGAGTGCTTCGATGCCCCGCTCCTGAGCAGTCGCGACCTGGAGCGCTATGAGGCGCTGTACCTGGGTGGCGCTTGCCCCTCGCCTTATGCCATGCCGTTACTCGCCGACAACCTGGACGGCTTGCCGCCAGCGCTGATTGTCGTCGCGCAATGGGATCCGCTGCGCGACGACGGCGTCCTTTATCGCGAGCGGCTGAACGCCGCAGGGGGGGACGCCGTGCTGTATGTCGGCGACGGGCTGGTCCACGGTTGCCTGCGTGGCCGGGGCCAGGTGCCGGAGGTCGATCGGATGTATCGGGCGCTGCTGGCGTATCTGGCTGACATGCTTTGACTGCGCAGGGGACATGCTCATTAAGGTCATTCGGGTTTATGATGCCGGACGGCAGACTAAATAGAAGTCCCTACAGGGATGACTCGACCCCTTACGGAGCGCGCAATGCAGACTTTGTACCCGCAGATCAAACCCCATGCCCGGCACGATCTGGCTGTCGATGACACCCACACGCTCTATGTCGATGAAAGCGGTTCCCCAGAAGGCCTGCCAGTGGTGTTCATTCACGGCGGCCCGGGTGCCGGCTGCGATGCGCAGAGCCGTCGCTACTTCGATCCGAACCTGTACCGCATCGTCACCTTCGACCAGCGCGGTTGCGGTCGGTCCACCCCCCACGCCAGCCTGGAAAACAACACCACCTGGGATCTGGTCGAAGACCTGGAGCGTATCCGCAAGCATTTGGGGATCGAGAAATGGGTGCTGTTCGGCGGTTCCTGGGGCTCGACCCTGGCCCTGGCATACGCCCAGACTCATCCGGAGCGGGTGCATGGCCTGATCCTGCGTGGGATCTTTCTCTGCCGTCCACAGGAAATCGAGTGGTTCTATCAGGCTGGCGCCAGTCGCCTGTTTCCCGACTACTGGCAGGACTACATCGCACCGATCCCGCTGGACGAGCGCGACGACCTGCTCAGCGCTTTCCACAAGCGCCTGACCGGCAACGACCAGATCGCCCAGATGCACGCGGCCAAGGCCTGGTCCACCTGGGAAGGTCGTACCGCCACCCTGCGTCCGAACCCGCTGGTGGTCGATCGCTTCTCCGAGCCGCAGCGGGCGCTGTCGATCGCCCGGATCGAATGCCACTACTTCACCAACAACGCTTTCCTCGAACCCAACCAGTTGATTCGCGACATGGGCAAGATCGCCCATCTGCCAGGCGTCATCGTGCACGGCCGCTACGACGTCATCTGCCCATTGGACAATGCCTGGGAGCTGCATCAGAACTGGCCCAACAGCGAACTGCAGGTGATCCGCGACGCCGGCCACGCCGCCTCGGAGCCGGGGATTACCGACGCGTTGGTGCGCGCTGCCGCGCAAATGGCCCGACGCCTGCTCGACTTGCCGCCCGAAGAAGCATGAAGGGGCTGTTGCAACGGGTGCGCGGCGCCCGGGTCGAGGTGGCAGGCGAGATCGTCGGGGCCGTGGACCAGGGCTTGCTGGTGCTGGTGGCCGTCGAACCCGGAGATACCCGGGCCAGCGCCGACAAACTTCTGCACAAGCTGCTTAACTATCGAGTGTTCAGCGACGCTGAGGGCAAGATGAACCTGTCCTTGGCGGATGTCGGTGGTGGATTGCTGCTGGTGTCGCAATTCACCCTGGCGGCGGACACCAAGAGCGGTCTGCGCCCGAGTTTTTCCACGGCTGCGCCTCCGGCCCTGGGCGAAGAATTGTTCAACTATTTGTTGAGTCAGGCGAAACAGGTGCATGGCACTGTGGCATCAGGTAGATTCGGCGCCGACATGCAGGTTCATCTGGTCAATGATGGCCCGGTAACCTTCCTGTTACAGTCCTGAAAGCGTTAGAAACATCTTTTCGGTTCTGTTTCGAGGTAAAACGGTGAGTTTTCTCGATAAATACTTTGCTACCCCTGATGCGTTGTCACGCGGGCTACTAGATAATCGCGCGCTACGGGGGATCAGCGTTCGCTGGTCCATTTGACTTAGGTAGAGAGTTGTCCTGGACCGTTTGGGGAATCATTTTGCCCCGTCGGAGTCGGAACAATGCTCGCCAACTTGGCAAGAGTGGTCAGCAGGAGCGGTTTTTCAGCGCCGTTACCGTGCAGATACTTTATCTGGCCGTTGGTTTTTTGATCAGTTTTCGGCGAGGGTTGCTCGTGATTGTTAGTCCCTGTAATGCACCAAAAATGACGGCCAAACGGTTGAGAAGCGCCCTGGTAACGGGCTCGGCCCTGTTGTGCCTGCTCGGCGCGGGCCAACTGTGGGCATTCAGCCTGGATGATGTATCGGCGAAGGCACAAGAATTGGCCGGGCAGAAGTTCGAAGCCCCGCGCAGCAATTTGCCGAACGAATTCCGCGAAATGAAATTCGCCGATTATCAGAAAATTCGTTTCCGCACCGAAAAAGCTGAATGGGCTGACCAGAAGACCCCGTTCCGGCTGTCCTTCTATCACCAGGGCATGCATTTCGACACGCCGGTGAAGATCAACGAAATCACCGCGACCACCGTCGACGAGATCAAGTACGACCCGACGCGTTTCGATTTCGGCGACGTGAAGTTCGATCCCAAGGCCACCGAACAGCTGGGCTACGCCGGTTTCCGCGTGTTGTACCCGATCAACAAGGCCGACAAGCAAGACGAAATCATGACCATGCTGGGCGCGAGTTATTTCCGCGTCATCGGCAAGGGCCAGGTCTACGGCTTGTCCGCTCGTGGCATGGCCATCGACACCGCGCTGCCGTCCGGTGAGGAATTCCCACGCTTTCGCGAGTTCTGGATCCAGCGTCCGAAACCGACCGACAAGCACCTGGTGATCTTCGCCCTGCTGGATTCGCCACGGGCCACTGGCGCCTATCGCCTGACCTTGCGTCCGGGCACCGACACCGTTGTCGACGTGAAATCACGGGTGTTCCTGCGTGATCGGGTCAACAAGCTGGGCATCGCCCCTTTGACCAGCATGTTCCTGTTCGGCGCCAACCAGCCGTCCAAGGTGCTGAACTACCGTCGTGAACTCCACGATTCCAGCGGCCTTTCCATCCATGCCGGCAACGGCGAGTGGATCTGGCGTCCGCTGAACAACCCCAAACACCTGGCCGTGAGCAACTTCTCGGTAGAAAACCCGCGTGGTTTCGGCCTGCTGCAACGTGGTCGTGACTTCAGCCACTACGAAGACCTGGATGACCGTTACGAAAAACGTCCAAGCGCCTGGATCGAACCGAAAGGCGACTGGGGTAAAGGGACTGTCGATCTGGTTGAAATCCCTACCGCCGACGAAACCAACGACAACATCGTTGCGTTCTGGAGCCCGGAAAAACTGCCTGAACCAGGCCAGCCACTGGACTTCGCCTACCGTCTGCACTGGACCCTCGACGAAGCCAACCTACACTCGCCGGACAGCGCCTGGGTCAAGCAGACCCTGCGTTCGACCGGTGACGTGAAGCAGTCCAACCTGATCCGTCAACCGGACGGCAGCGTGGCCTACCTGGTGGATTTCGAAGGGCCGTCCCTGCAAGCGCTGCCTGAAGAGGCCGAGGTGCGTAGCCAGGTGAGCGTTGGCGACAACGCCGAGATCGTCGAGAACAGCGTGCGCTACAACCCTGAAACCAAGGGCTGGCGCCTGACGCTGCGCCTGAAGATCAAGGACCCGAGCAAAGCGACCGAGATGCGTGCCGCATTGGTCAGGCCGCTTGTCCCTGTCGAGCTGCCAGCCACCACGCATTCCGTGACCACGCTGGCCAAGGCCGACAAGGTCGCCAAGCAGCAGAGCGAAAAAGAGCAAGCCAACGAGCAGGCCGGCGAGCCGAAAGAGGCCAAGGCCGTCAAGTCGTCCGCCGCTGCCGCCGAGCCGACCCCAACCCCACAGGAACCGGAGCAGACTGAACAAGTCCTGACCGAGACCTGGAGCTACCAGTTGCCTGCCGATGAGTAATACGTCCGTACAACCAGAATCTCTGAGTGAGTATCTGGCCCATTTGCCGATGACCGACGAGCAGCGCGCCGAGCTGGCGGACTGCACGTCATTCAGCGAATTGCACCAGCGCCTGGCTTCTTCGACATTCGACGCACCCAACGAGGCCGCGCAAGCCTCGGTGGGCCGTCGCCTGACGCTGAGCACCGCCGAGGAACTCGAGGACGCCGAAATGCTGGCCCTCGATGCCAACGGCCGGGTGTGCTTGAAGGCGACGCCGCCGATTCGCCGGACCAAGGTCGTGCCGGAACCGTGGCGCACCAATATCCTGGTGCGCGGTTGGCGGCGCCTGACCGGGCGTACCAACCCGCCGAAGCCGCCCAAGGATGAGCGCGTGCTGCCTCATGCTCGCTGGCGTACCGTGGGTTCGATCCGCCGCTACATCCTGCTGATCCTGATGCTCGGCCAGACCATCGTTGCCGGTTGGTACATGAAAGGCATCATGCCGTACCAGGGCTGGTCGCTGGTGGATCTGGACGAAGTCTTGCACCAACCGCTGCTGCAGACGGCCACGCAAGTGCTGCCGTATGCGTTGCAGACCAGCATCCTGATTCTGTTCGGGATCCTGTTCTGCTGGGTGTCGGCGGGTTTCTGGACGGCGCTGATGGGCTTTCTCGAATTGCTCACCGGCCATGACAAATACCGCATCTCCGGCGCCAGCGCTGGCAACGAGCCCATTCCCAAGGACGCCCGCACTGCGCTGGTGATGCCGATCTGCAACGAAGACGTGCCGCGGGTATTCGCCGGTTTGCGCGCGACCTTCGAGTCGGTGGCCGCCACCGGCGACCTGGATCGCTTCGACTTCTTCGTGCTCAGCGACAGTAACGAAACCGATATCTGCGTGGCCGAACAGCAGGCCTGGCTGGATGTCTGCCGTGAAACCGGGGGCTTCGGCAAGATCTTCTACCGCCGTCGTCGCCGTCGCGTGAAACGCAAGAGCGGCAACCTCGACGACTTCTGCCGGCGTTGGGGCAGCGACTACAAGTACATGGTCGTGCTCGACGCGGACTCGGTGATGAGCGGCGAATGCCTGACCAGCCTGGTCCGGCTGATGGAAGCCACGCCGGACGCCGGCATCATCCAGACCGCGCCGCGAGCCTCGGGCATGGACACGCTGTATGCGCGCATGCAGCAGTTCGCCACCCGGGTGTATGGTCCGTTGTTCACTGCCGGACTGCACTTCTGGCAATTGGGCGAATCCCATTATTGGGGGCACAACGCGATCATCCGCATGAAGCCGTTCATCGATCACTGCGCCTTGGCGCCGTTGCCGGGTAAAGGCGCGTTCTCCGGCGCGATCCTGTCCCACGACTTCGTCGAAGCCGCGTTGATGCGTCGTGCCGGCTGGGGCGTGTGGATTGCCTATGACCTGCCGGGCAGCTACGAAGAGCTGCCACCGAACCTGCTGGACGAACTCAAGCGTGACCGTCGCTGGTGCCACGGCAACCTGATGAACTTCCGGCTGTTCCTGGTCAAGGGCATGCACCCGGTGCACCGTGCGGTGTTCCTGACCGGCGTGATGTCCTACCTGTCGGCGCCGTTGTGGTTCTTCTTCCTGGTGCTGTCCACCGCGCTGCTGGCGGTGAACACATTGATGGAGCCGCAGTACTTCCTCGAGCCACGCCAGCTTTATCCGTTGTGGCCGCAATGGCATCCGGAGAAGGCCATCGCGCTGTTCTCGACGACCATCGTGCTGCTGTTCCTGCCCAAGCTCTTGAGCATCGTGCTGATATGGGCCAAGGGCGCGAAGGCGTTCGGTGGCAAGTTCAAGGTGACGTTGTCCATGTTGCTGGAGATGCTGTTCTCCATGCTGCTGGCGCCGGTGCGGATGATCTTCCACACCCGCTTCGTGCTCGCCGCTTTCCTGGGCTGGGCCGCGACCTGGAACTCGCCCAAGCGGGACGATGACTCCACGCCATGGAGCGAAGCGGTCAAGCGCCACGGCCCGCAGACTTTGCTGGGCTTCTTCTGGGCCTTGCTGGTGATCTGGCTGAACCCGAGCTTCCTCTGGTGGCTGGTGCCGATCGTGGGTTCGCTGATGCTGTCGATCCCGGTGTCGGTGATCTCCAGCCGCGTGGGCCTGGGCTTGAAGTCCCGTGATGAAAGCCTGTTCCTGATCCCTGAGGAATACGCACCGCCCCAGGAACTGCTGTCGACAGACCAGTACACCCATGAGAACCGTTGGCATGCCCTGAACGACGGTTTCATCCGGGCGGTGGTCGATCCACAACAGAACGCCTTGGCGTATGCGCTGGCGACTTCCCGTCACGGCAAGGCCGAGCCGATCGAATGGCTGCGGGTCGAACGCGTTCGTCACGCCCTGAAAGTCGGCCCTGCCGGTCTCAGCAATGCCGAGCGGCTGGCCCTGCTGAGCGACCCGGTGGCCTTGTCTCGCCTGCACGAGCAGGTCTGGAGCGAGGCGCATCCCGAGTGGCTGGCGGCATGGCGTGAGTCGGTCAAGGCCGACCCTCATGCACCGCTGCTACCGCTACAGCCGGTGAGCGTGCAGCCCCAAGTGGCCTGATACACAAAAAGCCCCGCTTCTGAAAGGAAGTGGGGCTTTTTGTTGGCCTGAGGATTTGTACTTGGGACTTCTGGATTTCGAGTGACTAGCGTTATTGAACAACTGGAGTGACATTGACGTCTGGACTGAGGAAGTCAATGTGAAAGCCGCTGGAACCATCCCCGATAGCCAAGTGGACACCGTTGATGCCCTCATTCATTTGAGAGTTCACCTTGTAATCTATGAAGGTCGCTATTTCTTCGTTGACGCCGATGGCGAATTCGGTGAGTCCGAGTCCTCGAGCCCGGCAGCTAATTTCAATGTTTCGATATGCTCCTCGTTGTCGGCTTGTAAAGACGTGACCTTGTTTTTTACGACTGTCAGAAATCCTCCCGCCTTGGCTACCGAATCTGATAACAGCGCAAGCCTGGCTCGAATGTTGTTGGGTAATTGTGGGTTGGCTTTTCTTAATACCGTTAAGATTCCAGAAATCTTAAGTTTTCCGTTCAAACAGAATGGGCAGCGTTCATGAATATTCATGTGGGCATAGTGCACCTCGAAAAATTCGGCTGCTGAGTGTATGAAGTTCTCTGAAATGTCCTCCTCTATCAAAGCGTAGGGCTCAGCCTGGCGGTTGAGTGTGACTTTTCCGAAAGTGTCTTCGCCTGATAGGAGAAATGAGTCATAGGAGTTAAGCATGTTTAAAAAGAAACGCTGTCTTTCTAACGCTCTTCTGAAATCGCTGTTAAGCAGTAAGCGCAAACCGTAGTTCAGCGCTACTGAAAGACGAATCGAAGACCTGTGCTGCGCAGAAAACGCTCTTCTTGACTGGGGTGGCCTTGGCAATCTCTACCGTGAGCCTGGCCGCGTTGTCGCTGAACGAGAAAATTATGCTATTTCGAGGAAGAGTACTGAGCTCGTGAATGTGCGCAGTGTTTAATCCTTGATGACTGCATTCATCAAGGAATTCCTGTGAGTCTGCAATGCCCCAGAATTCTTCCTCTCCAAAAAGTGTGTGATTAATTCAAGTATTCTAATGTTTGGAATAGGTTTTTTTGAGTTTTTTAGAGTGGATTGTGCTGTTTTTTTGTTTGTTGGCTGCGAAGAGGTTATTTGTGTGGGAAGTGTCTGTAGCAGTTTTCTGAAATTTAAGTAAATGACCCGCTGGCGTTGTTTGGGTGGTCTAGTGTTGATAGGTTTTATTGCTGTTCGTTTGATGTTTTAAACTAAGGGGGCGGAAATGTCAGGTACAAAAAAATATTTGTCTGATACAGCCCTCCAGCAGGCGCTGTCCGTAACAGACCTGACGGAAACACATACACCCGTCCACGCGGTTCGGCTGATGGTCGATGAGATTGTCGAGGGATTGATTCGTAACGGCTGGCCTCGGGCACGTATTCAGACTGGCCCGCGTATCGTGTCTGCCGAAGAAAACTATGGGCTACTGGGCTATGACCCGGCAGAGATCACCTTGGGCAGTGAACACACGCGCTGGGTGAGCGAACATTCGCTATTGCGCACGCAAACCACCAGCCAGATTCCCGTCGCCCTTCAACTGGCTGCTCAAGAGCGCAAGACGGGGGAAATGATCCTGCTCGCCGCTCCGGGCATCACATTTCGCCGCGACAGTCGGGATAGGTGGCATTGCGCCGAACCGCATCAAATGGATGTTTGGGTTCTGGGCGATCCAGAACTTTCGGATCGTGAGCATCTGTTGCGTCTGGTCGGCGATATTCTCGGCGCTGCGGTACCCGATAAGCCTTGGGTCTACAGCGACAGCCCGCATCACTACACCGAGGGTGGAATCGAAGTGAATGTATTGAACGACGGCACCAATGTTGAAGTACTCGAATGCGGCCTCATCGCCACTTCGCTACTGAGGCGATTAAAAATTGATCCTCGGAGCCATGGTGGACTAGTGTTGGGAATGGGCCTGGATCGGTTGACGATGCTACGCAAGGGCATTCCAGATATCCGTTTGTTGCGAGACTCTAACGAACGAGTGCAGGCTCAAATGCAAGATCTGCGGCCATGGAGCGCCGTTTCGCGCTTGCCTTCGATTTCTCGAGATATTTCGGTGGCGGTGTCTCCTGGATTGAGCGAGGAGGTGCTGACGGAGAGGATGCTTCAGGCGGCCGGGGACTGTTCTGGCTGGATCGAGGAAATGCAGATCAAAGGACGTTGGGTTTCATCTGAATTGCCGCCGCAAGCTATTGAGCGACTTGGCCTCCTGGCCGATCAGGAGAATGTTCTACTGCACGTCGTACTGCGTGATTGTTCTCGGTCAATAACGACTGCGGAGGCCAATGCTTTGTATGAAAGGATTCAGTCGGCGTTGCACGAAGGTGCTCCGGGGGCAGGCTACCGAATGGATTTGACGGTACGTTAATGCACTCGCCAATCGTGCTGGTTCCGTCTCCCAGATAAATCAAAATAGCCCCGCCTCTGAAAGAACGCGGGGCCTTTTGTTGGGCGAGTTTTTATCTGCGGTGCTGAGTTTTGCGGCGATGTTGGTCAGTGCTGCGGGTTGACGTTATCCAATAGTCGATTCGCCAACAAACCACTCAGTTCTATCAGTTGCAGGATGCCGAGGGCAACATGGCGTCGTGAGCCTTTCAGGTCGAACGCAAGGTCGCTGACCATGGCATCGGCTGAGGCCAGGGTTTCGCTGAGGTTGGCCAGCAGGCTTTCGGTGTCGATGCCGTCGACGATGGTGAAGAGTTGGCCTGGCGACGGTTTATTCTCGGATTTGGCCTGTTTGGGGTTCAAGTAGTAATCGAGCGCGCGATCAGAGGCTTCCTGGAGTTTCTTGGGGTCTGTTTCTGGTTCGGGTGGGTTGGGTGTGACCTTGTACATGGTTGACGCTCCTAGGGTAGTGGAGCCGCCAGATATCGCTGCTAAACGAGAATGGTGGCGACTGTACGCGGGTTAGCAGACCGGGACCCTAGAACCCGGCAGACCCGAAGGTCTCCCACGCACAACCGCCATGGCATAGATGCGCAAGCGCTGAAGCCTGCTCATGCATGTGGAGAGCGTACGTCTAGGATGTCCAGGCTGCTAAACCCGATCGCTGAACTGACAGCGACCCGCAAACGTTAAAGCCCAGGCCCAAGGCGTACAAGCCGGCGGATTCTGGCGTAGTTGTAGGCAATGGCGCAAGGTTGTGTGGCCTTGTGCTGAAGGGCGAGTTTTGGTGCCCCTAGCATTGGTGCGAACGTGTGGGTGAAAGTCACGCCGTAAGCTGACCCCAGGGAACGAAGTGAAGCGCAACTGCATGAGGGCGGCCGATTGGGGGAGCGTACCCGCATGCCGGGTGGCGTGGCAGGGGAACGGATGAACACGCCGATGGACTGAGTTGTTTTCCATCGTCATACATTGTTGTCCTTAGGTCAGGCTGCCCGTTCGTATCTCATTAGCATTTGTCATTACCCTCGTTTGCCCTGATGCCCGCGGGCTTGAACGCCCCGGGGTTGGAGAGGCGACGCCTGCGGTAGCGTTGGCTAAATCCCCAGGAGTTCGAACTGCCGTGAGCTGCACTAGTTCTCTCCCCCTAATAGCTGCTTTGTGCAGAGTCAGCACAGTACCGCTGACAACGGAAACGGCCGTAATCCCCAAATGGATGCTTAAAGTTATGCCATAGCGAGTTTCAGTAAAAGCCACATTGTCAATCAAGCTCACGGGTATGTAACTAGCCGACGAAGAAAAACTGCTCACGTTGTGAATATGTTTAGCCCACCACCCTAACGTGGGATTTTCTATTCCCGGGATCCACCTTGCGACTCGTTGGGGGATAAAGGGGGGCAGGTAATCAGCAGCCATTTGGACAAGATTACTGGTAAACCAAGCCCATCCAAACCATCTTCCCGTGGGATCGCTACGGTTGACCGGGTCACCCCCGCAATACGCATAGCTATTCAAGCCACCTTTCCCAAAGGGGCTCAAGCTGTCGGAACTGTTGAAGCGCATGAGCCGCGGATTGAAAGCACGGTGTCCGTTTCCCAGCAGGTAGTGACCAGTGGTTGAATCAGCCCGTTCGCCGTTGAAGCCCATAATACTGGTCAAGCCTCCCGCCTTCGGCCGATGACCGTACGGTGTATAAGCTGATCTCCTGCCGAAGGCCGTCAGTACAGAGCCATGTTGGTCGGTCATCAACAACGAAGTGACCAGGCTGTTTCCATTGTGGCTTTCCGCCAATAGCCCTTCCATGCCTTGAAAAATCTGAAGCTGAAGGGGTCCTTGGATTTCCGTAGTCAGCCGGTCTCGTTGATAAAAACGACTGCCCTGGGACTGATCGCCGGGCACGTAGCCGACCAAGCGATCGAGAGCATCGTATCGATATTCAATGAGAAGCCTGTCGGGAGTGGTATCCATGATCATTTTCCAGAAGCCAGACGACTCATTCAGTCTCTGTCTATATGAACAGGTTGTCTACTATCAGAACTGTTAGGTTTCTGGATGTAACGTGTAACTTAAAAATCTCAAGCGCCTTCGCCGAAGATAATGGGTTGGAAGTCTGTAATGGCAGACTTCAGAGAGCTAAAGATATACAAGGTGTTGCTTTGATATATTTAGAGACACTAACGGGGGTATTTTTTTAAAAAACTACTGATACTGACTATATGAGTGCTGGCAAAACGCAATTGACCATAGTGTTTTTATTTCAAGGTTCGCAACTGTGCGAGCAAGCAATGTTACAAAATACATTTCTTGAGGTATTGCTCCGCTCAGGGTGGTAAAAGTAGGACATATTTAGATAACTAGTTATTGGTAGATGAACTTTACATGTAGGCGTCTGGTTATTAAGGTTCGGCACGTCATGGAGGGCAAATCAGGAAACTAAGGTTAGGTTAATATTTGAAATTACCCGGTGGAAGTCTGATGAATTATTTGCCTGATTACAAAAGCCAGAGCCTCACTGAACATGAGGTTTTTGGGCTGTCGGTAAAGTATAACCTTGCAGACGGTCATAGTTATATTTCCGCGAAGAAGCATTTTAGAGGCGTGTTATTCAATTTGCCGGATTTATGGGATGCTGCGGTCGAGACGTCTATCCCGCAAATGGAAATGGCCTTTAAAGATGTTTTTGCAGATTATTTCGCGCTGGCAGGTTTAAAGCGACACAAATATTTTTCGGTCTGTCCCACTGCGTCAAACAGTATAGATATAGTGGGTGCATGGGCGCGTTCAAAAAAATTTAAAATCGGTTTGATAGAACCGACATTTGATAACCTCGCCCAACTACTTCGACGTAGGGAAGTCGAACTTGAAGCTCTTCCGGAAAAAATGTTCTACGATATAGAGCTCCTAGAGAAGGTCATTCGAGACAAAGATCTGAATGCTCTGTTCATCGTCAATCCGAATAATCCCACAGGTTTCGTCTTCGACGCGGTCATGATGGAAAATATCACTGATCTATGTTGCAGGCTAAATATAGTATTAATACTCGACACCTCCTTTCGCTTTTGCCATAAAGCTCCGCTTGACGAGTATGCACTTCTGCTTGAAAAGAATGCATCGTTTATCGTCCTAGAGGATACCGGCAAACAGTGGCCGACATTGGATGCCAAAGCCAGTCTGCTCTCATACAGCGATGATTTGGCTCAGGATATCAGAACCATATACGAGGAAATCTATCTTTGCTGTTCAAGTTTTACACTGAGAGTAATCATCGAATTCATCGAAGCGACATTGAGAAAAGGCGGCCTCGCTTACATGCATTCGATTATTGCCAAAAACTCGGAAATGGTCCGCTCGCAACTCGTAGGGACAAGGGTTTATATTGATGCAGAACATCCGCAATCGGTCATGACGGTCATGTGGCTTAATATAAAGCAAACGGGTCTCTCGGATCTTGAGTTAACGGAATACCTAGCAACTTATGACGTGGCCGTACTGCCAGGAAGGTATTTCTATTGGAGCAGCCATGAGGTTTCAGGGAGCGACCGTATAAGAATTGCTTTATTGAAGCCTGATGATCAGTTCGATCATTCTATTTCACGCTTGAGGCAAGCTCTACTCGAACTGAAGCCGGCCAATAGAATCAACACTGCAGAGAAGGTTTCAGAATGAAAAAGGTCCTGATTACAGGGGATTTTGACATCGATAGAGCGGTATTTCCACACAACATCGAACCCATCCATATTAGACGTCCTGTTGACGAGCAACAGCTTTTAGAGCTATTACCCGACGTGCACGCTTATATTTTGGGCGGGCCGGAGTATTTATCGGTTCGATTGATTGATAAGGCCACTCAACTGAGGCACGTGGTCGTCATGGGGACGGGGATAGCAGGTTTTGTGGATGTTGACTACGCTACAAAAAAATCTATACACCTGACTAATACTCCTTATATGAATGTCCAGGCAGTGACAGAGTTTACATTGGCCATGCTCACCATTTGCCTGGCAAAGGTTCCTGAAAGTATTGAGGGCGTGAAAGAGGGGGGGGGCTGGATACAAACACCGAGGCCTTCTCTATCAGACTTGAGCATCGGGTTTGTGGGGATGGGCGCTATTGGCACCGAGATGGCGCATCAGCTGCGTCTACGTGGTTGTTCGAGAATGACCTACTGGTCTCGAACTAGAAAGCCCGGAATTGAAAAACAACTGAGCATGACGTATGCATCTGTGAAGGACATTGTGGGCACTATGGACGTTGTATGCATTCATCTTGCAGGATGTTCTGAAACGCGATATTTGATTAATGAGGATGTATTGAAAAGTGCGAGCCCAACCATTAAAATCTTTAATATGTCCAGTCCTTGGATCATTTGTCCAGTGGCGCTTAAAGACTTTCTTTGTACTCGCCCGGAAGCGTTTTGCTATATCGATGGTTATTACAATGAGTGGGTAGAAAATAAAGGTCAATTTAAAGATCCGTATGGCCTGCTTTCTCTGTCTACTAAAAACCTAGTGGTAACGTCTCACTTGGCCGCGCAAGAGCAAGGAACAATCAGTGCTATCTTTGCCAAGGCGGTGAAGCAAGTTATTGATTTTCCCTGAAGGTAGATACTGAAGGGCATGGGCACAGCTACCCGGTTTCGTAAGCGACTGTTCTGATAATAATTGCTCTAGCTGTGACTTGAAGTATATAAAGGTAAATCCGGGGGGCGTCGTTGATGCCCCCGATTTGTTATCTAGACACTCCTTTAAATAGCCCATGAGCTAACGCTTTCATGGGCTTGATTGAAAACCTCCGCTGTCTAATCGCTATCTGTTATCCACCGATGCTGTCGAATCGTCTAAATAGATTGTAAACCTGCTTGATGGTCACAAAAAACGTGAGGGTTACCACCATAATAAAGGCTGATACGAACAGCGTGAGTCCATTAAATAAAGCATCTAATGCAACAGATGCAAATACGATCATTGGTAAGGCTGCGATCAAAAAATATAGTAAGATCCTGGAATAGAACGTTGCGGGCAACAGAGCAAACGTAAAGATAGACGAATGAATGTAGTCAACAGGTAGGTCGCGCTGGGTAACAAATGAAAACGAGTTTAGCGCCATAATAAAGGTAACGCTTGCGACCACTCCCGTCAGCATGACAAGCAAATACAAGCCAGAGTTTAATGGACTCGCTAAGAACGGTGAAAAATCTATTTTATTCGAAAGCCCGCAAATGGCCGTCATGAGTAATGCGCTCCATAGATAATGAACTTGGCACCAGCGGAATAAAATCAGTGTCAGCAGGTTAACTGGACGCACCAGCAACATGTCAATCCGGCCCTGTGTGAGCTGCCGAAAAAAACCGGCAATAGCGGAACTAAAGAAGCTGGTTAGCAAACCTCCCAACGTGTATGACATGAAGAAAATGAGTAACCAGTTGGTGTTTATTTCGTCAGTGACAACGAAAGTACTGATGACATCAAAAAAAACAAACTGTAAAGTATAAAGTGTTACTAGCGCAAGCGTGCTGCCGAAAAGATTGGTTTTGTATTTGCCTGCTTCTTTTGCCGCGTTTCTGATCAATATGAGTGCGTGCATTTAACCTCCTACTCCCGAGTATCTGTTGCTAGCGAACTTAAAGGCGATCTTGCAGGCCGCCAACATAATCAGAAACCAGGCAGCATAAAGACTTAGAAGCTCTATAAGTAATTCGCTGCTTGGGCGCAGCAAGAATTCTGCTGGACCACTGATGAGTAATCTAAATGGATTGTATCGCATCAAAGGCTGAAGAAACTCCGGCCAATACGACAGCGGAAGCAACGTTCCACCAATTACATTCGCCAAAATAGCTTGGAAACTGAGTGTCATGTCGGGTCGAGTTAGCCAAAACGTAGACAATGACATTAGGAATCCGAGTAGAAAACAGAACAACAGATTGATCAGGCTCAATATTATGAAGCCTATGACTCCAGGGCCTATAGAGCCTGAAATCATGACGAAAGCAGCGATAATCAATATTGGAACATAATAAAGAATGCTTTCACCCAGAAAAATAAACAGGTTGTACTTAAAATAGCTTATAGGCTTAATGAAAATACCTTCCAGTTGCCCCTCATGTACATTTGTGGAGACTCTAAAAATCAGGTCGTAGGTGTTGTTCAATCGATTTAGCGCTAGCACCGAAACATAATAAAGATAGGTTTCCTTTAACGTATATTGCGGAAGCGTTTCTGCGGTGCCTCCGTGGTAAACAAAACTCCATATGGCAAACTGTATAAAAAATGGTACGCCCGTGGCGATGAGTAGGTCGGTGATTAACATGGACCTGTCTCGATACGCCGAGAGCAACCCTGTTTGAATGAGCTTGTAATAGGCGGTAATGTTCATGATCACTCGTCAGACCAGGTTTTGAAAAGATTGACCACGCTATTCTCAAAATCCAATGAAGAGACTTCCAAGTCGTAGATTCCCTCCTTGAATAAACTGAAGATGGCGCTGATTGATGACCGTGGTACGATGTAGGAGGTCTGGTTTGATCCATCATTGAGAATGCTGAACTCTGGAAAATTTTCAATTGCTTTTTTGAATGCCAGAAGCCCTTTCTCGCTATTAGTGATGTCTTGAGTGCTTACGGTTAGTTTTACATTAGTCCTAAAAGTCCTGCTTAATTCGCGCATGGAGCCGTCAAAGCGAATGCGGCCTTTGTCTATGATAATGGCGTCGTCACAGCAGGCTTCTATATCGCCGAGGTCATGGCTCGTTAGAAATACCGAAAGGTTATTTGTTTTTCTTTCGTGGTTCAGGTATCTGCGTATTTCATATTTGGACGTTACGTCCAGACCGACCGTTGGCTCATCCAGAAAAATCAGTTTTGGAGAATGCAAGAGATTAAGGGTTAGCTCGCATTTTACGCGTTCGCCCAAGCTTAAGTTGCGAACGGGTTTGTGAAGGACCTTGACCAGATTCAAAGCATCAGATAGTTCTGAAAGCCGACGAAGATAGTCAGTGTCTGCAATACCATAAATTTCTTTATAGGTATCAAAACTTGTTTTGACTGGTAGATCCCACCAGAGTGATGTTTTATGGCCGAAGACCACTCCTATTTGCTTGAGAAATTTTTTTTCACGAAGACTTGGATCGCAGCCGAGGACCCTTACTTGTCCGGACGAAGGTTTTTGTATGCCACACAGTATCTTGATCAAGCTGGATTTGCCCGCGCCGTTTGGTCCAATAAATCCAACGGCGGCGCCATTTTTAATCGTGAGCTCTATCGAATCCAGTGCCTGAAATATGTCATATTGTGGTTTTATTAGTTGCTTGCTCCATGCCGTTATACCTTTGGTTTCTCTGGCTAAAGAGTATTTTTTGCAGACTGACTTCAAACTGATTAAATCGTTCATGGATAATACAGGTCTGTGCAAGTGTTTGGAGTGTTTAGCAGGTATGAGGCGTGAGCTACGTATCTATGTATTCGTGCTCTAGTAACATTCTTTGAGTGCGCCGTTGGTTATTTCAAAATAGCGATTTCCAATGTTCTTAATAAACCTTGCGTCGTGGGAAACTATTATCGCAGCGGGATTCAGTCGCTGGATTTCGCTTTCCAGTGTCTCCTGGGACTTTATGTCCAAGTGGTTTGTAGGTTCGTCCAGAATTAAAAAATTTGGGTTGTTCAAGCTCAATGCCAATAGAGCGAGTCGACTGCGTTCGCCGTAGCTGAGTTGCCTAATTTTTTTTTGGGTACTCAAATAGGAGAATCCCGCGGAGGCGAGTTTATTGATTGCTTGCTGCTGATCAATTTCAAAATTGCTTGAGAAGAACTCCAGTGCGCTGGATGATTTTGGTAATGTAGAGAAATTTTGGTCAAGAATGCCTATTTTTATGGAGGGATTGCGCTTTATCTCCGTGGCCGTGCCGTCAATAATGGCCTTTAGCAAGGTGCTTTTACCGGAACCGTTGTTGCCAGAAATAACGATTCGATCGCCTCTGTTGATGACGAGCGCTTTTATAGAAAATAGAAAATGTCCTAGGGGTGAATGTAACTTGAAGTTTTCTATATGGAGAATTTTTTTTACATTTAATTCATCAGTGGCCAATGTAATGTCTTGTTTGCGCAAAAAACTCGCGATGGGCATGTTGGCTTCAAGGCTCTTGACCCTGCGCTCTATTTTTTTTGCCTTTTGAGAAGCGTTGTCACTATGATTGTTTACACCCAGTTGACGTTGAAAGTGTGCACTTTTTTTTAATCTTTGAATTTCATTGAGTTTGACTGATCTGTATTCAGCCAACGCCTGTTCCTGTTCTGAAAGCAGTTTTCTTGCATGAGTGAAACTGGTTTTGAAGTGGGAAAAACGCTGGTCATGGAGAAAAAGCGTACTCTTCGTAGCTAAATCCAGGAAGTCACGGTTGTGGCTGACTACAGCAAATGTATCTGCAATGTGTTTTTCCCTAAGCAGACGAATAAGGTTCTCTATGTGGCAACGGTCTAAGTGGTTTGTTGGTTCATCCAGTAACAATACATCTGGTTGCAAGATAGCCGCTTCGGCAATCATTACTATTTTTTTCCAACCACCACTTAGTTGGCCGAATGGGAGTGCTCGGTAGCCTTCTGGAAAGTTAAACAGCTCAAGGGCATAGCTGACTTTCCATTGCTCTTTCGTTGCGTCAGATAAACTATTTTCCAATATTTCAGTCGCAGTTGACTCGTCCCATTGAGCAGGGTATCCCTGTTCTACATAGAGGCAGCGTAACCCTCGAGCATGTATTATGTCGCCTTCATATTCATCTTGTTGTTTCGCGATGCTGCGAAGCAGTGAGCTTTTTCCAGCTCCGTTATCTCCAACGATACCCAGCTGGTCGCCTCTGTTAATGGTCAGGTTCAGATTCGAGAAAAATATTTTTCCGTGAATGGATAAGGAAGCATTTATCACCTTGATCAATGACATGTTTAATTAATTTCCCATTCTCGAACAATGCTTCTGCGTTTGTAGGATTTCTGCATGGGCCATTCATGTACCTCTCGGTGTAGCAGCGTAATTGAATAGCCAAATAATAAGGAAATTCGATCTCTAAGCTCCTGTAATATTTTCGGCATGCTTTTATGCGGGGCGCCTGAATATTGGGTAATTAACTCCACGGTCTCTGAGTTTTTTTGTATCAGACGGAAGTGCTTCAAGGTCTTGTCAGGTGTAATCAATATGTCATCTATAGCGGCCAACAGAGAAGCGCTTGGAACGACCTCCAGTCCCCGAGTGCGAAAGGTATCATCACGCCTGCCATTTATTTCTTCCAAGGAGGTGCATGCACTGCCGCATTCGCAAAGGCTATTAGAGGTAGTTCTTTTGGCCACATCGCCATGATCGAATCGAATCAATGGCATGAGCTCATTATTGAGATCCGTACAGACGACATTACCGAAGCCCCGGCTATCGGCATTCACAATTTCCAAATACACACCGTCCTCAATGACATGATAATTGCCGTGAGTGCATTGGGTCGCGATCATTCCTATTTCTTCGGAGCTGTACTCGTCATACACTGGGAGACCTAGCGCTTTAGAATAATAGTCACGCTCTTGCTGAGTACTGGACTCGGAATTAGTCAAGATGGCCTCCACCCCGCTGCTTTTCACATGTTCTTTGTGTTGAAGTATCAAAGGAAGGTAGCTTGGCAGTGTTACAAGTAACCTGGGACGCAGATAGGACAGGTGTTCGCCTAACGGTGTGTCAGGTAGCAGGTCTGGTAGTTGGAACGTTCTATATTTGCCATGAAGGGAAGAGAACGCCAAGCCTTCGTGGTGGAGCAGATATATCCAATCGCTCTCTTGTAACGGAGTTTTCAAGCATGAACTGTAGAAACGGAGCACTTGTAAGTGGTCGAGGATGATGTCGTTATCGTCGCTATATACGGTGAACGGACTTCCACTGGACCCTGATGTGCGAGAGGTGTTGGCATGCTCAAGGTGTTCAGCGTCGTTGACTATCTTGCTTGGTTCAAAGCTATTGAGGAGAGACTTGTTTACGATGGGAAGTCGTTCGAAGTCTGAGAAGCTGGAGATGCTCCCAAGTTCGTAGCCGCAGGCGGTATAAAGTTCACGATAGAAGGGGACATTTGCGAAGGCATTATCAACCAGTTTTTTTATTTTCAGTAACTGGAATTTTCTTATCTCCTCCACTGATTGACGCAAAAACGCGTTCATTTGTTCTGTGTTTTTGGACCAAAGCCCCAAGGCTCTACCTTGAAGTATTTGATTGTCGGTACCTCGCATGCGCACTTGGTGTGCCATTTTTTTAATCGTTGGTGAAGTGCCGTGTTCTCGCTTCCAGTCATAAGTTTCTTCTGTCGCGACGAAGTTGTCCATTTTCCTAGTCTGCCTGTGCTGAGTCGTAGTTTGGATTTTGGGGCTGTATGAAGAAGGCTGTTGATATCGAAGTTATTTTAGAATGGGCGCGGAGTTGCATCGGCAATCGGTGAACATGCCAATGAGTAAAGGAGATATAGCTTTACGCTCATTCAAAACCAATCCGGTGGGTTGGTCGGAGCCAATAATAATTTCGGCCATGTTCTACTCCGTTTTTGGGCGGAGGCGAATCTAAGGAAAACTATAAATATTCGCAAATCGAAAAGTATAAAATTTATTTCAGACGTGGCTTGTAACTTTTTTGATTTGTTACATTAAATGTCAAATTTTGTCTGGCTTACAGACAGATTTTGTCGGTCTTAATTAGAAACAAAGCAAAGGGTTTTCTTTCGTTTGATAGTCGTCTACATTTTCTACCTGGGAAAAACTGAGTCTTCAAGGAGTGTTCGTTAAAAAGGGTTTTTCCTAGGTGTGGCCAATAATGATTTTTGGCTGAGCTAATTAATTCAAGGATGAAAGGGTTTTATGGTTGACTTCAATGCGCTTCTGCCAGAGATGATAGTCTCTGATATTAAATATAGCCTAAAGTTTTACTGCAAAGTGATCGGTTTTAATATTGAGTATGAAAGGCCGGAAGACGGCTTTGCTTTCATTTCATATCATGGAAGTCAATTGATGTTGGAACAGGGCCGTCCCGATGTATCCCCCTGGCGAGTTGAGCCGCTTGAAAAACCCTATGGGCGCGGGATAAACCTTTCAATCGAATGCCCTGATGTCAACGCTTTGGCGAGAACGCTCGTGCTATCCGGGCATACGTTGCGAAAGCCCATAGAGGAATTTTGGTATAGGGAAAATAAACATCTTCAAGGAGAGAGCAATTTCCTTGTGCAGGATCCAGATGGTTATTTGCTTCGCTTTGCTCAGGATTTAGGTCGCAGACCTTTGTCGCGAGACGAACTTTGAGGTCTGGGTTGCACACCGTTTGCGAATAGGGCTGAGACATCCGAATGGGCCATGAATGGTCCTATCCGGTAGCCCGGAGCGATGCTGCAGTGAGGGCACCGCTCCGCCTAGGCGGGGGGCGAGGGGTAAACACGTTTTGGTTACTTTCGTCGGGCCGGTATTCAAGCTTTTCGAAGTGGCCGTTACCGCAGCGGCGGATATGGACCCACCCAAATATGCAAAACCCGCGAAAGGTTCCGCTAAACCTTGAAGCGCCCCATCAACGTCTGCAAATGCCCCCAAGCCGAGCCAGTTCGGCGCTGGAAGCGGGGTCTCTTCACTGGCGGCGGAGGACTGTTCGGACACATCGCGGACGTTCAGTACACTGCGATTGATTCCTCAACCACAGGGCTCTGCTGCTCGGCCGCGGCGGCGGTCCGCCGGTTTATCGCCTGGATCGCCGCGACCTGGTCGGTGTCGCTTCGCGAGCCCACGATCAGGGCGCTTGTACGCTCTCTTGGAGCTTGCCCAGGCGCTTGCCGGTCCTTGTTCGCCCCTAGACCCTGAATCGTCCCACCAACGTCTGCAAGTGCACGCCCAGCCGGGCCAGTTCGGCACTAGAGGCGGCGGTTTCTTCGCTGGATGATGCAGTTTGTTCTGACACGTCGCGTACGTTCAGCACGCTGCGGTTGATTTCTTCGGCCACGGCGCTCTGCTGTTCGGCCGCGGCCGCGATCTGTTGGTTCATCGATTGGATCGCCGAAACCGTGCGAGTAATGTTCTCCAACGAGCCTCCCGCGCGGCGGGTCAGTTCGACGCTGCTGTCGGTCAGGCTGCGGCTGTTGTCCATGATGGTCGCGACCTGTTCGGTGCCGCTTTGCAGGCCAACAATCAGTTCTGCGATTTCTTCGGTGGACTTCTGGGTGCGCTGGGCCAGGCTGCGGACTTCATCGGCCACCACGGCGAAGCCTCGTCCTGCCTCGCCGGCACGGGCTGCCTCGATGGCTGCGTTGAGCGCCAGCAGGTTGGTCTGCTGGGCCACGGACTTGATCACGTCCAGGACGCTGCCGATCTTGTCGCTTTCGCGCTTCAAATCCCCCATGGCGGCGGTGGAGTTGCCCACTTCCTTGGCCAGCCGCTCGATCTGGGCAATGGCCTCGCCCACCACTTTGTCACCTTCGCGGGCCTGTTGGTCGGCTGCGACGGCGGCTTCGGAGGCTTCCTCGGCGTTGCGGGCGACTTCTTGCACCGTGGCGGTCATTTCGTGCATGGCGGTGGCGACCTGATCGGTTTCCACTTTCTGGCTGTTGACCCCGGCGCTGGTCTGCTCGGTCACGGCCGAGAGTTGTTCGGCGGCGCTGGAGATCTGGGTCACACCTTCGCTGATGCCACCGATCAATTGTCGCAGGCCCACGGTCATGCTTTGCATGGCGCGTTGCAGTTGGCCCAGTTCGTCGCGACGGTCGGAGGTGAGGTTGTGGGTCAGGTCGCCGGCGGCCACGCGTTCGGCAACCTTCAAGGTCTGGCCGAGCGGGCCCACGATCTGCCGGGTGATGAACAGCGCGGCGATCACGCCAAACAGCAGCGCCAGGGCAGCCGCTACGATCAGGACCATCTTGGCTTGGGCGGCGTCGTGGTCACGCACGGCTGTCTGGGACACGGTCAGCTTCTGGCTGGCGTCCATCAGTATCTGACCCTGCTCGCTCATGCGCTGGAGGGCGGCGGCGTTGTCGATCTGCGAGTCGCGGAACTGGGCGACCGCCGCGCGATAGAGGTTGAACGAGTCGCTGGCCTGCTGCAGGTTGGCGGCGTGTTCCTGGGGCAATTGGTCTGGCAGGCGCGCAAGCAGTTTGAGGACGGCGTCGATGGCATCGAGGGCGGGTTGCTGGGCGTCGCTCTTGCCGCTGTAGGTGTAGCCGCGAACCTGGTAGCGGGCTTGCTGGATGGCCTTGCTCAGGGTGACCACGCTGTTGAACGGGGTGACGTCGCCGGCTTGCAGCATCGACGTTTCAACTTCGGCGACGCGGGCCACGGCGTTGTCGGCGCTGGCGCCGAGTTTGCTGCGTGCATCTTCGCGGCTGACGGTGGCGCGGGTCATCTGGGCGAAGGCGCCCTTGTATTCGGCGACGGCGGCCAGTTGCTTGTCGATCAGCGCGACGTCGGCCGGCTGTTCGATCAGTTCGCGGGCGGTTTTCAGCCCGGCCTCGAGCTTGCCCAGCAGATCGTTGACCGCTTGCGGTCCTTTCTCGCCCCGCGTGGTGTTGTAGTCGATGCTGGCCAGGTTCAAGTCTTTGCTCAAGTCGTTGAGACTGGCAATGAACCCCAGTTTGTCGCCCCGACTGATGACATTGCCCAGGCCGGACCAACCGGTGAATGCAATCATCAAGGTGAGGAACAGCACCAGGCCGAAGCCTGCGCCGAGTTTGCGATTAACGCCTACGTTTCCCAGACCCTGGGCAAGCCACCGGAACATGCTGATACTCCCTTGTAGCGCTGATTGGTTTTATCAGGGCTGTATCGGCGGTTCGGGCGGAATCTGTAGAAAAATAGGCGTAATGCGTTTCCGTGGCGAGGGAGCAAGCTCTCTCGCCACGGTGGGGTATATTTTTAGACCTTGAAGCGCCCCACCAGCGTCTGCAAATGCACCCCCAGCCGTGCCAGTTCGGCGCTGGAGGCCGCGGTTTCTTCACTGGAAGAAGCCGTTTGTTCGGACACATCGCGAACGTTCACGACGCTGCGGTTGATCTCTTCGGCCACAGCACTCTGCTGCTCGGCGGCGGCGGCGATCTGTTGGTTCATCGACTGGATTGCCGAGACGGTGCGGGTGATGTTTTCCAATGAGCCGCCGGCGCGGCGGGTCAATTCGACGCTGCTGTCGGTCAGGTTGCGGCTGTTGTCCAGGGTGGTCGCGACCTGTTCGGTGCCCGATTGCAGGCCGAGGATAAGCCCCTCGATTTCTTCGGTGGACTTCTGGGTGCGCTGGGCCAGGCTGCGAACTTCATCGGCCACCACCGCGAAACCACGTCCGGCTTCACCGGCCCGGGCCGCCTCGATCGCCGCGTTGAGGGCCAGCAGGTTGGTTTGCTGGGCCACGGACTTGATCACATCCAGCACACTGCCGATCTTGTCGCTCTCGCGCTTGAGATGGCCCATGGCTTCGGTGGAATTGCCCACTTCCTTGGACAGGCGTTCGATCTGGGCAATGGCTTCGCCCACGACTTTTTCGCCTTCGCGCGCCTGCTGGTCCGCGGCGACGGCCGCTTCGGAAGCTTCCTCGGCGTTGCGCGCCACTTCCTGCACCGTGGCGGTCATTTCGTGCATGGCGGTGGCGACCTGATCGGTTTCCACTTTCTGGCTGTTGACCCCGGCGCTGGTCTGTTCGGTCACGGCTGAAAGCTGTTCGGCGGCGCTGGCGATCTGCGTGACGCCGTCGCTGATACCACCGATCAGTTGCCGCAAGCTGATCACCATTCGCTGCAGGCTGCCCTGCAATTGGCCCATGTCGTCACGGCGGGTGACCACCAGGTTATGACTCAAGTCACCGGAGGCGACACGTTCGAGGGCAACCAGGGTCTGTTGCAGTGGCACGACGATCTGCCGGGTGATGATCCATGCAGCCAGCAGGCCAAACGCCAATGCCAGGATGGTGACAATGATCAGCGTTTCTTTCGCTTGAGCCGTTTCCTGGTCGCGTTTCTCGATCTGCGAAGTAGTCAATTGATCATTCAGAGCGTTCAAACGGGTGTCTTGGTCGGCCATTTTTTTGAGGGCTGAGGCGCTGCTCACCTGCGAATCGCGGAACTGGCTGACGGCGGCACGATAAGCCTTCATCGACTCGGTGGCTTGTTGCAGGTTGGCGGCGTGCTGTTCCGGCAGTTTGCCCGGCAGGCTTTCAAGATTTTTCAAGACACTGTCGATGGCATCCAGCGCCGGTTGCTCGGCATCGGCCTTGCCACTGTAGGTGTAGCCGCGGACCTGGTAGCGCGCTTGCTGGAGCAGTTTGCTCAGCTCAATCACGCTGTCGAATTGCGCAACACTGTCGCCTTGGCGCAAGGCGTTTTCGACCTCTTTCACCTTGGCCACGGCATTGTCGGCGTTGGCGCCCAGCTTGGATCGGGCCGATTCGCGGTTCTGCGTCGCTTGGGTCAGGTCGGCAAAGGCGCGTTTGTACTCATCGAGGATAGCCAGTTGCTGATTGAGCAACTCCTGGTCTGCCGGACGTACAAACCGTTTGAGAGCGGCTTGTATGCTTTCCTGAAGCTTGCCCAGGAACTCGCTGACGACTGCCGGCCCTTGTTCGCCGCGCCGCATCTCATAGTCGAGACTGGCGACTCGCAAATCCTTGGCCAACTCATTGAGACTTGCGATAGACGCCTGTTTATCCGCGCGGCTGATCACGCTGCCCAGGCTGTTCCAGCCCGCGAAAGTGCTCAGGAGGGTCATGAGCAGGACCAGGCCAAAACCGAAACCCAGTTTGCGATTGACACTTACGTTTCCCAGCTTTTCGGTTAGCCAACTGAACATGCTGATACTCCTTCGAACCTTCGATAGTTCTTGTGATAAGAGTATCGACCATGTCAGGGGGATCTGTAGAAAATAGCTGGCGTCCGGTTTGCTGCGTGCATCCTCACGACTGGCGATGGCGCGGGGTCAAATTGGCGAATGAAGGGGAAGCAGGAGAAATGAGTTAGATGCGTTTGGAATGCCCTGGCAAACCCAGGGATCAGAACAGTCGTGCGAGCAGTGCCGTAACCGCGGTCTCGACCCGCAGGATTCGCTCGCCCAGTTGAACCGGCTGCAGGCCGGCCTTGCCCAGCAGGTCGATCTCGTAGGGAATCCAACCGCCTTCTGGGCCGATGGCCAAGGTCACCGGTTCTGTCAGCGCTCGCGGGCAGGGCGGGTGGTTGCCAGGGTGGCCGACCAGGCCGAGGGTGCCGTTCGCGATGGCCGGCAGGCGGTCCTCGACGAAGGGTTTGAAACGTTTTTCGATGATGATGTCTGGCAGCACGCTGTCCCGGGCTTGTTCCAGGCCCAGGATCAGTTGCTCGCGGATGGCCTCGGGCTCGAGGAACGGCGTCTGCCAGAAGCTCTTTTCCACGCGATAGCTGTTGACCAGCACCACCCGCGGTACGCCCATGGTGGCGACCGTCTGGAACACTCGCCGGAGCATTTTCGGACGCGGCAGCGCCAGCACCAGGGTCAACGGCAACTTGGCCGGCGGCGGCTGGTCGAGGGTCACTTGCAGTTCGGCCTCGCGAGCCTCCAGGCGCAGCACCTGGGCCGAGCCCATCAACCCTCCGATGCGCCCGACCCGCAGGCTGTCACCGACGGCACTGCGATGGACTTCCTGCATATGGGTCAACCGGCGATCGCTCAGGATGACGCGGTCAGGCCCGATGAAGTCGGCCTCTTCGAGCAGCAGCAGGTTCACGCTTGGGTCGCTGGCGGCTGGTCGTTGTGGTCATCGACCGGCCGATCCTCGGGTTCTTCTTCCCGGCGCTTGCGCACCAGGCTGCCGAACAGGATGCCGATCTCGAACAGCAGCCACATCGGCACCGCCAGCAGGGTCTGGGAGAAAATGTCCGGCGGGGTCAGGATCATGCCGACCACGAAGCAGCCGATGATCACGTAGGGGCGGATCTTCTTCAGGTAGGCCACGTCGACCACGCCGATCCACACCAGCAGCACCACGGCCACGGGGATTTCGAACGCCACGCCGAAGGCGAAGAACAGCGTCATGACGAAATCCAGGTAGCTGCTGATATCGGTCATCATCTCCACGCCCGCCGGGGTGGCGGCGGCGAAGAACTTGAAGATCAGCGGGAACACCAGGTAGTAGGCGAAGGCCATGCCGGTGTAGAACAGCAGGATGCTGGACACCAACAGCGGCACGGCGATGCGCTTTTCATGCTTGTACAGGCCCGGTGCGATGAAGCCCCAGATCTGGTGCAGGATCACCGGGATCGCCAGGAACAGCGAGACCATCATCGTCAGCTTCAATGGCGTCAGGAACGGCGACGACACGTCGGTGGCGATCATTGTCGCGCCTACCGGCAGGTACTGGCGCAGTGGCGTGGAGACGAAGGTGTAGATCTGCTGGGTGAAGGAAAACAGCCCGGCGAAGATGATGAACACCGACGCGACGCAACGCAGCAGGCGGGTGCGCAACTCGGTGAGGTGCGATACCAGCGGCATCGGCTGGTCGTTTTCAGGAATATCGCTCATGGGGCTCGCGGCGGCAAAGTAGGATCGTTAGGCGCAGGGACAGCCGGGGGCGCTGTGTCCGCGACCGTCGGTGTCACTGGCGCCGGTTCAGTCACCGGCGCGCCACCTTCTGGCACTTGGGGAGCCACCGTCGGCTCGGCCTCAGGCTGGACTGGCGTCGGTTCCTGCTGGGTGGGCGTGAAGATTTTCCGCGCCTCCTGCTCCAGGGACAGAATGTGTTCGTTGTGCAGTTGCCGACGGATGTCGTCTGCACCGATTTCACGTTCAACTTCCTGTTTGATCGCATTGAAGCTGCGCTTCAGGCGCCCGATCCAGAGACCGGCGGTGCGCGCAGCACCCGGCAGGCGCTCGGGGCCCAGTACCAGCAGGGCGACGAGGCCGACGAGCAGCAGTTCAGTGAAGCTGATCCCAAACATTAGTCAGTGCTCACGAGTCTTTGCGGATGGGCTCTTCGACTTTTTGGGCCTGCACGTCGATGGTATTCGGCGCATTCACAGGCTGAGTGGCCTGTGGATGTACCGGTTGGGTCGGTTGTGCGGGCTGAGCCTGGTTTGTCGTCGGATCGGCCGGTTTCTCGTCATCGTTCATGGCCTTGCGAAAACCCTTGATCGACTCGCCGACATCGGTGCCGAGGTTCTTCAGTTTCTTGGTGCCGAACACCAGCACCACGACGACCAGGATGACGACCCAGTGTTTCCAGTCAAAGATACCCATGTGGCTACTCCTCTCAAAAATGGATCAGGCGGACGGGCGCGAGGCTTTCTCGACGTGCCCGGACAGACCGAAGCGACGGTCCAGTTCATCCAGTACGGCCTGCGGATGCTGCCCCAGTTGGGCCAGCATGACCAGGCTGTGGAACCACAGGTCGGCGGTCTCGTAGATCACGTCGCTGCAGTCGCCGCTGATGGCGGCGTCCTTGGCGGCGATGATGGTCTCGACGGATTCTTCGCCGACTTTTTCCAGAATCTTGTTCAAGCCCTTGTGGTACAGGCTGGCGACATAGGAGCTGTCGGCCGCGGCGCCCTTGCGCTCTTCCAGCACCTGGGCCAGGCGGGTCAGGGTGTCACTCATGGGTATGTCCTGAATAAATGGCATGCGGGTCCTTGAGCACCGGGTCGACGGTTTTCCAGTCGCCGTTCTCGAAGACGCGATAGAAGCAGCTTTGACGGCCGGTGTGGCAAGCAATCTCACCGACTTGCTCGACCATCAGGATGATGACGTCGCCGTCGCAATCCAGGCGCATCTCATGCAGGTGCTGCATATGCCCGGACTCTTCACCCTTGCGCCACAGCTTGCCACGGGAACGTGACCAATAGATGGCTCGGTTCTCGGCGGCGGTCAGGGCCAGTGCTTCACGGTTCATCCAGGCCATCATCAATACGCGCCCGGTCTTGTGGTCCTGGGCGATGGCCGGCACCAGGCCGTCAGCGTCCCACTTGATCTCGTCCTGCCAGTTTTTCATCGTTGACTCCGACCATGGGCCGCGCACCTGACGTCGGCGGGCCCAGCGTTGAAACAGTGTGCCAGCGCGAACCGGTGCTGGCTATCGGCGAACGACCAGATACAGACCCACCGCCATCATGATACCGGCCGGCCAGTGACCCAGTTCGCTCAACGGCCCGCCGGTCGCCAGCACCGCGCCGCCGCCCAGGTGAGCCGCGCCCAGCAGGCGCAACAGCCAGTCGTCCTTGCGTCGGTGCCACGGTGGCGCCGGGTCGTGGGCGTGGGGTTGGGACATGCGTTCGAGCAGGTCGCGGGTCATGTTGGCCAGGTGCGGGATCTGCTCGAACTGGCTCTGCACGTTGCCCAGCAAGGCGCGCGGGCTGACGCGCTCGCGCATCCAGCGTTCGAGGAACGGTTGGGCGGTGTTCCACAGGTCGAGGTCCGGGTACAGCTGGCGACCGAGGCCTTCGATGTTCAACAGGGTTTTCTGCAGCAGCACCAACTGGGGCTGGACCTCCATGTTGAAGCGTCGCGCGGTCTGGAACAGGCGCATCAGTACCTGGCCGAAGGAAATATCTTTTAACGGTTTTTCGAAGATCGGTTCGCACACGGTTCGGATCGCCGCTTCGAATTCGTTGAGCTTGGTCTCGGCCGGCACCCAGCCCGAATCGATGTGCAGTTGGGCGACACGGCGGTAATCACGCTTGAAGAAGGCGAACAGGTTGCGGGCCAGGTAGTCCTGGTCCTCGGGGGTCAGGCTGCCGACGATGCCGCAGTCGATGGCGATGTATTGCGGGCTCCACGGTTGCACGGTGCTGACGAAGATGTTGCCCGGGTGCATGTCGGCGTGGAAGAAACTGTCGCGGAACACTTGGGTGAAGAAGATCTCCACGCCGCGCTCGGCCAGCAGTTTCATGTCGGTGCGCTGGTCGGCCAGGGTCGCCAGGTCGGTGACCTGGATACCGTAGATGCGCTCCATCACCAGTACTTTCGGCCGGCACCAGTCCCAATAGACCTGCGGCACATAAAGCAGCGGCGAGCCTTCGAAGTTGCGGCGCAACTGGCTGGCGTTGGCGGCCTCGCGCAGCAGGTCGAGTTCGTCGTAGATGGTTTTTTCGTAGTCCTGGACCACGTCCACCGGGTGCAGCAGGCGCGCATCGGCCGACAGCCGCTCGGCGGCGCGGGCGAGGATGAACAGCCACGCCAGGTCCTGGGCGATGATGGGCTTGAGGCCCGGACGGATGACCTTGACCACCACCTCTTCGCCGCTCTTGAGCTGGGCGGCGTGAACCTGGGCCACGGAGGCCGAGGCCAGGGGCTCGACGTCGAAACGGCTGAACACTTCGCTGATCTTCTTGCCCAGTTGTTCCTCGATCAGCGCCACCGACAGCTTGGAATCGAACGGCGGCACGCGGTCTTGCAACAGCATCAGTTCATCGGCGATGTCTTCGGGCAGCAGGTCGCGCCGGGTCGAGAGGATCTGCCCGAACTTGATGAAGATCGGTCCCAGGTCCTGCAAGGCCAGGCGCAGGCGCGCGCCACGCGTCAGGTCCAGGGTTCGTCGGGGGAACCAGCGCCACGGCAGCACGAAGCGCAGCGCCAGGAGAAACCAGGGCAGCGGCAGGGCGAACAGCAGGTCATCGAGGCGGTAGCGGATCACGACGCGCTGGATGCGCAACAAACGGCGGACGGCAAGCAGCTTCATGCGTTATCGCTTGGTTTCAAGGGATCGGGAAAGGCGCTCGAAACGCGCCTCGAGACGTTCCAGGTCAAGCTTGACCTGGTCCAGTTCATCAAAACGGGCCTGGGCCTCGCGTTGGCCTACGAGGGTACGCGATTCTTCGGCCAGGTATTCACTCAGATTCTGTCCCAGGCTGGCGAAGCCCTGGCGATACCAGCGGCGGCGACTGTGCAGATGGCCGCTGAGCAACTGGGTCGCCACCGGGCCGATCCAGCGGGACACTTCGTATTCCCAGTCCAGTTCCAGGTCCTGGAGAATCGCCGCCAGCTCCAGCAGCACGCCACTGTCGCCGTCGAGTTCGACTTCGGGGCTGTGCAGCACCGCGGTCTTGTCCTTGCCCAGGGCCAGGTTCAGCAGGCTCGAGGCTGGGGCGCGCAGGGTGCAATCGGCTTCGGCTTCCCAGTGGGAGGCGAGCATCAGGCCTTCGTCGCTGGGCAGGATGAACAGCTGCAACGTAGGGTTGCGGCAGTCGACGGCGATCACCTTGCCGCTCAAGTGCGCCAGGCGCGCGAGCGCCGTGCTGTCCAGGCGCAGCACCCGGTTGATGCCGAGTTCGACGCTGGCGAGCAGGCCGGTGAGCAACATCAGGGCTTGATACCGCGGTGCAGGGCGACGATGCCCGCGGTCATGTTGTGGTAGGTCACGCGGTCGAAACCGGCCTCGACCATCATCGACTTCAGGGTTTCCTGGTTCGGGTGCATGCGGATCGATTCGGCCAGGTAGCGATAGCTTTCCGAGTCATTGGTGATCAGCTTGCCCATCAGCGGCATGAAGGCGAACGAATAGGCGTCATAGGCCTTGGACATCAGCGCGTTGGTCGGCTTGGAGAACTCCAGCACCAGCAGGCGGCCGCCGGGCTTGAGCACGCGCAGCATCGAGCGCAGGGCGTCTTCCTTGTGGGTGACGTTGCGCAGGCCGAAGGCGATGGTCACGCAGTCGAAATGGTTGTCGGGGAACGGCAGCTTTTCGGCGTCGGCCTGGACGAACTCGACATTGCCGGCCACCCCCAGGTCCAGCAGGCGGTCGCGGCCGACCTTGAGCATGGACTCATTGATGTCGGCCAGCACCACCTGGCCGGTCGGCCCGACGATGTGGGAAAACTTCTTCGTCAGGTCACCCGTGCCGCCAGCGATGTCCAGCACACGATTGCCGCTGCGCACGCCCGACAGCTCGATCGCGAAACGCTTCCACAGGCGGTGCATGCCGCCCGAGAGCAGGTCGTTCATCAAGTCGTACTTGGCGGCTACCGAGTGGAAAACCTCAGCGACTTTTTCCGCTTTCTGGCTTTCCGGCACGTTCTTGAAGCCGAAGTGAGTGGTGGGTTCGGCATCGCTGCCTTTGCGCTGATCAGTCATATCGCGGTCACCAAAAAAGAATGCGGGACATTCTAATCCCGGTGGAGGGCTTTGTCTTGGCAAGGCTGAAGGTAAGATGGGCGACCGCCGGGACGTTTTGACGCAGCCAGGGTCTGAAACGTTCAGGCAAGTCCCGATAAAACAGGAGTCACCCGATGGCCCGTATAACTGTTGAGCGTGCCCATGGCCTGGGCAAGGAAGCGGCGCGAGAGAAAGCCGACAAGCTGGCGCAGAAGTTGTCCGACAGCTATGGCCTGGAGCCGCAGTGGGTGGGCGACACCCTGAAACTCAAGCGTTCCGGGGTCAAGGGCGAAGTGCATGTGGGCGAGGATTCGATCCGCGTCGACGTGGAACTGGGCATGTTGATGTCGGCCATGAGCGGCACGATCAAGACGGAAATTGAAAAGGCGTTGGATAAGGCGTTGGCTTGATCGACCGAAAGGATGGGGTGGAACAAACTCAAGTTCACCACCAATCCACCTGTGGGAGCGAGCCTGCTCGCGATAGCGGCGTGTCATTCAACATCAATGTTGCTGGTCCGCCGCAATCGCGAGCAGGCTCGCTCCCACAATGGATAGTCATCGCCCTCAGGTTTTGTGTCAGTTGTTAGGGTGCCGTTTCTAATTATTGTCACTACTTTGTGCCTGAGCCCGTCCATGTGCGGGCAGTTCCTCAAACCTTTTTTCGAGTGAGGTGCACCATGGCCAAAGTTGTTCTGAAGAAAAAAACCGACGTTGAATCTTCCACGCTCAGCGACGTGAAAACGTACGCGCGCAAGATCTGGCTGGCTGGCCTGGGCGCCTACACGAAGGTCGGCCAGGAAGGCAGCGGGTACTTCCAGGAGTTGGTTAAGGCTGGTGAAGTTATTGAAACCAAAGGCAAAAAGAAAATTGCCGGGAAACTTGAAGCGGCCAACAGCGAATTGATTGAAGCCAAGAGTGACGTCAATACTTTCAAGGCCCGGGTTGAAGTACAACTCGATAAAGTCGAGAAGGTATTCGATGCGCGTGTTGCAAGTGCCTTGAATCGTATCGGCATTCCGTCTAAACATGACGTTGAGACACTCTCTGCTAAGCTCGATGAGCTGACAGCATTGCTCGAACGTGTCGCGCGTAAACATTAAGGAGAACGGGATGGCTGGCAAAAAAATCACAGAAAAAGAGGGCAGCTCGTGGGCCGGGAAGATTGAAAAATATTCCCGCAAAATCTGGCTTGCTGGTTTAGGCGTGTACTCGAAGATCGACACTGACGGCAGCAAGCTCTTCGAGTCCCTGGTTAAGGACGGCGAAAAGGCCGAAAAACTCACCAAGACGGCAGTCGGCAAACAAGTCGAAGCCGCCAAGGACTCTGCCGAGTCCGCCAAGTCGCGCATCGGCGGCGTGAAGGATCGGGCACTGGGTAAATGGGACGAACTGGAAGGGGCTTTCGACAAGCGCCTGAACAGCGCGATCTCGCGCCTGGGCGTGCCGAGCCGTAATGAAGTCAAGGCGCTGCACAGCAAGGTCGACACCCTGACCAAGCAGATCGAAAAACTCACCGGCGCCAAAGTCGCACCCGTGGCGACCAAGACAGCGGCGGCCAAACCGGCCGCTAAAACGGCAGCCAAACCACTGGTCAAGGCTGCGGCAAAACCAGCGGCGAAAGCAGCGGCCAAACCCGCGGCTAAAACCGCTGCGGCCAAACCTGCTGCCAAGGCTGCGGCCAAACCGGTAGCGGCGAAAGCGGCCGCCAAGCCCGCCGCCAAACCGGCAGCTAAGCCAGCGACCAAGACTGCTGCAGCTAAACCCGCAGCGGCCAAGCCAGCGGCTAAGCCTGCAGCCAAGCCTGCGGCAAAAGCGGCGGCCAAACCCGCTGCGGCGAAAAAGCCCGCCGTGAAAAAACCGGCCGCGCCAAAAGCCGCCGCGCCCAAGGCGCCAACCGCGGCCGCCAAACCGGCAACCCCGGCGAGCACGACGAACTCCGCCGCCGCTCCGACTCCGGTCGCCACTCCAGCACCAACGGCGGCGCCAACGACGCCTTCCACCCAGTCCTGATTCTGCGGGACATGCAAAAACGCCCGGCCTGTGAAGGTCGGGCGTTTTTGTTTGTACGCAGGTCATCCTGTGGCAGCGAGCTTTGTGGGAGCAAGGCTTGCCCGCGATGAAAACGCTGCGGTCTCTTGAGGACCGCAGCGCCTGGATCGCGAGCAAGCTTTGCTCCCACAAAGCTAGCTCCCACAATGGATCTTCCACTGCTGGTCGTCAGTCATGCTCTTCCAGGTACCGCAACGCCAGCCGCTCCGTCGCCACCTTGGTCGCGGGCGGCAGGTGCGGCGCCACCAGCATCATGATCTGGTAGACCACCAGACGAACCTCGCCCTCGCGGTCCAGGATCCGCTGGTAGTCCAGGGAGAACAGCAACGTCATGGTGATCTGCTCCACCAGTTGCCCCAGGGCCTGGGTATCGCTGACCAGCAGATCCTGGGCCTTGAGCTGCGCCAGCAGTGAGGCGAGGGTTCGTTTCAGGGCGTTGAGCAATTGACGGATGCCCTTGGCCAGCTTCGGCAGGCGCCCGGCCAGGTTCGACAGGTCCTGGAACAGAAACCGGTACTGGGCCAGGCGCTCGACGATCAAGTGCAGGAACAGCCAGTAGTCTTCCGGCGCCAACTGCGCATCCGCCGGTGGGTCCAACAGCGGTGCCAGTTCGCTCTGGAAGCGCTCGAACAACCCGAGGATCAGCGGTTCCTTGCCATGGAAGTGGTAGTAGAGGTTGCCTGGGCTGATGCCCATTTCGTTGGCAATCTCCATCGTGGATACGTTCGGTTCGCCCTTTTCGTTGAATAATTGCAGGGCACATTCAAGGATGCGGTCGCGGGTTTTCATCCGGTCTTCTTAATGATCGAGTCGTGCCACGGCCAATCGCCTGGCCGTGGGCTAGGGGCTTCAGCGCACGCGAACATAGGTGCCGGGGGCGGCGTCCAGAGGTGGGTAGTTCGCGTTGCCCAAGGTCATCTGGGTTTCGTGCTGGGCACCGGAGCGTTCCTGGATCCAGCCCAGCCATTGCGTCCACCAACTCCCTTCGACGTGGGCGGCGTCGTAGTACCAGGCCCGTGGGTCGCTGCTCATTTTTGCGCTTTCGATGTAGTTGGCCTTGGGATTGCCCGGCGGGTTGAGAATGCTCTGGACATGGCCACTGTTGGAAAGCACGAAGCGTTTGTCGCCACCGAGCAACAGCGTCGAGCGATAGACGGCGTCCCAGGGCGTGATGTGATCGTTGATGCCGGCCACGCTGAAGCTGTCCACCGTCACTTTCTGCAGGTCGATGGGCGTGCCGCACACTTCCAGGCCGCCGGGGTGGGTCAGTGGGTTGTGCTTGAAGAAATCCAACAGATCGCCGTGGTAAGCCGCCGGCAGCCGGGTGCAGTCGTTGTTCCAGTAGAGAATGTCGAAAGCCGGCGGCTCTTTGCCCAGCAGGTAGTTGTTGATGAAGTAGGTCCAGATCAGGTCGTTTGGACGCATCCAGGCGAACACCCGGGCCATGTCGCGACCATCGAGAACGCCCTTCTGGTAGGAGCGGCGCTTGGCGGCCTCAAGGGTCTGCTCGTCGATGAACAGCGTGGCCGGGCTGTCGATCTGGCTGTCCAGCAGGCTCACCAGGTAGGTGGCGCTGGCGACTCGGCGCAACTGGCGCTTGGCTTGCAGATGGCCTTGCAGGGCGGCGATGGTCATGCCACCGGCACAGGCGCCCATCAGGTTGACCTCACGGGCGCCCGTGATCGCCCTGCAGACGTTCATGGCCTCTTCCGTGGCCTCGACATAGCTGGAAAGGCCCCATTCGCGGTGGCGTACGTCAGGGTTGCGCCAGCTGATGATGAACACCTGCAAACCATTTTTCAGGGCGTACTGGACGAAGCTGTTGGAGGGGCTGAGGTCGAAAATGTAGAACTTGTTGATCTGAGGCGGCACGATCAGCAATGGCTTGGCGTACTGCTTTTCGCTCATGGGCCGGTACTGGATCAGTTCGAGCAATTCGTTGCGAAACACCACCGCGCCGGGTGTGGTCGCCAGGGTCTTGCCGACTTCAAAGGCATGGGGCGTGGTTTGGCGCGGCAAGCCGTCGTTGTGCAGCAGGTCGTCCACCAGGTGGCTGATGCCTCGAACCAGGCTGGCGCCGCCGGAGTTGAACAGCTCCTTGACCGCCAGTGGGTTGAGCAAGGTATTGGAGGGCGATACGGCGTCGTTGAGCAGGGCGAAGGCGAAGTGGGCGCGGGCGCGGTCATCCTCGTTCATGTCGCTTTCGTCAATCCAGCTCTTGACCTGTTTTTGCCAGCTCAGGTAAGCCTGCAGGCTGCGGCGATAGAACGGATTGAGCTGCCAGGTGGGGTCGGCGAAGCGCGGGTCGTTGGGGTTGGTGGGGTGCAGGGTTTCGCCCAGCAACACACGGCCCAATTGACCGCCCAGTTTCAACGCATGCCGGGCGCTGTGCATCGGGTTGCGCAAGCCGTGTGTGGCCACACTGCGCAAAGTGGACAGCAGGTCCCTGCCGCGCAGGCCGGTGACCGCACTTTGTGCGTTGATGAAACTGGCAGGGGCGGGCATGGAGCCCTTCGCCGGTTTGTCGCGCATGAGTCAACTCCTTCGTCATCAGGCTAAAAACAAACACACCGAACCAGACAACATAGTCGCTGTTTCGGGTCGTTGCGCGATCAGGCGTCCTGCCAGGCGCTAATGGGCGGGTTTCAGCCGCCGCCCAGCGGCGAGGGATGCGGATGCATCACGGCACGCTGACGTTCTTCCTCCAAAAACTTCATGATGATCGGCGCCACCGCCTCGGCCCGGGTGATCAGGAACAGATGGCCGTCATCGATGATGTGCAATTGGGCGTTGGGGATGCGCCAGGCCAGCATGCGCATGTTGATCAGGGGAATCAGCGGGTCGTCATCGCCGGCCAGCACCAGCGTGGGCTGGTGGATCTTGTGCAGCCAATGGATGCTGGTCCAGCCGAGGCCGGCGAACAGTTGCCAGTAATAACCGAGCTTGCCCGCCGAACGAACCTTGGCCGCGTGGCTGGCCGCCAGGCTCGGGTCACGACGGAACGAACCGCCATAGATCAGCGGTGCGATACGCATCACATGGGAAGGCTGAACGTAGCGCCGGGGGCTGGCCATCATCCACAACACCTTCGGTTTGCCCGGCACCATCACCGCCCCGGCAGCCGTGGCCGCCAGCACCAGCTTCTTGCAGCGCTCCGGGTAGTCATAGGCAAACTGCTGGGCCAGGGCGCCCCCCCAGGACACGCCGATCACGTTGACCTGCCCGTAGTCGAGGTAATCGAGCATCCGCGCGGTGAGCTTGGCCAGGCCCGGAAAGCGATACGGCCGGTTGGGCGTCGATGAACCGCCAACGCCGGGCACGTCAAAGGCGATGACTTCCAGGTCCGGGTCCAGGGCCTGGATGAACGGAAACACCAGCTCGAGGTTGGCGCCGATGCCGTTGAAAATCAGCAAGGGCGTCAAGTGAGGCTTGCCGGGACGTACCGCGGTGCGCAAGGTCTGGCCATCCAGATCGACGGTACGGAAGATGTACGGTTGCGGCATGCTTCAAGCCCTGTGGGTTGGGTCGCTGTCTTTCATTTTTCCCCGATCCCCTGTGGGAGCGAGCAAGCTCGCTCCCACAGGGGGATCTGCTGTGAACATGGATTTTATGTTCGCCAGCGCTGTGGGCCTTGCATTCAGTGTCGGCTGGCGGGATGTATTCGTGAGCAAGCCCACCCCGCAGCAGACGAGTTGCATCCCTTACCGCTCATGCACATAGGTGCCGGGCGCCGCTTCACCGGCCGGGTAGGCCTTGTTGCCCAACACGGTAGGGGCTTTTTTCAGTTTGCCCGAGCGCTCGGCCTGCCAGGCTTGCCAGTGCAGCCACCAGGAGTCGGTGTGCTTGGTTGAATTCTCCTGCCAGTCTTCGGCCTTGGCCGGCATGTCATCACTGGTCATGTAGCGCGACTTGGGGTTGCCTGGGGGATTGAGGATGCTCTGGATATGGCCGCTGCTCGACAGCACGAACTCCACCTTGCCGCCAAACAACTGCGCCGACTTGTAGCAGGACTTCCACGGCGTGATGTGGTCGTTGGTGCCGGCCAGGGAGTAGATGTCGGCGGTGACCTGCTTGAGATCGATGGGGGTGCCGCACACTTCCAGTGCGTTGGGGCGGATCAGTGGATTGTTCTTGAACATTTCGATGAGGTCACCGTGGAACGCCGCCGGCAGCCGCGTGGTGTCGTTGTTCCAGAAAAGGATGTCGAACACGGGCGGTTCGTTGCCCAACAGGTAATTGTTGACCCAGTAGTTCCAGATCAGGTCGTTGGGGCGCATCCAGGCGAAGACCTTGGCCATGTCGCGGCCTTCGAGTACGCCGGCCTGGTAGGAGTGGCGCTTGGCCGCTTCCAGAGTCTGTTCGTCGACGAACAGTGCCACGTCGGTGTCCAGGGTGGTGTCGAGCACGCTCACCAGCAAGGTCAGGGCGTTGACCTTTTTTTCGCCGAGGGCGGCGTAATGGCCCAGCAGTGCGGTGCAGGTGATGCCGCCCGAGCAGGCGCCGAGCATGTTCACGTCCTTGCTGCCGGTGATGGCCGTGACCACGTCCACCGCTTCCTTGAGCGCCTCGATGTAGGTCGACAGGCCCCACTCGCGCTGCTCCTTGGTGGGGTTGCGCCAGCTGACGATGAAGGTCTGCACGTTGCTGCGCAGGCAGAAGCGCGCCAGGCTCTTGTCCGGGCTCAGGTCGAACACGTAGAACTTGTTGATCTGTGGCGGTACCACCAGCAGCGGTCGCTCGTGGACCTGCTCGGTGATAGGCCGGTACTGGATCAGCTCCAGCACGTCGTTGCGAAACACCACGGCGCCTTCGGTCACGCCCAGGCTCTTGCCGACCTCGAACGCGCCCATGTTCACCTGGCTCGGCATTCCGCCGTTGTGCACCAGGTCCTTGGCCAGGTGGGACAGGCCGTCCAGCAGGCTCTTGCCGCCGGTTTCGAAGAAGCGCTTGACCGCCGCCGGGTTGGCCGCCGAATT
The DNA here is from genome assembly GCF_900104425.1 of Pseudomonas sp. NFACC13-1. Lineage (NCBI taxonomy): Bacteria > Pseudomonadati > Pseudomonadota > Gammaproteobacteria > Pseudomonadales > Pseudomonadaceae > Pseudomonas > Pseudomonas sp. NFACC13-1. Next base: position 156,517 of record NZ_FMXV01000004.1, on the reverse strand, counting down.
GGTCGGGGCCATGGCTTCGGTCATCAGGTTGATCACGAAATGCCCGCGGCTGATGTCCGCGGGCGAGAGGCTGCTGTCGTCGATCCAGGCGTGCAGCTCCTTGCGCCACGCCAGGTAGGTTTGCAGGTAGCGTTTGTAGAGCGGGTTCTGGCTCCACGCCGGGTCGGCGAAGCGACGGTCGTCGCCGGCCGGTTGCAGTTCGGATTTGCCGAACAGGACATTCTTGAGTTCGACGCTGAAATGGGCGACATGCTTGACGCTGTGCAGCGGTTGCCTGATGGCTTGCTTCAGCACCATGCGGGCAGAGGCCAGCAGGTCTTTCCTGCGCAAGCCGACGACGGGATTCAACCCCAGGGTGTTTTCCGAGGCCTGGTACTTCAGGTCATCGTTGTTCTTGTTGCTCATCTACGACGCTCCATTGTCCTTCAGACGAGTACCCGGTTGGTGCCATGAAGCCACACATCCGATACCAGGTACGCTGCTCGGGTGACCATTAATTCCGCATCGAGGGCCAATGAGGAAACGTATGCCAGGAACTCGCCGGTTCCTTTGCAGGGAACTTGCCAGCTCCATTGGTTACCCGAGTTTAATTTTTTTCGCAAGCAGGCCAGTCATTGACGTTGCTGCGCGGGCATTCAAGCAGATGAGTCTAGAAAAATCGCCCTAAAGCGCCAGCCCTTGAGCTAGAGCATCAGCTTGACGACGGACGCGTTCGGATCGCGGGTTTTTCCGGCGGCCTTGAGTTCGCCAAGATAATCGTTCCACAGGTCTTGCTGGCGCACCGCCAACTGGTAGAGATAGTCCCAGGTGAACAATCCGCTGTCGTGGCCGTCGTCGAAGGTCAGTTTCAGTGCGTACTGGCCGGCCGGTTCGACCTTGGTCAGGGCAACGTTGAGCTTGCCGTGTTGCAGGATGGGTTTGCCATGGCCCTGGACCTCGGCGGAAGGCGAGTGCACCCGCAGGAATTCGGCGGGCAGGTGGTACTCCTCGTCCGGTGCGTATTTGAGCGTCAGGGTCTTGGAGGCTTTGTGCAGGTTGATGGCGGTGGGGAGTTTGGTCATGGCCTGTGATCCGTCTCTGAAGGATGCCTTGATCTGCAAAAACGACACGGCCCATGTGGGAGCGAGCTTGCTCGCGATGAGGAGTTGACAGTCAACACACGGGTTGAATGTCATGCCGCCATCGCGAGCAAGCTCGCTCCCACAGGTACCGGGAAATTTGTCGGTGGGTTACAGGATATACCGCGACAGGTCTTCGTTCTGCGCCAATTCACCCAGGTGGCTGTTGACGTACTCGGCGTCGATGAGGATCGGCGCTTCGTTGTGGGCGCTGGCCAGGTCGCCGGCGCTGAACGACACTTCCTCGAGCAAGCGTTCGAGCAGCGTGTGCAGGCGACGGGCACCGATGTTCTCGGTCTTCTCGTTGACCTGCCAGGCGATCTGGGCCAGGCGCTTGATGCCTTCTGGCGTGAACTCGATGCTCAGGCCTTCGGTCTTGAGCAGCGCGCAGTACTGTTCGGTCAGGGACGCATGGGGCTCGCTCAGGATGCGCTCGAAGTCTTCCGGCGTCAGCGCCTTGAGTTCGACGCGGATCGGCAGGCGGCCTTGCAGCTCCGGCACCAGGTCGCTCGGTTTGCTCAGGTGGAACGCGCCGGAGGCGATGAACAGGATGTGGTCGGTCTTGACCATGCCCAGCTTGGTGTTGACCGTGCAGCCCTCGATCAGCGGCAGCAGGTCGCGTTGTACACCTTCGCGGGACACATCGGCACCGCCGACATTGCCGCGCTTGGCGACCTTGTCGATTTCGTCGATGAACACGATGCCATGCTGCTCGACCGCTTCCAGGGCCTTGGCCTTCAATTCTTCTTCGTTGACCAGGCGGCCGGCTTCTTCGTCGCGCACCAGCTTCAGCGCTTCCTTGACCTTGAGCTTGCGGCTTTTCTTCTTGCCCTTGCCCATGTTGGCGAACAGGCTCTGCAACTGGTTGGTCATTTCTTCCATGCCCGGCGGCGCGGAAATGTCGACGCCGGCCATCTCGGCCACTTCGATCTCGATTTCCTTGTCGTCCAACTGGCCCTCGCGCAGGCGCTTGCGGAACAGCTGGCGGGTGTTGGAGTCCTGGGTCGCGGCGGCGTCGGCGTTGAAGCCCATGCGCGCCGGCGGCAGCAGGGCGTCGAGGATGCGCTCTTCGGCGGCGTCTTCGGCGCGGTGGCGGACCTTGGTGATTTCCTGTTCGCGCAGCAGCTTGATGGCGGCATCGGCCAGGTCACGGATGATCGACTCGACGTCGCGGCCGACATAGCCGACTTCGGTGAACTTGGTGGCTTCGACCTTGATGAACGGTGCATTGGCGAGCTTGGCCAGGCGCCGGGCGATTTCGGTCTTGCCGACACCGGTCGGGCCGATCATCAGGATGTTCTTGGGGGTCACTTCGACGCGCAGCTCTTCGGGCAGTTGCATCCGGCGCCAGCGGTTACGCAGGGCGATGGCGACGGCGCGCTTGGCATCGTCCTGGCCGATGATGTGGCGGTTGAGTTCGTGGACGATTTCGCGGGGAGTCATGGACATAATAATTGGCGGTCCTCAAGCAAGAATGAGCCGGTGCGCAGGTGGCAGGCTTATTCGGCGAGGTCCTGCTCCTCAATGGTCTGGGTGTGGTTGGTGAAGACGCAGATGTCGCCGGCGATGCCCAAGGCAGTCTCGACGATCTCACGGGCTGACAGGTCGGTTTTTTTCAGCAGGGCGCTGGCCGCGGCCTGGGCGTAGGCACCGCCGGAACCCATGGCGATCAAGCCATCCTCGGGCTCAACGACGTCGCCGTTGCCGGTGATGATCAGCGAAGCGTCCTTGTTGGCGACCGCGAGCATGGCCTCGAGGCGGCTCAGGGAGCGGTCGGTCCGCCATTCCTTGGCCAGCTCCACGGCGGCGCGGACCAGATGGCCCTGGTGTTTTTCAAGCTGGCCTTCGAATCGTTCGAACAGGGTGAAAGCATCGGCGGTGGCGCCGGCGAACCCGGCGATGACCTCGCCGTGATACAGGCGGCGCACTTTCTTCGCATTGCCTTTCATCACGGTGTTGCCCAGTGAAACCTGGCCGTCGCCGCCCATGACGACTTTGCCATGACGGCGGACTGAAACGATGGTGGTCAAGGGAGAGTCTCCACGCAGCGGGGCGAAAATGCCCGGATGGAACTCATATGGGGGTGGCGTGGGGTTTTTCAACTGCGGGGTGGGGGAGGGGACGAGCGGTGCGAGTCACGTAGGAGCTGTCGAGCGGAGCGAGGCTGCGATCTTTTGATCTTTCGCTTGAGACTCAATTGTCTGGGGAAAGATCGCAGCCTCGCTCCGCTCGACAGCTCCTACGGGCCCAGCGGGAGCAAGCTCCCTCGCCACAAAAGCCATAGCCACAGGCGTTATCGGTGGAAATCAGCGGCTCTGGCGTTGTTGTAACAACAGGTTGCTGAAACCACTGCCCGCCAATTGTTTCTGGGCCTTGGTCAGTTCCTCGCGGTTGCTGAACGGGCCGACCAATACCCGGTACCAGGTTTCGTCCTTCACCGTCCCGGATTCCACGGACACGGATTGGCCCAGCAGAATGATCTGCGCGCGGACCTTGTCGGCGTCGGCTTCCTTGCGGAACGAACCGGCCTGCAGGAAGAACTTCGTCACCGGCGCGGCTTTCTGTACCGGAGGGGCGGGTGGCGGCGTGATGCCGGCCAGGGCCGCCTGGGCGCGAGCGGTGTCGATCTTCGCCGCTTCGGCCGGGGTCACCGGTGTGGTGGGCACTTGCGGCGTCGGCAGGGTTTTCTCCGGCACGGCATCGGGCGGCACGATGACTTCCGATTCCGGCAGCAACGTGTAGAAGTCGTACTTCGGCTTCACCGGTTGTGTCGGGCTCGGCGGGGTCTTGTTGGCCTCGGCGATGCGGGTGGCTTTCTGCTGCTCCTGCCGGACGCGCTTGACGTCATCGCCCTGGCCCGGCTCCAGCTTCATCAAGAACACAATGAACGCGCCGACGGTCAGGCCGATGGCCATCCACAACCAACCTGGAATCGGTTTTTTGGCTGGAGGCTGGTAACGACTGGCGCCGCGCTTGGGTGCAGGTTTTTTCTTGGCGGCCAACTTACATGCGCTCCAGGGTTTCCAGGCCCAGCAATTCCAGGCCTTGCTTGAGCGTGCGCCCGGTCAGCGCGGCGAGGCGCAGGCGGCTCTGCATTTGCTCCGGGGTTTGCGCATTGAGGATCGGGCAGTTCTCGTAGAAGCTGGAGAACAGGCCGGCCACATCGTACAGGTAGGCGCACAGGGTGTGCGGCGTGCCCTTGTCGGCGACGTTGTTCAGGACCTCGCCGAACTGCGCCAGCTTCGCCGCCAGTTCCTGTTCCAGAGGGGCCTCGAGCACAATCTGGCCGTCCACTTCGTTAAAGCCCTTGCCGAGCTTGCGGAACACCCCCGCCACGCGGGTGTAGGCGTACAGCAGGTACGGCGCGGTATTGCCTTCGAAGTTGAGCATCAGGTCGAAGTTGAAGCTGTAGTCGCTGGTGCGGTGCTTGGAGAGGTCGGCGTATTTCACCGCGTCGATGCCCACCACCTTGGCGATCTTGCGCAATTCGTCCTCGGCCAGGTCCGGGTTCTTGCCCTTGACCAGGGTGTAGGCGCGGTCCTGGGCTTCGGTCAGCAGGTCGATCAGCTTCACCGTGCCGCCATCGCGGGTCTTGAACGGGCGGCCGTCGGCGCCGTTCATGGTGCCGAAGCCCATGTGTTCCATTTCCATCGGACGGGTCACGAAGCCGGCCAGGCGCGCCACTTCGAACACTTGCTGGAAGTGCAGGGCCTGGCGCTGGTCGACGAAATACAGCACTCGATCGGCCTTGAGCACGCTGTTGCGGTAGCGCACGGCCGCCAGGTCGGTGGTGGCGTAGAGGTAGCCACCGTCGGCCTTGACGATGATCACCGGCAGCGGCTCGCCGTCGGCGGTCTTGAACTGGTCGAGGAACACGCACTGGGCGCCGTTGCTTTCCACCAGCAGGCCCTTGGCCCTGAGGTCGTTGACCACGTTGACCAGGTCGTCGTTGTAGGCGCTTTCGCCCATCACGTCGGCCATGGTCAGTTTGACGTTCAGCAGCTCGTAGATTTTCTGGCAGTGGGACAGGGAGATGTCCTTGAACTTGCTCCACAGCGCCAGGCACTCGGCATCGCCGGCCTGCAGCTTGACCACCAGGCCACGGGCACGGTCGGCGAACTCGGGCGATTCGTCGAAGCGTTGCTTGGCGGCGCGGTAGAAATTCTCCAGGTCCGCCAGTTCGTCGCTGGTAATCGGGTTTTCCTGCAGGTAGGCCATCAGCATGCCGAACTGGGTGCCCCAGTCGCCAACGTGGTTCTGGCGGATCACGGTGTCGCCAAGAAACTCCAGGACCCGGGCCACGCCGTCGCCGATGATGGTCGAGCGCAGGTGGCCGACGTGCATTTCCTTGGCGAGGTTGGGGGCCGAGAGGTCGACCACGGTGCGCTGCAGCGGGCCGGCCTTGCGCACGCCGATGCGTTCGTCGGCCAGGGCCGCATCCAGGCGCGAAGCCAGGGCCTGGGTGTTCTGGAAGAAATTGATGAACCCGGGGCCGGCGATGTCAGCCTTGCTGACGTTTTCGTCGGCCGGCAGCGCGGCGATGATTTTTTCCGCCAGGTCGCGAGGTTTCATGCCGGCCGGCTTGGCGAGCATCATCGCGATGTTGCTGGCGAAGTCGCCGTGGGTCTTGTCGCGGGTGTTCTCGACCTGAATCGCCGGCGACAGGCCTTCTGGCAGCACACCTTCAGCGACGAGTTGGGCGATGGCTTGCTGGATGAGCTGGCGAATGGTGTCTTTCATGGTCTTCTCTTTCAACCGCAGGCGCGGCGGCGCTTCGATGCGCTGGTGGAAAAACTGGGCATTATCCGTGGCCCGGACGAGCTTGCCAACTGTAGCGGGTCGGTTGGGGATGTGTGGTGACTATTCTTGCTGGCCTGGATGTATGCGATCCCACAGGGGCAGGCTTGCGGTCCATTCAATACAAATCCACCGGATCCACATCCAGCGACCAGCGCACCGCCCGTCCGCTGGGCATCTGTTCCAGCGCCAGCAGCCAGGCACTGAGCAGTCGATGCAGCGGCGCCCGGGCGTTGGCCTGCAATAAAAGCTGCGCGCGATAGCGCCCGGCCCGCCGTTCCATCGGAGCCGGGACCGGACCCAATAGTTCGATCCCGGTGAGGTTCTGCTCTGCCAGCAAACGCTCCGCCTCGCTACAGGCCTCATCGAGGAAGCCTTCGGCCTGCCCCGGCTTGTGGGCTTCGGCCCGCAGCAGCGCCAGGTGGGAAAAGGGCGGCAGGCCGGCGCTGCGGCGTTCGCTCAGGGCCTGTTCGGCGAAGGCGAAATAACCCTGCTCGGTCAGTTGGATCAACAGCGGGTGATCGGCCAGGTGCGTCTGGATAATCACTTTGCCCGGCTCCTCGGCCCGTCCGGCCCGGCCTGCGACCTGGACGATCAGCTGCGCCATGCGCTCGCTGGCGCGGAAGTCGCCGGAGAACAGTCCGCCATCGGCATCGAGGATCGACACCAGCGTGACCCGCGGGAAGTGATGCCCCTTGGCGAGCATCTGCGTGCCCACCAATATGCACGGCTGGCCCTTCTGGATCGTCGCGAACAGCTGGTTCATCGCGTCCTTGCGCGAGGTGCTGTCGCGATCCACCCGCAAGACCGGGTAGTCCGGAAACAGGATGCCCAGCCGTTCCTCGGCGCGTTCGGTGCCGGCGCCGACCGGGCGCAAGTCCACTTTGCCGCACTGCGGGCAATGCCTTGGCACGCGTTCGACGTGGCCGCAATGGTGGCAACGCAGCTCGCCATGGCGTTGATGCACGGTCATCCGCGCATCGCAACGTTCGCAGCCAGACATCCAGCCGCAGTCGTGGCACAGCAGGGTCGGGGCAAAACCGCGGCGATTGAGGAACACCAGGACCTGTTGCCCGGCGGCCAGGGTCTGGCCGATGGCTTGTTGCATCGGCCCGGAAATACCGCTGTCCAGTGGACGACTTTTCACGTCCAGGCGCAGGAACCGCGGTTGCTTGGCGCCGCCGGCCCGTTCGTTGAGGCGCAGCAGGCCGTAGCGGCCGGTGTAGGCGTTGTGCAGGCTTTCCAGCGAGGGCGTGGCCGAGCCGAGGACGATCGGGATGTTTTCCTGGCGGGCGCGCACCAGCGCCAGGTCGCGGGCGTGATAGCGCAGGCCTTCCTGCTGTTTATAAGAGCCGTCGTGTTCTTCGTCGATGATGATCAGCCCGGGGTTTTTCATCGGCGTGAACAGGGCCGAGCGGGTGCCGATGATGATATCGGCCTCGCCGTCGCGGGCGGCGAGCCAGGCTTCCAGGCGTTCGCGGTCGTTGACTGCCGAGTGCACCAGGGCGATCCGTGCATTGAAGCGTTGCTCGAAACGCGCCAGGGTCTGGGGGCCGAGGTTGATTTCCGGAATCAGCACCAGGGCCTGCTTGCCGGCCTCCAGGGTCTGGCGGATCAGTTGCAGGTAGACCTCGGTCTTGCCGCTGCCGGTGACGCCCGCCAGCAGAAAGGCGTGGTAACTGTCGAAACCTGCGCGAATCGCTTCGCAAGCGGCGCGCTGTTCGGCGTTGAGCGGCAGTTCCGGCTGGGCCAGCCAATGTTCGTGGCGGGCGCCGGGGGCGTGCCGGCGGATCTCCACCCGGACCAGGTCCTTGGCCAGCAACAGGTCGAGGCTGTCCTTGCTGAGCATCAGTTTGCTCAGCAGTTGGTGGGCCACGCCATGGGGGTGTTGGGCGAGGGTCGCCAGGGCCTCGCGCTGGCGCGGCGCGCGGGCGATGCGCGGATCGTCCAGCGAGGCCCCCGGGGCCACCGACCAGAACCGTTCCTGGCGCGCCTCGGCCAGCTCGCCCTGGCGCAGCAGCACCGGCAGCGCCCAGCTCAGGGTGTCGCCGAGGCTGTGCTGGTAATACTGGGACGTCCACAGGCACAACTTGAACAGCGCGGCGGGCAGCGGCGGCGTGGCATCGAGCAGGGCCAGGGCTGGTTTGAGCTTGTCGACCGGGACCTCGCTGTGATCGGTGACCTCCACCAGGATGCCGATCATTTCTCGCCGGCCGAACGGCACCCGCAGGCGCATGCCCGGCTGCAACTGGGCGCGCAGGACTCCGGCGGGGGCGCGGTAGTCGAACAGGCGGCGCAGGGGCGAGGGCAGGGCGAGGCGCAGGATGGCGTTGGGCACGCGGGGATCTCGATAAGCGGACAAGTTCGCAAGGCTGAGCGCGATTCAATGTGGGAGCGAGCTTGCTCGCGAAGGCGGCGGCACAGTCAACATCACCGCCACTGACCCACCGCTATCGCGAGCAAGCTCGCTCCCACAGGATTGTGCTTGAGGGCGCGAGCCTAGCAGACGGTTGGTACAAGTCATAGCTTGCGCGAATGACGATGTCTGGTAGAATCCGCGGCCTAATTACGTGCGGTATTCAACAATAGTGTTGGGTGGCGGCACGCTAGCCTGAGGAAACAGCATGAAAACCGATATCCATCCGGAATACCCAGAAATTGCCGTAACCTGCAGCTGCGGCAACAAGTTCGAAACGCGTTCGACCTACGGCAAAGCCCTGGCGATCGACGTTTGCAACGAATGCCACCCGTTCTACACCGGTAAGCAAAAGACTCTGGATACCGGCGGCCGCGTTCAGAAGTTCGCCGATCGTTTCGGTGCTTTCGGCAAAGTTACTCCAAAAGCCTGAGGCTGATCATTTTGGATGGTCGTCTCGACTGCTCCAGATTGATGAAGAAGGCGTCCCTTGCGGGCGCCTTTTTTGTGTCTGCGATTTGGCTCGGTGGTGCCCAGGGGGCCTGTCCTTCGCCGGGCAGCCTGCCCCAGGTGGCGGTGCAGCGCGTGGTGGACGGCGACACCTTGTACCTGGAGGATGGGCGCCGCATTCGGATGATCGGTCTCAACAGCCCCGAGCTGGGCAAGCGCGGCCGCGCCGACGAACCCTTCGCCGTGGCGGCGCGCCAGCGACTCGAAGCCCTGGTGGCCGCCAACGATGGCCGGGTGGGCGTATTGCCTGGCAAGGACGACCGCGATGATTACGGTCGTACCCTGGCCCACGTCTACAACGCCCGGGGCGAGAACCTCGAGGAGCGGTTGATTGCCGAGGGGCTGGGGTTTCTGGTGGCGGTCGCGCCGAACGTCGACCTGGTCAGTTGCCAGCAAGTGGCTGAGCGTCATGCGCGGCAAGCCGGGGCAGGCCTCTGGAAGAAATCCCCTGTCGTCCGGGCGGAACAGATCGATGCCCCGGGTTTCGTGCTGATGAGCGGGCGGGTGGAAAACGTGCGGCGCAATCGCGGTGGCATCTGGATTGAATTGCAGGGGCCGGTTGTCCTGCACATTGCGCCGGGGTTGCAGAGACGCTTCGACGCTTCGGCCCTGGAGCGGCTCAAGGGGCGGAAAATCGAGGCCCGGGGCTGGATCGTCGACCGCGCCCGGCGTGGCGGGAACAAGGCTGGCCAGGCGCGATGGATGCTGCCGCTGACCGATCCGGCCATGTTGGAAGCAGTCCTGTAGGAAAATAATTGTAGACATTATTCGGCCTGATTGTATGCATATAGCCCTTGTGTTTCGCGGCTCTTGGTCCAAAGTCGTAGAGTAGGGCGCTTGACAGTGGTGACTGGTCAGTCTTGTAGGGACTTTGCGAGGCGCGTATCCTCGGCGGTCCGTCTGTCCAACACAGTAAAAAAGCGGAATGCCCACATGTCTGATCTGAAAACTGCCGCTCTCGAATATCACGCGCATCCTCGTCCAGGAAAGCTGAGTGTCGAGCTCACCAAGGCCACCGCTACTGCTCGCGACTTGTCGCTGGCCTACAGCCCCGGCGTAGCCGAACCAGTCCGCGAAATCGCTCGCGACCCTGAACTGGCCTACAAATACACCGGTAAAGGCAACCTGGTTGCAGTCATTTCCGATGGCACCGCGATTCTCGGCCTGGGTAACCTCGGCCCATTGGCTTCCAAGCCCGTCATGGAAGGCAAGGGCGTACTGTTCAAGCGCTTCGCCGGTATCGACGTATTCGACATCGAAGTCGATTCCGAGAGCCCGCAAGCCTTCATCGACACCGTCAAGCGCATCTCCATCACCTTTGGTGGCATCAACCTGGAAGACATCAAGGCACCTGAGTGCTTCGAGATCGAGCGCGCCCTGATCGAACAGTGCGACATCCCGGTGTTCCACGATGACCAGCACGGCACCGCCATCGTCACCGCGGCCGGCATGATCAACGCCCTGGAAATCGCCGGCAAGACCTTGCCGGAAGCCAAGATCGTCTGCCTGGGTGCTGGCGCCGCGGCCATCTCCTGCATGAAGTTGCTGGTGAGCATGGGCGCCAAGATCGAAAACATCTTCATGGTCGACCGTACCGGCGTGATCCACTCCGGCCGTGACGACCTGAACCAGTACAAGGCTGTCTTCGCCCACGCGACCGACAAGCGCTCCCTGGCGGACGCGCTGGACGGTGCCGACGTGTTCGTCGGCCTGTCGGGTCCGAACCTGCTGAGCCCGGAAAACCTGCTGCGCATGGCGCCGAACCCGATCGTGTTCGCCTGCTCGAACCCGGACCCGGAAATCTCCCCGGAACTGGCTCACGCGACTCGCAGCGACGTGATCATGGCCACCGGCCGTTCGGACTACCCGAACCAGGTCAACAACGTACTGGGCTTCCCGTTCATCTTCCGCGGTGCCCTGGACGTTCGCGCCAAGCGCATCAACGAAGAGATGAAAGTCGCGGCCGCCAACGCCCTGCGCGAACTGGCCAAGCTGCCGGTGCCCCAGGAAGTGTGCGACGCCTACGGCGGCATCAAGCTGGAATTCGGTCGTGAATACATCATCCCGAAACCCATGGACGCCCGCCTGATCACCCTGATCTCCGACGCCGTGGCCAAGGCTGCCATCGAGACGGGCGCGGCCACCCTGCCGTACCCGAAGAACTACCCGCTCAAGAGCGTGGATGACGTGTTCAACGGCTAAGCCGTTGTAGCGCTTCAACAAAAAGCCCCGGCTCCTGAGAGTCGGGGCTTTTTGTTGGCCGCCACAGCCCCTGTGGGAGCGAGCTTGCTCGCGATGACGGCCTGGCATTCAACATCGATGCAAGCTGATCCGACGCTATCGCGAGCAAGCTCGCTCCCACGGGTATTGGTGTCATTGAGAACAAAAGCCCCGCACTTCTTTCGAAGGCGGGGCTTTTGGATGAGACCGGTCAGAACAGATCGATCGGCGCCGCTTCGTCCGCTGGCAGCGGGCTGCCCGGTGCGACACCGTTGCCCAGCTCATTGACCGACGGTGGCGTGTCTTCGCTCTTGAACAGCTCGAAGTACGCACCCGGGGTGCCCGGCGTGGCTGCGCGACCGCTGACCGGGTCGACCCGCAGGCTGAGAATGCCTTCCGGTTCCGGCTGGGTGTGCGGCGGCTTGTCCTTGAGGGCGGCGCCCATGTAGGTCATCCAGATCGGCAGCGCCACGGTGCCGCCGAACTCACGGCGACCCAGGCTTTCGGGCTGGTCGAAACCGGTCCAGACCGTGGTCACGTAATCGGCGTTGTAGCCGGAGAACCAGGCGTCCTTGGATTCGTTGGTGGTACCGGTCTTGCCCGCCAGGTCGGTACGGCCCAGGGCCAGGGCGCGACGACCGGTGCCAAGCTTGATCACGTCCTGCAACATGCTGTTGAGGATGTAGGTGGTCCGGCCGTCGATGATGCGCTCGGCAATGGCTGGCGCTTGCGGTACCGCCGGGGCGGTCGCGGCTTCCCCCGGCGTTGCATTGACCGTGAACGTCTCCGAGGCCGGGGCCGCAAGACCGTCGCTGGCCTGCTCGCCCGTGGGGACCCGTGGCGGGTTGGCAACGAACAATGTCTCGCCGTTGCGGCTTTCGATCTTGTCGATGATGTACGGGGTGATCTTGTAGCCGCCGTTGGCGAATGTGCTCCAGCCCGTGGCGATTTCCATCGGCGTCAGGGTCGCGGTACCCAGGGCCAGGGACAGGTTGCGCGGCAGGTCCTGCTTGTTGAAGCCGAACTTGCTGATGTAGTCGATGGTGCGATCCACGCCCAGCGCCTGCAACAGGCGGATCGATACCAGGTTGCGGGATTTGTACAGCGCCTCGCGCAGGCGAATCGGGCCGAGGAACGTATTGGTGTCGTTCTTCGGCCGCCAGACCTTGTCCAGGTACTCATCGACGAACACGATCGGCGCATCGTTCACCAGGCTGGCGGCGGTGTAGCCGTTGTCCAGGGCGGCGCTGTAGACGAACGGCTTGAAGCTCGAGCCCGGCTGGCGCTTGGCCTGCAGTGCACGGTTGTAATTGCTTTGCTCGAAGGCGAAACCTCCCACCAGCGAGCGGATGGCGCCGTCCTGCGGGTCGAGGGACACCAGGGCGCCCTGGGCCGCCGGGATCTGGCTGAACTTGAGCGTGTTGTCCGCCTGGCGCTGGACGCGGATCAGGTCACCGACCTGGGCAACATCTGACGGCTGCCGTGGGGCGGCGCCCATGCTGTTGGTATTGAGGAACGGACGGGCCCATTTCATGGTGTCCCAGGCCACGTGTTCTTCCAGCTCGCCGTTGCGGGTCAGCACCTTGATGCCGTCCTTGTCCACCGAGGTGACGATCGCCGGCTCCAGGCTGCTGATGGTGCGCTGCTTGGTCAACTCCAGGGCCCAGGCTTCCTTGGTCTTGCCCGGCAGGCGCGATTCAGGGCCACGGTAGCCGTGGCGCTGGTCGTAGGTCATCAGGCCCTCGTGCAGCGCGGTGTTGGCCATTTCCTGCAGGTTGCTCGGCACCGTGGTGGTGACGCGGAAACCTTCGGTGTAGGCGTCGCTGCCATAGCGCCCGACCATCTCGGCGCGGGCCATTTCGGCGATGTACGGGGCGTTCACTTCCGGGGTCGGCACGTGATAGCTGGCGTTCAGCGGCTCATTGATCGCTGTGGTGTAGTCGGCCTCGCTGATCTTGCCGAGCTTGTACATGCGCCCCAGGATCCAGTCGCGACGCTCCTTGCTGCGCGCCGGGTTGGCGAGCGGGTTGAAGCGCGACGGTGCCTTGGGCAGGCCGGCGATCATCGCCATCTGCGCCAGGCTCACGTCGCGGATCGACTTGCCGTAATACACCTGTGCCGCCGCCTCGATGCCATAGGCGCGGTTGCCCAGGTAAATCTTGTTCACGTACAGCTCGAGGATTTCATCCTTGGTCAGCTGCCGCTCGATCTGCAGGGCCAGGAGGATCTCGGTGGTCTTGCGCGAGAAGCTGCGCTCGCTGGTCAGGAAGAAGTTCTTGGCCACCTGCATGGTGATGGTGCTGCCGCCGGACTGGATGTGCCCGCTCTTGACCAATTGGCTGGCGGCGCGCATCAGGCTGCCGGGATCGACACCATAGTGGTTGGCGAAGTTATCGTCTTCAGCACTTAGTAACGCATTGATGAAATTGGGGGGAATGTCGGCGAAACGGATCGGTGTGCGGCGCATTTCGCCAAATTCGGCGATCAGCTTGTTATCGCTGCTGTACACCCGCAGAGGAATCTGCAACTGAATACTTCTCAGCGCCTCCACGGACGGCAATCCCGGACTAAGGTAAAGAAAGGCACCGCTCAGGCCCAGGAGCAGTCCGCAGAAAACGGCGACAATGGACCATCCGAAGAATTTCAGCAGACGAATCAAGGCTTTTGGATATCCAGGCAAAGAATGAAAAAGGCGCCAGGTGCAGGGAAGAACCCGAGCTTGCAACAAAGCGAAAAAAACGCTGGGCATTATAAGCATTTTTTTTCGTCGGGAATGCCATCCGGACGTCCGTCGGACGGCCGTGATTGAACGCAATGCATATTAGAGAGTCCGTAACTCACGGATAGTCATAGGGAATTGGTAGTGCTACGACTCTTCAATAAAAAAGCCCATGCGCTTCTGGGGATCGACATCAGTTCGACGTCGGTGAAGCTGCTCGAGTTGAGTCGCCAGGGCGAGCGATACCGCGTCGAGTCCTACGCGGTCGAACCGTTGCCGGCCAACGCCGTGATCGAGAAGAACATCGCCGAGCTCGAAGGGGTGGGCCAGGCGTTGTCGCGGCTGTTGGCCAAGGCCAGGACGCCGTTGCGCAGCGTGGCGGTGGCCGTGGCGGGTTCGGCGGTGATCACCAAGATCATCGAGATGGACGCGGGCCTGTCCGACGACGACATGGAGAACCAGCTCAAGATCGAAGCCGATCAGTACATTCCCTATCCGCTGGATGAGGTGGCCATCGATTTCGAGGTGGTGGGCGTTTCGCCGCGCAGCGCCGAGCGCGTCGAAGTGCTGCTGGCCGCCTGTCGCAAGGAAAACGTCGAGGTTCGCGAGGCCGCGTTGGCGCTCGCCGGGCTGACGGCCCGGGTGGTCGATGTGGAGGCTTATGCGCTGGAGCGGGCGTTTGGCCTGCTCGCCACGCAATTGGCCGCGTCCCAGGAACGGCTGACGGTAGCGGTCATCGACATCGGCGCCACCATGACCACCCTCAGCGTGTTGCACAACGGACGCATCATCTATACCCGCGAACAGTTGTTCGGCGGTCGCCAGTTGACCGAGGAGATCCAGCGCCGCTACGGCCTGACACCCGAGCAGGCCGGCCTGGCAAAGAAGCAGGGTGGGTTGCCGGACGATTATCTCAGCGAGGTGCTGCAGCCTTTCCGCGAGGCCCTGGTGCAGCAGGTCTCGCGGTCCCTGCAATTCTTCTTCGCCTCGGGCCAGTACAGCGCGGTGGACCACATCCTGCTGGCCGGGGGCACGGCTTCGGTCGCTGGCCTGGATCGGCTGATCGAACAGCGCCTGGGTACGCCGACCCAGGTGGCCAACCCGTTTACCAACATGGCCCTGAGCAGCAAGGTCAATGCCGGTGCCCTGGCCAGTGACGCACCGGCACTGATGATTGCCTGTGGGCTGGCCCTCAGGAGTTTCGACTGATGGCGCGGATCAACCTGCTTCCCTGGCGCGAAGAGCTGCGCGAAGAGCGGCGCAAGCGCTTTCTGCTGGCCTTGGTGGCGGCGCTGGTCGGGGCGGTCGGCGTGGTCCTGGTCGCCATCCGCTACATCGACGGCGCCATCGACCACCAGGTCGCCCGCAATAGCCACCTCTCCGAGCAGATCGCCGTGTTGGACGAGCGCATCAAGCAGATCAGCGAATTGAAAGCCCGTCGCCAGCAATTGCTGGAGCGCATGCGCATCATCCAGGACTTGCAAGGGAATCGACCGGTCAGCGGGCGTATCTTCGACCAGTTGGTGAGGACTTTGCCGGACGGGGTGTATTTCACCGAAGTGAAGATGGAGGACCGGACGCTCTTCATCAAAGGGGCCGCGGAATCGAACAACCGGGTCTCGGACCTGATGCGCAACCTGGACTCGTCGGACCTGTTCGATGCGCCCAGCCTGACGGAGGTCAAGGCCACCACCGCCGGTCAGCTCGACCAGGCCAACGTTTTCCAGCTGACGGTTCGCCAGACCCGGCCGGCCGATGAGGGGGACGCCCAATGAGGCCGGGGGAATGGCTCGACGCGCTGCGCAAGATCGACGTCAGTGACCTGGACACCAACAACATCGGTTCCTGGCCAGCGCCCATCAAGTGGCTGGCGGGCATCCTGCTGGTGGCCCTGGTGCTGGGGCTGGGTTATAACTTTGCCTTGAGTGACCTGGAAAACCAGTTGCAGCAGGTGCGCGAGGAAGAAAATACCCTCAAGGCACAATTCGCGGGCAAGGCCCACATGGCCGCGAACCTGGAACGCTACACCGAGCAGATGAAGCAGATGGAAACGTCTTTCGGTGTACTGTTGCGGCAATTGCCCAGTGACACCGAGGTGCCGGGCCTGCTGGAAGACATTACCCGCACCGGCCTGGGCAGTGGCCTGGAGTTCGAGGAAATCAAGCTGCTGCCGGAAGTCACCCAACCGTTCTACATCGAGCTGCCGATCCAGATCACCGTGACCGGCGGCTACCACGACCTGGCGACATTCGTCAGTGGAGTGGCCGGACTGCCCCGGATCGTCACGCTGCACGATTTCGAAATCGCCCCGATGGAGCCCGAGGCAGGCACGAAGCTGCGCATGAGCATCCAGGCCAAGACCTACCGCTACAACGAGCAGGAGGCGCAGCCATGAGGCCGCTGGTGTGTCGCCTCTGCCTGCTGGCGGGCCTGGTCGCGCTGGCGGGTTGCAACGACGACAACGGTTTCGGCGACCTGGACGCTTACATGAATGAAGTGCGCCTGCGTCCACCGGGCAAGATCGAGCCGACGCCGACGTTCAGGCCCTACGAGACCTTTACCTACAGCGCCGCGAACCTGCGCAGCCCGTTTTCCCGGCAGGTCCGCGTGGACCAGGCCGACCGGCAGCGCGGCTCGCACAACGTGCGGCCCGACCCCAACCGGGTCAAGCAATACCTGGAAGGCTTCAACATCGAGCAGTTTGAAATGGTCGGTACGATCTCCAACGCCAGTGGCTCCTTCGCGCTCCTGCGGGGCGCGGGCGGGGTGCATCGGCTCAAGGTCGGTGACTATCTGGGGCGCAACGACGGGCGAATCATCGCCATCGGCGCCACCCAGGTCGATGTGATCGAAATCGTCCCCGATGGCGAGGGTGCCTGGCTGGAACGACCTCGGACCATTCCTTTGAAAGAGCACTCAATAGTGGAACCCCAACAATGAACAGGTTTTTGTCAGCCTTCGGTATTTCGCTATGGATAGCGCTGTTGTCGCCGATGGTTCACGCGGCCAGTCTGAAGACGCTGGATGTCGCGGCGTTGCCGGGCGACCGCGTCGAGTTGAAGCTCACCTTCGACGGGCCGCCGCCCCCCCCCCGGGGCTACACCACCGAACAACCGGCCCGGATTGCCCTGGACCTGCCAGGCGTGACCAACCAATTGGCCAGCAAGCACCGCGACTTGGGCGGGGGCAATGCGCGCAGCGCCACCGTGGTCGAGGCAGGTGATCGCACCCGGTTGATCATCGGCCTGACCCAGCTGGCGCCGTACGACACCCGGGTCGAAGGCAATAGCCTGTTCGTGGTGGTTGGCAAGGGCGCCGCGGCGAAGAACACTGCTGCGAAGAGTCATGTTCCGAAGAACGCCGCCCAGGCCCCGCGCCCGGCGCTGGCCAGCGCTGCGCCCGCGAGGGCCGGTGCGCCGGTGGGCAAGGCGATTCGTGGGGTGGATTTCCAGCGGGGGACCCAGGGCGAAGGCAATGTGGTGATCGATTTGTCCGATCCTTCCATCGCCCCGGACATCCAGGAACGCGAAGGCAAGATCATCCTCAATTTCGCCAGGACCCAATTGCCCGAGCCGCTGCGGGTGCGCCTGGACGTCAAGGACTTCGCCACCCCGGTGCAATTCGTCAATGCCAGCGCCGGCAGCGACCGGGCGACCATCAGCATCGAGCCCAGTGGCACCTTCGACTACTCGACCTACCAGACCGACAACAAGCTCACCGTCAGCGTCCGGCCCATGACCGTCGACGACCTGCAAAAACGCAATGCCGACCGCGCGGCCTACAGCGGCGAGAAGCTCTCGCTCAACTTCCAGGACATCGAAGTGCGTTCGGTCCTGCAACTGATTGCCGATTTCACCAACCTGAACCTGGTGGCCAGCGACACGGTGCAGGGCGGCATCACCCTGCGCTTGCAGAATGTGCCCTGGGACCAGGCGCTGGACCTGGTGCTCAAGACCAAGGGCCTGGACAAGCGCAAGGTCGGTAACGTGCTGCTGGTGGCCCCGGCCGATGAAATCGCCGCGCGCGAACGCCAGGAGCTGGAGTCGCAGAAGCAGATCGCCGACCTGGCGCCGCTGCGGCGTGAGCTGTTGCAGGTCAACTATGCGAAGGCGGCGGACATCGCCAAGCTGTTCCAGTCGGTGACCAGTGCCGAGGCCAAAGCCGACGAGCGCGGCACGATCACGGTGGATGAGCGGACCAACAACATCATCGCCTACCAGACCCAGGACCGGCTCGACGAACTGCGCCGGATCGTGGCGCAGCTGGATATTCCGGTGCGCCAGGTGATGATCGAGGCACGGATTGTCGAGGCCAACGTCGACTACGACAAAAGCCTGGGCGTGCGCTGGGGAGGGTCGATCCAGAACAAGGGCAACTGGAACTCCTCGGGGGTGACCAGCGGCACCTCCACCACCATTGGCACGCCGGGCAGTACCGGTACCAACCAGCCGTTCGTCGACCTGGGTGCCTCGGGCAATACGTCGGGGATCGGTATTGCGTTCATCACCGACAACGTCTTGCTGGACCTTGAGCTGACGGCCATGGAGAAGACCGGCAACGGCGAAATCGTCTCCCAGCCCAAGGTGGTGACGTCCGACAAGGAGACGGCAAAGATCCTCAAGGGCACGGAGATTCCTTATCAGGAAGCCAGCTCCAGCGGTGCCACCTCGGTGTCGTTCAAGGAGGCCTCGCTGTCGCTGGAGGTGACCCCGCAGATCACCCCGGACAACCGCATCATCATGGAGGTCAAGGTCACCAAGGATGAGCCGGACTACCTGAACAAGGTGCAGGAAGTGCCGCCGATCAAGAAAAACGAAGTCAACGCCAAGGTCCTGGTCAATGATGGCGAGACCATTGTGATTGGCGGAGTTTTCTCAAATACTCAGAGCAAGGTCATAGATAAGGTGCCATTTCTTGGCGATGTGCCGTATCTTGGCCGCCTTTTCCGGCGTGATGTGGTTTCGGAGAAAAAATCCGAGCTGCTGGTGTTCCTCACTCCGCGTATCATGAATAACCAGGCGATTGCTGTGAGTCGTTGATTCTGTGCGAAATTTGATTCTTGTTGGGCCGATGGGCGCTGGAAAAAGCACCATCGGCCGTTTGCTGGCCAAAGAGCTGCGCCTGCCGTTCAAAGATTCCGACAAGGAAATTGAATTGCGCACGGGTGCCAATATCCCATGGATCTTCGACAAGGAAGGCGAGCCGGGCTTTCGTGACCGTGAGCAGGCGATGATCGCCGAGCTGTGCGCGTTCGAGGGCGTGGTGTTGGCCACCGGCGGCGGCGCGGTGATGCGCGAAGCCAATCGTCGTGCGCTGCATGCCGGCGGACGAGTGGTCTATCTGCACGCCTCTGTCGAGCAGCAGGTCGGCCGCACCGCCCGGGATCGCAACCGGCCGCTGTTGCGCACCGCCGACCCCGCCAAGACCCTGCGGGACCTGCTGGAACTGCGTGATCCGCTGTATCGGGAGATCGCCGACCTGGTGGTGGAAACCGACGAGCGGCCGCCGCGGATGGTGGTGCTGGACATTCTCGATCGCCTGCAGCAACTGCCACCCCGTTAATGCGCTTGGCGAAATGCGCTATCCTCGACGTCCCGTCATGGCCCGCCTGGGGCGTGGCGGATGGCCATCCCATGGTGTCATGGCAAGCACTGGGACCTGTGGCGAGGGGATTTATCCCCGTTGGGCACTATCGTTAATTGCAGGCAGGACGCCTGATTCCATCTTCACTGTGGGGACACATGCAGACACTTAAGGTCGACCTGGGCGAGCGCAGCTACCCGATTCATATTGGCGAAGGCTTGCTGGACCAGCCCGAACTGCTGGCGCCGCACATCGCCGGGCGGCAAGTGGCGATCATTTCCAATGAAACCGTCGCGCCTCTGTATCTGGAACGTCTGACCCGCAGCCTGTCGGCTTTCTCGGTCATTTCCGTGGTGTTGCCCGACGGCGAAGCCTTCAAGAACTGGGAAACCCTGCAACTCATTTTCGACGGCCTGCTGACCGCACGGCATGATCGCCGCACCACGGTGGTTGCCCTGGGCGGTGGCGTGATC
The DNA here is from genome assembly GCF_900104425.1 of Pseudomonas sp. NFACC13-1. Taxonomy (NCBI): domain Bacteria; kingdom Pseudomonadati; phylum Pseudomonadota; class Gammaproteobacteria; order Pseudomonadales; family Pseudomonadaceae; genus Pseudomonas; species Pseudomonas sp. NFACC13-1. The sequence continues at coordinate 136,681 of NZ_FMXV01000004.1, read as the reverse complement.
GGCGACATGGCCGGTTTTGCCGCCGCTTGTTATCAGCGTGGCGTCGACTTCATCCAGATCCCCACGACGCTGCTGTCGCAGGTCGACTCGTCGGTGGGCGGCAAGACCGGGATCAACCATCCGCTGGGCAAGAACATGGTCGGTGCGTTCTATCAGCCCAACGTGGTGCTGATCGACACCGCCACCCTCACTACCCTGCCGGCCCGCGAACTGTCCGCGGGGCTGGCGGAAGTCATCAAGTACGGGCTGATCTGCGACGAACCGTTCCTGGGCTGGCTCGAAGAGCACGTCGACCGCCTGCGTGCGCTGGATCAAGCGGCGCTGACCTACGCCATCGAGCGCTCCTGCGCCGCCAAGGCCGCGGTGGTCGGTGCCGATGAACGTGAGTCGGGGGTGCGCGCCACGCTCAACCTGGGCCACACCTTCGGCCATGCCATCGAAACGCACATGGGCTATGGTGTCTGGCTGCACGGTGAAGCGGTTGCGGCCGGTACGGTCATGGCTCTTGAGATGTCCGCGCGCCTGGGCTGGATCAGCGAACAGGAGCGTGATCGCGGTATTCGTCTGTTCCAGCGCGCCGGGCTGCCGGTGGTTCCGCCCGAGGAAATGAGCGAGGCGGATTTTCTTGAACACATGGCAATCGACAAAAAAGTGATCGACGGTCGTCTGCGCCTGGTGCTGCTGCGCCACATGGGCGAAGCGGTGGTGACCGACGATTATCCGAAAGAAGTTCTACAGGCCACGCTGGGAGCGGACTACCGCGCCCTGGCTCAGCTTAAAGGTTAATGAGATTCCGATGACTAGTTTGCATGCCGACGAGGCTTTCCTCGGCCATTTCCAATTGAGTCATGACCCTTTTGCCCCACGGGTCCCGGGCTTCAAGTTCTTCCCCGCCCAGCGCAAGCCGGTGCTGGGCCAGTTGCATCACCTGGCGCGCTACAGCCAGTTGCTGTTGGTGGTCACCGGCCCCCAGGGCAGCGGCAAGACCTTGCTGCGCCAGGCCCTGGTGGCCAGTACCAACAAACAGTCTGTGCAAAGCGTGGTGGTGTCGGCCCGTGGCGCTGGCGATGCCGCCGGTGTGTTGCGCCAGGTGGCCCAGGCGCTGAACGTCGCCCAGGCCGAAATCGGTGCAATCCTCGATCAGATCGTGCAACTGGCGCTGACCGGGCAGGAAGTCTATCTGCTGGTGGACGATGCCGAGCAACTCGACGAGTCGGCCCTCGAAGCCCTGCTGGCCTTGGCGGCCGGTGCCCCGGAGGGCCGGCCTCACGTGTTCCTGTTCGGCGAGTCGTCGCTGATCGCCGACCTGGACCAATTGAACCTCGAGGAAGAGCGCTTCCACGTCATCGAGCTGGCGCCCTACACCGAGGAAGAAACCCGTGAATACCTGGCCCAGCGTCTCGAGGGCGCGGGCCGGGGTATCGAACTTTTCACCGCCGATCAGATCTCTGAGATTCACGAAAGCTCCGACGGCTGGCCTGGCAACATCAACCAGGTCGCCCGCGATGCTCTGATCGAAGTCATGATTGCCAGCCGCTCAGCGGTGAAGCGTCCAAGTATGGGGTTCAACATGCCGAAGAAACACGTATTGGCAATTTCCGCCGTCGTCGTGGTCGCGGTTGCCGCCGCCTGGCTGATGCCGGGTCGCACCAAGGCACCTGCCACGGGTGCCCCTGCCAACGAACAGGCGCAACTGCCCCTTGGTCAAGGTAAGCCGCAACCCAACGGTGGCGCGCCGGCCGTGGAATTCGCCGGTAACACCCAGCCGATGCCGCTGCCGCTGGTCGGCCAGTCGCAGCCGGTCATGCGCGGCCCGCTGGCCGAAGCGGCCGGCGGTATCACCGAAGGCGACGACGGCGCAGCGCCACCGATCGACGACAGCAGCGACACGCCGCCGACCGTGACCACCACCGCACCGCCTGTGGGCGTGCCGGCTGGCCCGGCGCCAACCCCAGCCCCGACCGCCAAGCCGACCCCGGCGCCGACCCAGGTGGCTACCGCCAAACCGGTACCGGTTCCGGCGCCTGCGGCCAAGCCAGCGACGCCAGCAGCACCGGCGGCCAAGCCTGCCGCTGCCCCAGCCAAGGCCGCGGGCGGTAGCTGGTACGCCGGCCAGGCGCCGGGCAACTACGTGGTGCAGATCCTCGGCACCAGTTCCGAAGCCGCGGCGCAGAACTTCGTCAAGGAGCAGGGCGGCGAGTACCGTTATTTCAAGAAAGTGCTCAACGGCAAGCCGCTGTATGTCATCACCTACGGCAGCTTTGCCAACCGTGATGCGGCTGTTTCCGCCATCAAGGCCTTGCCAGCGAAGGTTCAGGCTGGTAAACCTTGGCCTCGCACTGTCGCCAGCGTCCAACAGGAACTGGCTGCAACTCGCTGAAGATTCGGCGGCCTTACCCAGGCCGCCTCTCCCGGCAACCTCAAAATTTCCGCAAGGGCGGGCGACCTTTCAGGCCGCGCGCCTTGTGGTGTCTGCGTCACAGTAGCGTTTGAGTCGTAGCGGTCAAACCCAAAAAAGTTTTGACTAGCACAGCATATAGCTTTAAACCTTTCACAAATGCGACATGGATTTGCGACAGTTCGTCGTCAAATTTGTGAGCCTCTGTGTCGGTGTGTACAATGACCTCCCTTTTGCCCCCGCAAAGCTGGCGTACGTTCGGCGCGGCATGCAACCGGTTGAATTGAAAAGAAATTTGCCTCGATTAGAGGCAGCCTGGTGAGAAAGTGTCTATGAAAGCAGGTCTGTACCAACCAGATGAATTCAAGGATAACTGCGGTTTCGGCCTGATAGCTCATATGCAGGGCGAGCCCAGCCATACCCTTTTGCAAACGGCCATTGAGGCCCTGACCTGCATGACCCACCGCGGTGGGATCAACGCCGACGGCAAGACCGGCGACGGTTGTGGCTTGCTGATTCAAAAGCCCGACGAGTTCCTGCGTGCCGTAGCCCAGGAAACGTTCGGCGTGACCCTGCCCAAGCAGTACGCCGTGGGCATGGTGTTCTTCAACCAGGACCCGGTGAAGGCTGAGGCGGCTCGCGAAAACATGAACCGCGAGATCCTGGCCGCCGGCCTGCAACTGGTGGGCTGGCGCAAAGTGCCGATCGACACCAGCGTCCTCGGCCGCCTGGCACTCGAGCGCCTGCCGCAGATCGAACAGGTGTTCATCGCCGGCGAAGGCCTGAGCGACCAGGACATGTCGATCAAGCTGTTCAGCTCCCGTCGTCGTTCGTCCGTGGCCAACGCCGCCGACACCGATCACTACATCTGCAGTTTTTCCCACAAGACCATTATCTATAAAGGCCTGATGATGCCGGCGGACCTCACCGCCTTCTATCCGGACCTGAGCGACGAGCGCCTGAAAACCGCGATCTGCGTGTTCCACCAGCGCTTCTCCACCAACACCCTGCCGAAGTGGCCGCTGGCCCAGCCATTCCGCTTCCTCGCCCACAACGGCGAGATCAACACCATCACCGGCAACCGCAACTGGGCCGTGGCCCGTCGCACCAAGTTCGCCAACGACCTGATGCCGGACCTCGAAGAGCTCGGCCCACTGGTCAACCGCGTGGGTTCGGACTCCTCGAGCATGGACAACATGCTGGAACTGATGGTGACCGGTGGCATCGACCTGTTCCGCGGCGTTCGCATGCTGGTGCCGCCGGCGTGGCAGAACGTCGAGACCATGGATCCGGACCTGCGCGCCTTCTACGAATACAACTCCATGCACATGGAGCCGTGGGACGGCCCGGCCGGTATCGTCATGACCGACGGTCGCTACGCCGTGTGCCTGCTGGACCGGAACGGTCTGCGTCCGGCGCGCTGGGTCACCACCACCAACGGGTTCATCACCCTGGCGTCGGAAATCGGCGTCTGGAACTACCAGCCCGAAGACGTCATCGCCAAGGGCCGCGTAGGTCCGGGCCAGATCTTTGCCGTGGACACCGAGACTGGCCAGATCCTCGACACCGACGCCATCGACAACCGCCTCAAGTCCCGTCATCCGTACAAGCAATGGCTGCGCAAGAATGCCCTGCGCATCCAGGCGACCATGGAAGACAACGACCACGGCTCGGCTTTCTATGACGTCGACCAGCTCAAGCAGTACATGAAGATGTACCAGGTGACGTTCGAAGAACGTGACCAGGTGCTGCGTCCGCTGGGCGAGCAGGGCTACGAGGCGGTCGGCTCCATGGGCGACGACACGCCGATGGCCGTGCTGTCGCAGCGCGTGCGCACGCCGTACGACTATTTCCGCCAGCAGTTCGCCCAGGTGACCAACCCACCGATCGACCCGCTGCGCGAAGCGATCGTGATGTCCCTGGAAATCTGCCTCGGTGCCGAGCGCAACATTTTCCAGGAGTCGCCGGAACACGCCTCGCGGGTGATCCTCAGCTCGCCGGTCATTTCCCCGGCCAAGTGGCGTTCGTTGACCAACCTCGACCGTCCGGGCTTCGCGCGCCAGGTCATCGACCTGAACTACGACGAAAGCGTCGGCCTGGAAGCGGCGATCCGCAACGTGGCCGATCAGGCTGAAGAAGCCGCGCGCGCCGGGCGCACCCAGATCGTCCTCAGCGACCGTCATATCGCTCCGGGCAAGCTGCCGATCCACGCCTCGTTGGCCACCGGCGCGGTGCACCATCGCCTGACCGAAAAAGGCCTGCGCTGCGATTCCAACATCCTGGTGGAAACCGCCACCGCCCGCGATCCGCATCACTTCGCGGTGCTGATCGGTTTTGGTGCCTCGGCGGTGTATCCGTTCCTGGCCTATGAAGTGCTGGGCGACCTGATCCGCACCGGCGAAGTACTGGGCGACCTCTACGAGGTGTTCAAGAACTACCGCAAGGGCATCACCAAGGGCCTGCTCAAGATCCTGTCGAAGATGGGCATCTCGACCATCGCCTCGTACCGTGGCGCGCAACTGTTCGAGGCCATCGGCCTGTCCGAAGAGGTCTGCGAACTGAGCTTCCGTGGCGTGCCGAGCCGCATCAAGGGTGCGCGTTTCGTCGACATCGAAGCCGAACAGAAAGCCCTGGCCGCCGAAGCCTGGAGCCCGCGCAAGCCGATCCAGCAGGGCGGCCTGCTGAAGTTTGTCCACGGTGGCGAATACCACGCCTACAACCCCGACGTGGTCAACACCCTGCAAGCGGCCGTGCAGCAGGGCGACTACAGCAAGTTCAAGGAATACACCTCGCTGGTGGACAACCGTCCGGTGTCGATGATCCGCGACCTGCTCAAGGTCAAGACCCTCGACACGCCGCTGGACATCAGTGAAGTGGAACCGCTGGAATCGGTGCTCAAGCGCTTCGATTCGGCCGGTATTTCCCTCGGCGCCTTGTCCCCGGAAGCCCACGAAGCCCTGGCCGAAGCCATGAACCGCCTCGGTGCGCGTTCCAACTCCGGCGAAGGCGGCGAAGACCCGGCGCGCTACGGCACCATCAAGAGTTCGAAAATCAAGCAGGTGGCCACCGGCCGCTTCGGTGTGACGCCGGAATACCTGGTCAACGCTGAAGTGTTGCAGATCAAGGTCGCCCAAGGCGCCAAGCCTGGCGAAGGCGGCCAGTTGCCCGGTGGCAAGGTCAACGGCCTGATCGCCAAGCTGCGTTATGCGGTCCCCGGCGTGACCCTGATCTCGCCGCCGCCGCACCACGACATCTACTCGATCGAAGACTTGTCGCAACTGATCTTCGACCTCAAGCAGGTGAACCCCAAGGCGCTGGTCTCGGTGAAGCTGGTGGCGGAAGCCGGCGTCGGCACCATTGCGGCCGGCGTGGCCAAGGCCTATGCCGACCTGATCACCATCTCCGGCTACGACGGCGGCACCGGCGCATCGCCGCTGACCTCGATCAAGTACGCGGGGGCGCCATGGGAGCTGGGCCTGGCCGAAACCCACCAGACCCTGCGCGGCAACGATTTGCGCGGCAAGGTCCGGGTGCAGACCGACGGTGGCCTGAAAACCGGCCTCGACGTGATCAAGGCGGCCATCCTCGGCGCCGAGAGCTTCGGCTTCGGCACCGCGCCGATGATCGCCCTGGGCTGCAAATACCTGCGCATCTGCCACCTGAACAACTGCGCCACCGGCGTGGCGACCCAGAACGACAAGCTGCGCAAGGACCACTACATCGGTACCGTCGACATGGTGGTGAATTTCTTCACCTACGTGGCCGAAGAGACCCGTGAGTGGCTGGCCAAGCTGGGCGTTCGCTCGCTTGAAGAGCTGATCGGCCGCACCGACCTGCTGGACGTGATCGAGGGCCAGACCGCCAAGCAGCAGCACCTGGACCTGACCCCGTTGCTGGGCAGCGATCTCATCCCGGCGGACAAGCCACAGTTCTGCCAGGTCGACCGCAACCCGCCGTTCGACAAGGGCGAGCTGGCCGAAAAGATGGTCGACATGGCCGCTTCGGCGATCAACGACCTGAGCGGTGCCGAGTTCGACCTGGATATCTGCAACTGCGACCGCTCCATCGGCGCGCGGATCTCCGGCGAGATCGCCCGCAAGCACGGCAACCAGGGCATGGCCAAGGCGCCGATCACCTTCCGCTTCAAGGGCACCGCGGGCCAGAGCTTCGGCGTCTGGAACGCCGGTGGCCTGAACATGTACCTGGAAGGCGATGCCAACGACTACGTGGGCAAGGGCATGACCGGCGGCAAGCTGGTCATCGTTCCGCCCAAGGGTAGCGTCTACAAGACCCAGGACAGTGCCATCATCGGCAACACCTGCCTTTATGGCGCCACGGGCGGCAAGCTGTTCGCCGCCGGCACCGCGGGCGAGCGTTTCGCCGTGCGTAACTCCGGGGCCCACACCGTGGTGGAAGGCACCGGCGATCACTGCTGCGAGTACATGACCGGTGGTTTTGTCTGCGTGCTGGGCAAGACCGGTTATAACTTCGGCTCTGGCATGACCGGCGGTTTCGCCTACGTGCTCGACCAGGACAACACCTTCGTTGACCGGGTCAACCACGAACTGGTGGAAATCCAGCGGATCAGCGGCGAGGCGATGGAAGCCTACCGCAGCCATTTGCAGCGTGTACTGGATGAGTACGTCGAGGAAACCGACAGCGAGTGGGGTCGTGAACTCGCCGAGAACCTCGATGACTACGTGCGTCGTTTCTGGCTGGTCAAGCCCAAGGCTGCCAACCTGAAATCGTTGCTTTCCAGCACTCGTGCCAACCCGCAGTGATATGCGCCTGAAGAGTTTGATGAGGTTTTAACAATGGCTGAACGTCTGAATAACGACTTCCAGTTCATCGATGTCGGGCGCAAGGATCCGAAGAAGAAACTGTTGCGTCAACGCAAGAAAGAGTTCGTGGAAATCTACGAACCTTTCAAACCCCAGCAGTCGGCCGACCAGGCCCACCGCTGCCTGGGTTGTGGCAACCCGTATTGCGAATGGAAGTGCCCGGTGCACAACTTCATTCCCAACTGGCTGAAACTGGTGGCCGAGGGCAATATCCTCCAGGCCGCCGAGCTGTCCCACCAGACCAACACCCTGCCGGAAGTCTGCGGCCGGGTGTGCCCGCAGGATCGCCTGTGTGAAGGTGCCTGCACCCTCAACGACGGTTTTGGCGCGGTGACCATCGGTTCGGTGGAGAAGTACATCACCGACACCGCGTTCGCCATGGGCTGGCGCCCGGACATGTCCAAGGTCAAACCGACCGGCAAGCGCGTGGCGATCATCGGTGCCGGCCCGGCGGGCCTGGGCTGTGCCGACGTGCTGGTACGCGGTGGCGTGACCCCGGTGGTGTTCGACAAGAATCCGGAAATCGGCGGCCTGCTGACCTTTGGCATTCCCGAGTTCAAGCTGGAAAAGACCGTGCTGAGCAATCGTCGCGAAGTCTTCACCGGCATGGGCATCGAGTTCCGCCTGAACACCGAGGTGGGCAAGGACGTGACCATGGAGCAACTGCTCGAGGAATACGATGCGGTCTTCATGGGCATGGGCACCTACACCTACATGAAGGGTGGCTTTGCCGGTGAGGACCTGCCGGGCGTCTACGACGCACTCGACTTCCTGATCGCCAACGTCAACCGCAACCTGGGCTTTGAAAAGTCGCCGGAAGATTTCGTCGACATGAAAGGCAAGAAGGTCGTGGTGCTTGGTGGTGGCGACACGGCGATGGACTGCAACCGCACGTCGATCCGCCAGGGCGCCAAGTCGGTGACCTGCGCCTATCGTCGCGACGAAGCGAACATGCCCGGCTCGCGCAAAGAGGTGAAGAACGCCAAGGAAGAAGGCGTGAAGTTCCTCTACAACCGCCAGCCGATCGCCATTGTCGGTGAAGACAAGGTCGAAGGCGTGAAGGTGGTCGAGACCCGTCTCGGCGAGCCGGACGCCCGCGGCCGTCGCAGCCCCGAGCCGATCCCCGGTTCCGAAGAGATCATCCCGGCCGACGCCGTGGTCATTGCCTTCGGCTTCCGCCCGAGCCCGGCGCCGTGGTTCGAGCAGTTCAGCATCCAGACCGACAGCCAGGGCCGCGTCGTGGCTCCGGAGCAGGGCCAGTACAAGCACCAGACCAGCAACCCGAAGATCTTCGCCGGTGGCGACATGGTCCGGGGTTCCGACCTGGTGGTGACGGCGATCTTCGAAGGCCGCAATGCGGCGGAAGGGATCCTGGATTACCTGCAAGTCTGATCGCTTCCCAATGCTGGAATGCGATCAAAATGTGGGAGCGAGCTTGCTCGCGATCGCGGTGGATCAGTCGACGAACCTGTTGAATGGGACGCCCTCATCGCGAGCAAGCTCGCTCCCACAATTGTTTTGTGGTGTTGCTGAACATTGCATGGCACCGCGACAAATTGCCCCGATAGATAAAAGGCACGGCTCTTGCCGTGCCTTTTGCGTCGCGCTCTGAGAAAATGCCCGCACTTTTTTTCCGGATGCCGACATGACTGCCCTGAAGAACGACCGTTTCCTTCGCGCCCTGCTCAAGCAACCCGTGGACGTCACCCCTGTCTGGATGATGCGCCAGGCCGGTCGCTACCTGCCGGAGTACCGCGCCAGCCGCGCCAAGGCGGGTGACTTCATGAGCCTGTGCATGAACCCCCAGTTCGCCTGCGAAGTCACGATGCAGCCACTGGACCGTTATCCGCAGTTGGACGCGGCGATCCTGTTCTCCGACATTCTCACCATTCCCGACGCCATGGGGCAGGGCTTGTACTTCGAGACCGGCGAAGGCCCGCGTTTCAGGAAAGTCGTCAGCACCCTGGCCGACATCGAGGCCTTGCCGATTCCCGATCCGCAAAAGGACCTGGGCTACGTCATGGACGCGGTCAGCACCATTCGCCGTGAACTCAACGGTCGCGTGCCGCTGATCGGTTTCTCCGGCAGCCCCTGGACCCTGGCCACCTACATGGTCGAAGGCGGTTCGTCGAAGGACTTCCGCAAGACCAAGGCCATGCTCTACGACAACCCCCAGGCCATGCACCTGTTGCTGGACAAGCTGGCCCAATCGGTCACGTCCTACCTCAACGGCCAGATCCTGGCCGGCGCGCAAGCGGTGCAGATCTTCGATACCTGGGGCGGCAACCTGTCGGCGGCGGCATACCAGGAATTTTCCCTGGCCTACATGCGCAAAATCGTCAGCGGCCTGATCCGCGAGCACGAAGGCCGCAAAGTCCCGGTGATCCTGTTCACCAAGAACGGCGGCCTGTGGCTGGAAAGCATCGCCGAGGCCGGCGCCGACGCCTTGGGCCTGGATTGGACCTGCGACATTGGCAACGCCCGCGAACGTGTCGGTCACAAGGTCGCCCTGCAAGGCAACATGGACCCGACCGTGCTCTACGCCAAGCCTGAAGCCATTCGCGCCGAAGTCGGGCGTATTTTGGCGAGCTATGGCAGCGGCAGCGGCCATGTGTTCAACCTGGGCCATGGCATCACCCCGGAAGTCGACCCGGAACACGCCGGCGCCTTCCTGCGGGCGGTGCATGAGTTGTCGGCGCAATATCACGTCTGATTGCGACCTCTGTCACCCAGCCTGTCCGGTCCTGTGCCGGACAGGCTTTTTTATTGTCTGCCCTATAACTTTTAATTTAACGCCTGATTGTAGTTGGCCTGGTGTTACTGTTTGTCAGTGTTTAATAGTTGTTGCCATTTATAAGAAGTTTCTCTTTCTATGTAAGGGAAATAGATTAACAGATCATTCCTTCTGTTTTGAGAGATTTTTCCTACATAGGGGGGCTTAAACTTTCTATAAGGTTCCGGTGCTTGCAGGCCGTGCGCTGAGCGATCCGGCGGGTCTTGCAAGATGACGGTAAAACGTCTTTCAATCTCGATGGATAGTCTGGAACTTATATGAAAAACAACTTCAACAAGAATGGCGTATTAACGGGATGCGCATCGTCGTTAGTTCTGTTGTCGGCCATGCTGACATCCCAGGGTGTATTCGCCCACGGATACCTCGAAGTGCCGCCCTCGCGGGCATTTTTATGCCAGAAAGGTGAAAACAAAAACTGTGGTGGTGCGCAATACGAACCTCATAGTACCGGAGAAACGTTCAAGGGCTTCCCGAATGGTGCCGGTGGCGCTCCTCTGCAGGGCCCCTACGACGGCAAGATCGCCAGCGGCGGTAACTCGCTGTTTTCCGCCCTGGATGCGCAGTCGGCCACTCGCTGGCAACTGACTGAAATCCGGGATCGCAACATCACCTTCCAATGGCAATACATCGCCCCGCATCCGGCGACCAAACACGAATATTTCATCACCCGTGACGGTTGGAACCCAAACGAGCCGCTCAAGCGCGCATCGTTCGATAGCGCACCGTTCTGCACGATCGATGGCGGTAATCAACTTCCAGCCAGTGGTGCCAAGCACGATTGCGTGATTCCCGACGAGAAGACAGGCCACCATGTCATCCTGGCGGTCTGGACGGTCGGCGACACCGACAATGCGTTCTATAACCCGGCGGATGTGAACATCCTCGCCGAAGCCGCGTTGCCGGGCGGATGGTCGCCGGTGGGCAGCATCGCACCATCGACGCAGTTGCTGGCGGGCGACAAGGTCAAGGCTCGGGCGTTCTCTGCCAGCGGTGAAAACGCCGAGTACAGCGTGCAAATCAGCATCGATAACGCTGAAGAAGGCAAGCCTGAAAATTGGTCGTTCAAACTCGCCGACGCCATCAACAAGGCCCATCCTCTGATTCGTGCCGGTATCCGTGATGACGAGGGCAATATCACGCCGATCAAGGGCACCAACAAGCTGTACGCCCAGAAAGAAAGCGGCGTGAAGCGCTATGAAGTGCAACTGGATATGCGCGAAGACGCCAGCGCCAGCATGGAGATTTCTTCCCTGCAACCGGAGTACGTGCTCGACAAAGGTCGGACCAGCATGGCGTTCACTGCACAGACAAACCGCAGCATGAATCTCGAAGCCACTTTGTTCGATGAAAAGAACAAGCAGGTGGGTGTCGTGAGCCAGACCGTGGGCGCAGGCAGCACCGGCCTGAACCTGGACGTGCGCAGCGCTCCAGGTGCGCACACCCTGACACTGGTGGGGACCACCGAAGACGGCCGCACCACTCGCCAGGAAACCAAGACGGTCACCCTGACCGGCGAGGGTGCAGGCATCGAGTACGACTTCGTATTCCCTGAAGGCATCAGCGACTACGCCGCCGGCACGAAAGTGCTGCAACCCAAGACCGAGGAAGTATTCGAGTGCAAGCCGTTCCCTGCGTCCGGCTACTGCAAGCAATACACCCCGGCTTCCAACGGCTTTGAACCGGGTGTCGGTGCCTCCTGGCAAAGCGCCTGGGACAAGTTGTAAGTCCTGACAGGCACGGCTTCGGGCGATCCGCAGGGATTGCCTGGAGCCTTCGAAGGAGGGCGCGTGATGCATTCCAATTATTCCCGGCCACGTGTGCTGCTGCACTGGTTGTCGGCGGTCATTATCTTGTGGACGTTGGTGTCCGGGTTTTATGTGGCTTACAACCCGGTGTCGGCTGCGACCGAACACTGGATCGGGTCATTCAATGTGTCGCTGACGACGCTGTTCATTCCGCTGTTCGTGTGGCGAGCCTGCCTGTTTGTCCGTGCATTGGAACCCCATGGAACGGCGCCTTCGCCGATCAAGACGCTGGCCTTTGCGGTACACGCCATGGTCTACCTGGTCATTGCTGTCGTCCTGGTGACCGGCGTTCTGATGATGAAAAGCGCGATCAGTGTCTTCGGACTCGTTCACTTCCCCCAGCCACTGAGCGATCCGGCGCTGATCGAACGGGCCAGCACGATCCATACCTCGGCTTGCGTGGTGCTTTCCGTGCTCGTGGCGCTGCATCTTTGCGCAGTGGCCTGGCATGAGTGCTCCGGACGCAGGGTGGTGCGGCGAATGACCTTCGCCAAGCCCTCGGGCGCGATGATCCGGCGGGCGCAAAAGTGAGTGTTTCTTTCAAGGTTGGCAGTCGTTTGCCCACGACAATCCTGATGCTCGTACCGCTGTTGTATGGGGTGTTGCTGGCCGGGCACGAGTGGCGTTATCGCCAGGCAGTGGCCCGTGATGTGCCCGTGGTTGGCGGCTCGCCGACCGTTCCGGTGCGCGCCCTGCCCAACGTACAAGCCGTCGCGACGGTGTTCGGCCTGACGCCCGAAGGTGCCCATGTCCCTAGCACCGAACCGATCACGTTGCAGGCCAGTTTTGTCGCTGGCCAAGGCTTGTCGCGGGCCTTGCTGGCGGACGCCGCCGGCCCGCGCATTTACCAGGTGGGCGAGCGTTTGCCGGGTGGCAGCGTGCTGCGCCGGGTCGAGGCCAGCCATGTGACGTTGTGGCGCAACGGACGTGAAGAACGCTTGGCCCTGCAACCCACAGCCAAGCCCCTGCTGCGCCGGCTGAGCCTCGAAGACGGGGGCCATGCCGCGCCGCATTCCTCGCAATACCTACGCCCGGTGGCCGGGCAATCAGAGTGATCGAATTCATGAACAGCTTTATCCGGGAGCGTGTTTCGCGTGTCCTGTTCTGCTTCGCCGCGTCTTGCCTGCTGATGCCCGCCGGTTGGCTGCAGGCCGAAGAAGCCCAGTGGCAACTGGCGATGAACAACGCGGAACTGCGCGATGTGGTCGAAGAGTTCTCAGCGATCCTGGGCAAGACCGTGGTGCTCGATCCCCGGGTGTCGGGGCGCATCACGGTCATGTCCCGGGAGGCGCTGGACCGCGAAGGGGTGCGGCGGTTGTTCTATTCGGTACTCGATGCCCATAACTTCACCGTGATCGACGAAGGCGAGCGGATCCTGATCACGCCGGTCAGCGATGCCAAGACGCGTGCCGGTGTCGCCGACGAACAAAGCGCCACACCGTCGCAGTTCGTCACCCGGGTCCTCGACCTGCAATCGAGCATCGCTGCCGATGTCGCCGGGCTGATCCGGCCCTTGGTATCGGCCAATGGTTACGTCGGCCCTTCGGTCTCGTCCAACGCCTTGGTGGTCACCGACACGGCGGCCAACGTCCAGCGCATCGCCGGCGTGGTGCAACGGTTGGATTCAGGACGCAACCGCAATCACGTGGTGGTGCGCTTGAAGCACGCCCAGGCCGGGGACATCGCCCCCCTGGTGGAAGCCTCCGGCGGCAAGCGCGAGGGGGATACGGCGGGGGTGGTGATCGCCGATGCCCGCAGCAATCGGCTGGTGATCATCGGCGCGCCAGCGGTGCGTCAACGCCTGGTCGACCTGGCCCGGACCCTGGACGTACCGGCAGCCGCTTCCCAGGACAACGCGCGGGTCATCCGTCTGCGTCACAGCGATGCCAAACAGTTGGCCGAGGTCCTGGAAGGTGTCGGGCAGGATAGGAAAACCACGCCGGCCCTCGCTGGCCAACGGGAAACCGCGGGGGCCAGCCCCTTCAGGATCAAGGCCGATGAAAGCCAGAATGCCTTGGTCCTGATCGCCGAGCCGGCCCAGGTCCGCATCATCGAGAACATCGTCCGGGAGCTGGACCAACCCCGGGCCCAGGTGCTCATTCATGCGGCCATCGTCGAGGTGAGCGGAGATATTTCCGAAGCGCTGGGGGTGCAGTGGGGACTCAAGAGCGGCAGCGCGGCAGGGAGCATCAACTTCCCGGGAACCGACATCCCGATCATCGGCCTGGACTTCAGCAAGCTGGATAAAACCAAGGAAAGCGCATTCCTGCGGCTGGGTGGCGATCGCTTCAGTGCGCTGGTCTCGGCGCTGGCGAGCAACGCCCACAGCAACCTGCTGTCCACCCCCAGCCTGCTGACCCTGGATAACCAGGAGGCGGAAATCATCGTGGGCCAGAACGTTCCGTTCAAGACGGGCTCCTACGCCACCAGCGGCAACGGCGCGGACAATCCGTTCACCACTGTGGAGCGCAAGGACGTGGGTATCAGCCTCAAGGTCAAGCCTTACATCAACGAAGGCTCGACCTTGCGCCTCGAAGTCGAGCAGGAGGTGTCAGACATCGCGCCGTCGGTCTCCGGCGTGGACTCTTCGGACCTGATCACCAACAAGCGCGCCTTGAAGAGCACGATCCTGGCGGACGATGGCGAGATCATCGTGATCGGCGGCCTGATCCGCGACAGTGTCCGCAGCCAGCAAAGCGGTGTGCCGCTGCTGCGCAGTATTCCCTACCTGGGCGCGTTGTTTCGCTGGAACCGCGACACCCAGACCAAAAGCAACTTGATGGTGTTCCTGCGCCCGACCATCGTGCGCAGCAGCGAAGACCTGGCCGATGTGAGCCGGCAACGCTACGACGCGCTCCGGGAGTTGAGCAAACCCGGCTCGCGGAAAAACAATTCGCTGCTGCCCCGGGACGCCCACCAGTTGTTCGAATCGTCCGCGCGGGAGCCGGCGGTCGACAGGCGTCCACCGCAGCCGGAGGGCCTGTGAGCGAGCCGTTGCCCTTTGGTTTCGCCAGGCGCCTGGGCGTGCTGCTGGAAGGCGCGGGGCCGACCTTGAGCCTGGCGATGCGCAGCGACACGCCCCTGACTGCCGTGGCGGAAGTCCGGCGCCTGTGTGGGCGGGATCTGCCTATCCAGGTCCTGGAGCCGGCGCAGTTCGCCGCGCGCCTGGCCAGCGTCTATCGCCAGGGCCAGAGCGCCGCCGAGCAGGTGGCCCAAGGCCTGGACGAGGAACTGGACCTGCTCAGCCTGGCCGACCAGATGCCGCAGACTACCGACCTGCTGGAGCAGCAGGGTGATGCGCCGATCATTCGCCTGATCAATGCATTGCTCAGCGAGGCGGTCCGCGAGCACGCCTCGGATGTGCACCTGGAAACGTTCGAGCAATACCTGTCGGTGCGCATGCGCATCGACGGGCAGCTGCGGGAAATGCTGCGCCCGCGCCGGGAACTGGCGAACCTGCTGGTGTCGCGGATCAAGGTCATGGCGCGCCTGGACATCGCCGAAAAACGCGTGCCTCAGGACGGCCGGATGGCGTTGCGCCTGGCCGGGCACGAGGTCGATGTGCGGGTCTCGACCCTGCCTTCGGCCCATGGCGAGCGGGTGGTGTTGCGCCTGCTCGACAAGCAGGCCGGGCGCCTGGATCTGCAACGCCTGGGCCTGCCCGACGACACCCTGGCGAGCCTGCGTCAGTTGCTCGGCAAGCCCCACGGCATCGTGCTGGTCACCGGGCCCACGGGGTCGGGGAAGACCACCAGCCTGTACGCGGCGCTGAGCAGCATCAACGACCAGAGCCGCAACATCCTCACGGTCGAAGACCCCATCGAATATCACCTGCCGGGCATCGGCCAGATGCCGGTCAACCCGAAAGTCGACATGACCTTCGCCCGCGGTTTACGGGCCATTTTGCGCCAGGACCCGGACGTGGTGATGGTCGGCGAAATACGCGACCGCGAGACCGCCGAAATCGCCGTCCAGGCATCGCTGACCGGGCACCTGGTGCTCTCGACCCTGCACACCAACACCGCCGTCGGCGCGGTCACGCGGCTGGTGGACATGGGCGTGGATGCGTATCTGCTGGCGTCGTCCCTGGCCGGCATCGTCGCCCAGCGCTTGTTGCGCTGTCTGTGCCCTTCCTGCAAAGCCCCTTATGTGGCCGACGCCGCCACGTGTCGGCGGCTGGGCCTCGACGCCGATGCCGCACCCAGGTTGTTCAAGGCCCAGGGCTGCGAGCAATGCCAGAAAGGCTATCGCGGGCGCTTCGGCATCTATGAGCTGGTGCATGTCAACGCTGCGCTGTCGCAGCTGATTCACCAGGGCGCCACCGAGCAGGCGCTCGCCGCCGAGGCCCGCAAGACCTCCCGCAGCCTGTTCCAGGACGGTCGCCAGCGCGTGCTGGAAGGCCTGACCAGCGTCGACGAATTACTGCGCATTACCCAGGAGGATTAGCGCCATGCCGACCTTCGATTATCAGGCCGAAAACCCCCAGGGCCGACGCTGCAAGGGCCGCGTGGAAGCCGACAGCCCCCGGCATGCTCGACAGTTGTTGCGCGAGCGCGGCTTGCTGCCCAGCGAGCTGGCGGAAGCCAAGGAGCAGCGAGTCCTGGGCGGGCGCCATGCCGGGGGGCGCCTGGGCCCGGCGGATCTGGCGTTACTGACGTTGCAGCTGTCCACCTTGATCCAGGCCGGCCTGCCCCTTGAGGAATCCCTGGGGGCGGTGGCGCAACAGAGCCAGAAACGCCGCGTTGCCCACCTGCTGGCGGCGGTGCGCAGCCGGGTGATGGAAGGCCATGCGCTGGCGACGGCACTGAGGGCCTTCCCTCAAGCGTTCCCCGAACTGTTCTGCGCCACGGTCGCGGCGGGCGAGCAGTCGGGTCACCTGGGCCAGGTGTTGGAGCAACTGGCGAGCTACACCCAGGCGCGCCAGGCCTCGCGCCAGCGCATTCAACTGGCGTTGGTGTACCCGCTGATCCTGATGCTGGCCTGTGTCGCGATTGTCGCGTTCCTGTTGGGGTATGTGGTGCCGGATGTGGTGAAGATTTTCATCGACAGCGGTCAGCCGTTGCCCTGGCTGACCCAGGCGCTGATCGCCGTGAGTGACGGCTTGCGTCGCCATGGCCTGGTGCTGCTCGGTGCCCTGGCCGGGCTGTTCGGGTTGTGGCGCTGGAGCGTGCGCCAACCGGCGTGGCGCCTGCGCTGGCATCGCTTGTTGCTGCGGCTGCCGCTGCTGGGCGAAGTGCTGCGGGCGATGGAAGCGGCGCGATTCGCCAGCACCTTGGCGATCCTGAGCAAAAGCGCGGTGCCGCTGGTGGAGGCCTTGCACATCGCCGCCCAGGTGATCGGCAACCTGACGATCCGCGCCCGCATGGCTGACGTTGCACGTTCGGTGCATGAGGGCGGGACCCTGACCCGTGGCCTGGAGCAGGGCGGTGATATTCCGCCGCTGATGCTGCACATGATCGCCAGCGGCGAACGGGCCGGCGAACTCGACAACATGCTGGCCCGGGCCGCCGAACAACAGGAAGCCAGCCTCGCGGCGCGCATCGCGCTGGTGGTGAGCCTTTTCGAACCGGCCATGTTGGTGCTGATGGGCGGCGTCGTGCTGCTGATCGTCATGGCCATTCTCCTACCGATCCTGAGCCTCAACCAATTGGTGAACTGACCGATGAAACTTCAAAGCAACCGACCCGCACATCATCAACAACGCGGTTTTACCCTGATCGAAATCATGGTGGTGGTGGTCATCATTGGCGTGCTGGGCGCCATCGTCGTGCCGCAGTTCATGAGCCGACCCGACCAGGCCAAGGTCACGGCCGCCCGCACCGATATCCAGGCGATCGCCACGGCCCTGGAAATGTACCGCCTCGACAACTTCCATTACCCCTCGACCCAACAAGGCCTGGAGGCGTTGAGCAAACGCCCCTCCGGTACCCCCGCGGCCAGGAACTGGAACCCCCAGGGTTATCTGAAAAGCTTGCCGGTCGACCCTTGGGGCACGCCCTACCAGTACCTCAACCCCGGGCACAAATCCCTCGATGGCGGCTATGACCTCTACTCCCTGGGCGCCGATGGCGTGTCGGGTGGTGAAGGGGTGGCGGCCGACATCGGCAATTGGGCGGAGTGAACATGCCGCGCCGTTGCCGGGGCTTCACCTTGTTGGAGCTGATGGTCGTTATTGTCTTGATCGGCGTCCTGGCGGGCATGGTCCGCCTCGCCACGGGGCCGGGCCCGGCGCGTGAAGCCCGCCAGCAAGCCCGGGACTTCGTTGCGCTGGTGCAGCAGTTGCGCGAGCGGGCGGTACTGGACGGGCAGGAATATGGTGTGCACGTGCAGCCCGGCGGTTATCAGGCGTTGCGACTCGACGTCCAGGGCTGGACGACCGTGTCGGTGCCCCATCGATTGCCCGAGGGCTTGACGCTCGGGTTGGAGCTGGACGGCCATGTCCTGTCGCTCGATGCCGTTCAAGGCTCACCTCAGTTGCTGATGCTCAGCAATGACGAGACCAGTCCGTTCAAGCTGTTCATCAACGTCGCTGGGCAGACGGTTGCCCGGGTATCGAGCGATGGCCTGGCGGAGCCGCTGATCGATGAGTAACGCGCGCAGGCAGGCCGCCGGTTGCCAGGGTTTCACACTGTTGGAAGTCATGATCGCCCTGGCGATTTTCGCGACGCTGGCGGCCGCCGTTCTCTCGGCCAGCCAGTTCGTGCTCAAGCAAAGCGCCACACTTGAGGAGCGTCTGTTCGGCGCCTGGCTGGCGGACAATCAACTGAGCGAACTGCGCCTGGAAGTCATCACGTCGCCCGGACAACAGCGCCTGGGCCGGCACCTGGATCGCCGCGCTTGGGTCTTGCAACAGCGTATCGCCCCGGCCCGTGACGGACGCCTGTTGCAGGTCGAGATCCAGGTCAGCCGCGACGACAGTGCGACCGTCGCGCACCGTACCATCGGCTGGATCCGCAGCCATCATGAATAGGCAATCGGGTTTCACCTTGTTGGAGCTGGTCATCGCCATCGCCATTTTTGCCTTGCTCGGCCTGGCCAGTTGGCGGTTGTTCGATGGGGTCGTGCGGACCCAGCAGGGAGTCGGTCAGCATGAGCGCGACATCAGGGCCTTGCAGCGCGCTGTCGGCGTGATCGAACGGGATGTGTGGCAGGCGGTTGCCGACTCGGTCGTGCTCGCGTCCGGGCATTTGCAGTTGCAGCGCAGCCATTGGCGCAACCCACTGGATCAGCCTCGCAGCGAACGGCAGACAGTGAGCTATCAGCTCGAGGGCGGTACGTTATGGCGCGAGAGCGTCGGTGAAGGCATGACGCTTGTGCAGCGGCAGATATTGCTCGACGACGTCCGCAGCCTGGGCTGGCGCGTGTTCGACCGGCAACGGGGCTGGCGCGGTGAAACCGCGAGCGGCACCGCGCCGCTGGCGTTGGAGCTGAGCGTGTCTGCGGGGCGTTTCGAACAGATCCGCCGGGTGCTGCTGTTGCCGGAGGCGTTGCCATGAAGCGCCAACGCGGCGTGGCGCTGATCAGCGTGCTGCTGGTGTTGAGCCTGGCATTGCTGCTGGTCGGTGGGCTGTTGCGCAGCCATCGCCTGCTGTTGCACAGCAGCGCGCAGCAACTGCAACAGGTCCAGTTGCGGCAATTGGGATTGGCTGGGGAAGACTGGGCGCGGGGGGTGTTGGAAAGCAGTGGGATAACGCCGTCCGGGCCCGTTGACCTGAGCCAGGATTGGGCCCGGCTCGGGCCTGCCATGGAAATGGACGGCGCCGCGCTGCACATCGGTATCGAGGATTTGTCCGGGCGCCTGAATCTCAATGGGCTGCTGGCCCAGGGACAAATCGATCAGGTCACCCTCGGTCGCTGGACCCGCTTGCTGGCCTCGCTGGATCTGCCGCCGCTGTCGTTGCCCCAGGTCGGGCCGATACAGGAGTTGAGTCAACTGCGCCTGTTGCCGGGCATCGACGGCCCGACGCTACGGCGCCTGGAGCCCTGGGTGGCGTTGCTGCCCAAGGACGCGCGGATGAACATCAATACCGCCCCGCAGCGCGTGCTGATGACCCTCGATGGCATGGAGGCCGAGGCTGCCCGGACGTTGGTCAATCAGCGTCGCCACGCGCCATACCCCAGCGTGCAGGCGTTCACCAACGACCCGTTGCTGTCCGGCATGGGCCTGAGCAGCCATGGCCTGGGGGTGGGCAGTCGCTGGTTTCGAATCACCGTGAGCGTGACCCATGCCGACAGCCGTCTGCGCCTGGCCTCGGATATCGAGCGTGATGCTGTCAGCGGGCGCTGGACGGTTCGTCAGCGACGTTTCTTACCCTTCAGCCCCAGTGAGCTTCCTTGATGAAAACCTGGCTTTACCTGACTGCCGAGGGCCTGACCTCGCCTTGCGCCAACTGGCCGTGCTGCGTGTGGTCGTCCACCGGCGAGCGTCGTCGCCTGCCGTTGCACGAGGCGGCCGGCGAGTTGAGCGGACGGCCCGTCGATGTGCTGTTGCCGATGGAAATGTGCAGCTGGTTGCGCAGCGATCCGTGGCCCTCCCGACGCCAGCCCCGGCCCCAGGCCCTGGCATTCGCCATCGAAGAACAACTGAGTGAAAACCTGGAGGCGCTGCACATCAGCGTCGGCCCGCGGGACCGTCAGCACCGCTATCCGCTGATGGTGACGGAGCGCGCCCGGTTCCAGGCGCTGCTGGCGCTGCTCGCCGAACAAGGCATCGATACACGGGCGGTGCATGTCGACGCCGACCTGCTTGCCGATGAGCAGGCATTGGGCGTGCGTTGGTTCGGGCGTTGGTTGTTGGGCGCAGGGCTGCCGGCGCGGGTGGCGTTGTCGGTACGGGCCCTGGCGACGCTCAAGCCCGGCTTGCCCGAGGACATTCACTGGCTGGACGAAGAGCGCGATTGCCCTGGCATCGATGAATGGCTGCTGAGCGCGGGTGGACGTCCTATCGACCTGTTGCAAGGTGAGTTCCGTCGACGTGGTCGAGCGCTGCCATGGCGGGGCGTTTCGGCGGTGGTACTGGGCATGTTGGTGCTCACCTGGGCTTTCTGCGACGCCCGCGTACGTTTTCTTGAACGCGAAACCCGGTTTTTGCATGCCCAAAGCGAACAGCGGTTCAGGTCGCTGTATCCCGGGCAGGAGCGGATCGTCGACCTGGCGGCGCAGTTCCAGGCATTGCAGAGCCGACGCGGGCAAAGCCACGACACTCAGGTCGCGCGTCTGACCCGTCTGACCGAGCAGGTCATTGGCGCCAGCAACGTCGAGGTGCAGCGCATCGATTTTCGTGAAGGCGAAGGCTGGAAGATCCAGTTGACGGCGAACAGTTTCGTCGAGCTTGAACAACTGCGTGAACGCGGGCAGCAGAACGGCTTGCCCGTCACCCTGGGCAGCGCGAGCAAACAGAACAATCGGGTGCAGGCCATCCTCACACTGGAGAACAGTTGATGAACACCGATGGATGGCGGGTCTTGAAACAGACGTGGGGAAACCTGTCGCGCCGAGAAAAAGGGCTGTTGCTGGGGCTTGCCGGGGTGTTGTCGGTGGCGCTGGCCTACACCGCGATTTGGCAACCAACGTGGCAACGACGGGAGGTTGCCGAACGCCAGTATCAACAACAGGCCGAACTGAACGCCCGGATCCAGCGTGCCGAACCCACCCGGGATATGACCGTCGCCACGCGGCCCTTGTCGGTGCGCGTCAATGAAAGTGCGACAGCGGCGGGGTTGGACATGGCGGAAATGGAGGTCGACGGCGACTCGTTGCGACTCGCCGTCAGTGGTGACGCGAGTGCGTTGCTCCATTGGTTGGATCAACAGGAACGAGAGGGCGCGGTGCTGCGGTCGCTGACGTTGGAAGTGGAGAATGGTGTGTTGGGCGCGCGAGTGGTTTTGCGCCAATGACTCGGCTGCGCCCTGTAGGAGCTGCCGAAGGCCGCGATCTTTCCTTTCGCTCCGGACCCAATTGTCTGGGACGAGATCGCAGCCTCGTTGCACTCGACAGCGCCTACATATTCCCCGGCAACAACGGCAATTTCGCCAGCTTCACCGCCACCCACAACGCGATCACCAGCAAGCCACCGATGAACAGGCCGATCCCGTTCCAACCGCCCAGGTGCCAGGCCACGCCGCCGGCCGTACCTGCCACGCTGGATCCGGCGTAGTAGCTGAACAGATAAAGCGACGAAGCCTGGCCCTTGGCCCTGAGGGCGCGGCGGCCGATCCAGCTGCTGGCGACCGAATGGGCGCCGAAGAAACCGAAGGTGAACACCAACATGCCCAGGACCACCAGCCACAGCGGGGCGGCCATGGTCAGCACGAGGCCGGCCAGCATCAGCGCGATGGTCGCCCAGAGCATTTTGCGGCGACCGAGTCTGTCCGCCAGTGCGCCGACTTTGGCCGAGCTGTAGATGCCCGACAGGTACACCACCGACAGCAACCCGACGAAAGCCTGGTCCAGATGATAAGGCTCGGCCAGCAGGCGGTAGCCGATGTAGTTGAACAGCGTCACGAAGGCGCCCATCAGCACGAAGGCTTCGAGAAACAGCAGCGGCAACCCGGCGTCGCGAAAGTGCAGGGTGAAACCCTCCAGCAGGCTGCGTGGGTGCAGCGAACGGGGACGGAAGTTGCGTGACTCGGGAAGAATCCGCCAGAACACCGCCGCCGCGATCAACGCCAGGCCGCCAATCACCAGCATCGCGGTGTGCCAACTGACGAAGTCGATCAAGACCCCGGTGATCAGGCGCCCGCACATGCCGCCGATGGCGTTGCCCGCGATATACAGCCCCATCGCCAGGCCGATGTGCTTGGGATGAATCTCTTCGCTCAGATACGTCATCGCGACCGCCGCCAACCCGCTCAACGACAGCCCGACCAGGGCGCGCAGCAGCAGGACGCCTTGCCAGGTCGGCATCATGGCGCTGGCGATCGTGCACACCGACGCGGCGAACAGCGCCGTGACCATCACCGATTTGCGGCCGATGCGGTCGGAAATCGGGCCAGTGATCAACAGGCCGATGGCGAGCATGCCGGTCGCCACCGACAGGATCAGGCTGCTCTGCGCCGCGTTGATGGAAAATTCCTTGGACAGCAGCGGCATCATCGGCTGCACGCAATACAGCAGGGCAAAGGTCGCAAAGCCACCGCAGAACAGCGCCAGCACCGTGCGCATGAACATCGGCGTGCTTTTCTCGATGTAGATGTCCGTGAGTTCGGCGACGACATCGTCCTGCGCACGCGGCGGGATTTCATGGGCCAATGGAACGACAGCAGTTTTCACGGTGGACCTCGCAAGGACACGATCAGGCAGGCAATGAAAAAAGCATATAGCTGGCTAATGTTTCTATCCAATATATTATTCGACCTGTTTAAGATGTTTGGCGACCTATTGGGTGACCCATGGAACTGCGACACTTGCGTTACTTCATTGCCGTTGCCGAAGAGCTGCATTTCGGCCGCGCCGCGCTGGCCCTGGGCATCTCCCAGCCGCCGTTGAGCCAGCAGATCCAGGCATTGGAACAGGAGATTGGCGCACGGTTGTTCGAGCGCACCAATCGTCGAGTCGAATTGAGCGAGGCTGGGCGGCTGTTCCTTGAAGAAGCGCGACGGGTGTTGGTCCAGGTCGACAAGGCCGCCGACGTGGCCCGCCGTGCCCAACTGGGGGAACTGGGCGAGCTGAAGATTGGCTTCACCTCCTCGGCGCCGTTCAACTCCACCATTCCCCAGGCGATTTTCTCGTTCCGTCAGCGTTTTCCCGCAGTGCATCTGAACCTGCGGGAAATGAGCAGCACCCAAGTGGCCGACGCATTGCTGGATGAGACGATCGAGGTCGGTATCATGCGGCCGTTGCCGCTGCCCGACGCCCTGAGGGAAATCGAACTCAGCCGCGAACCCCTGGTGGCCGTGCTCAGCGCCAAGCATCCCCTGGCCCAGGGCGATAAAAAAGGCCTGTTCCTCTCGGCGTTGGCCCAGGAACCGTTCGTGTTTTTCCCGCGCAGCTACGGCAGCGGCCTCTACGCGCAATTGCTGAGCCTGGCCCGCGACGCCGGCTTCAGCCCGCACTTCGCCCAGGAAGCCGGTGAGGCCATGACCATCATCGGCCTGGTCGCGGCAGGGCTGGGGGTCTCGGTATTGCCGGCGTCCTACCAACGCATGCGCATCGATGGGGTGGTCTATCGACCGCTGCTCGATCCGGCGGCGGTCTCGGCCGTGTGGCTGGTGCAGCGCAAGGAACAGCGTTCGCCGATGGCGAAGGCGTTTGTGGATTTATTGACGCAAGGCACTGGCTGTTGATCCCCAACCACTCGACCTCGATTCGATCGGCCTAGCCTTCCCAGACCGTCGCGGGCTTATTGCCGTGGTAATCATAAAAACCCTGGAGTATCCAGGTGTCGCCCTGGCGTTCGAACGCGGCGCGCCATGCGCCTTTGCCACCGCCGGGGGACAGTTGGGCCATGGTGTACCAGTAGTACCGATAGATTCGCTTGGTGGTTATCCTGCCGGCGCGGATATCTGTCAGGATTTCCCCGACCTTGGCTTCAGCCTCCTTGGGAAAGCTGGCGTATGACATCTGTGTTTCGGCCAATGGGCTGGTGCGGGTCTGGAATTTATCCGGTACAGGCTCTGGAGCGGGTAAAACCATGGGGACGGTGGGTGAGGGTGTCCCTGTCACTTTGTTGGACTTGGCCTGTGTAACGATTTCGATGTCGAAGGGTTCATAGTTTGCGAGCGAACGGGTGAAGTTTGTAACGTCTTCGCCGGTGAGCAGCATGGTATTTCGCTGGGTCTTGCCTTTGTTGACAATGAGATAAGGCACGCGATTGTTCCTGATTTCCGTCAACAGGCCAGGCTTGTGCAGACGCTGCTTCTCTTCCCGAAGCGCATTGATCATCTCGTTGTAATAATCTTCCGAAGCCATGTAGTTTTCTCGGGCGGCCTGCTCTTGCGGCCTGTCCCCCGGATATAACGCCTGGGCCTTGGCATTCAACTTGGCTTCCACGGCGTGCAACATGGCCCGGGTGTCTTTGGATATCTTGTCCATGGCCACTCTTTTCCTGCCCTTATGAGGCGTGAAGGTCATGAAGACCGCGCCGGTCAGGTTGTCCGTGATGAGGGTGGTGTGCACCTGGATCCGATCTTCGGTAAAGAACACGTTTTTGTGTGAAATGATCGTGTCATATATTTTTATTTTCTGTGTTTCGCTCAGTTCGACGTCAGGCACGTTGGCTTCGATGTCTTTATAGCTAAGGGTCACGATTCGCCATGTGTTCATCTTGTCCAGCAGATCGTCGTGGGCGGCCTGATGCCGAGAGAGGTTGCCCCGGCCCTGGGTCAGGTCCCTTATTTTCGAGAGATAGGCGTTGAGGTCGAGCGCACCTATGTCGGCCATGCTTTCGTCGAGTATGCGTTCGAGCAGCGCGTCGGGCATGGAGTGGAAAATCTCCTTTGCCGTGTTGACGGCTTCGAGGGTGGGGTAGCGATTGTTGACCAGCACCCCTTCCACCAATGCATTGAAATTGCGCTCTCGCGGTGTCTGCGGGGCTCGTCTTAACAGGCTCTGGAGCGCGCCGCCTCCGCGTAGGCGCTGCCGTTCTTCAACCTGCCAACGATCATTCTCCCAAATGACAGTCCGTTGGTTCGAGCGGTTGTCGGGCGCGTAGATGATTTGCTCGCCTGCCTGGACCGCCGTCTTGTAATAGCCGTTCTCCAGCATCAGGTAGCCTTGTCCGCTTGCATCCCTGTACCGGTGGCGACCCTCGTGGATCAACCCGTGGCCGTCGAACCCTTTGAGCCGGTACGGCTCCAGTTCCGGGTCCGTCATGGCGGGGAGCGCCGATAGCGCCGGGCGTGCTTGTCTGCGACGGCGTCCGGCGCGGGCCATGATCAAGTCCTGCCCCGCCTCGGCGATGACTTCCCCAGCCCGCCGATAAAATCAAGGGTCCATTGCTGCAGGCTGCCGTTCTCATCGTCTATCGCCGACACCGCGGCACCGCCGGCCATGGTCGGCAGGATCGCTCGTCCCAGCAGGCCGCCCAGCCGGCCTGCCGGGAACATCGACATCGCCCCCGTCAGCAGCATGACGGCGCTGCGGCGTCCCTCTTGGGCGTAGGTGCTGTCGCGCTCGGCATGGGTCACCGTCAACATGTCCACCGTCTTGATCCCATGGGCGATTTGCGTCTCATGCAACGCTTTGAACACATCCCCCTCGACGATGGGCGAAGCGATGGTCTTCGCGAAATCCTCCTGTGCCCGGTCCTTGGCCCACGCGAAGACAGACTGTGTGACTTTCTTGATTTTTTCCTCGAGCGCCAGGTCCTCCGAGGTCGGTACCATGCTGGCAAGTTGCTTGGCCTGTTCGAGCAGCGGCAGGTGCGAAATGAGCCAGCGGGTCATCTCCGGCGTGGCAGTGAGTGTGTGCGCCAACGTCATTTCCAACGCCCGCGCGCTTGGCGCATCCACGTCCCTGAACGTCTTGCCGTCGGGGGCGCCTGGTGTGTACAGCGTCAACGAGGGGCGGCTCGCCGTCGCCTTCACCCCAAACGCCAGCAATTCCTTCAGCACGCTGTCGCCCCATTGCAGTTGGCGGACCACCACCTCGTGCCCGTTGACCTTGTCGCGCGCCGTCGCGGTCGGGCCGTCCAGTGCCGCCAGCACCAGCTTCAAGCCGGTATTGTCCCGGTCGTGTCGCAAGTCTCCCGAAAGATGCGCGGCCCATACTTGGGCGCGCATCTGTTGCGCTTTCAAGGCCATCCACTGCGCCTGCTGTGCCCGGGCCACGCGTTGCAGCTCGGCCGGAAGCCGGGCGCCGATGTTCGCCCTTTCAATGACGTCCACAATTTGCGCGAAGCTCAGCGGCCCTTCCACGGTTGGGTGGGAGGCATGGCGTTCGTCCTGGGTCAGGTTGGACATCGCCCACTGCGTCAGGGAGCGACGGTCATCGACGATTCCCTTCACGCTGCCTTGCGAGACCCCGGAACCAAACGGCGAGCTCCCCATCGGTGCGTGGGGATCGACCACGGTTCTTCTGATGCTCAGGGACACGTCCTCAGGGTCGACCGGCGGGTATTTCGCCTTGATGACATCGGCGAGCAACTGACGGGTCCGGTCCCGAAGAGCGTCCATGGTGGCCAGCGTCACCGGGTCTGGCGGCGGGGGCAGATCCGTCAGGGTTTTGTGCAGGGCCCGCGTCGCCGCCCACCATGCCAGGCGATCGCTGGCGGTAACGTGCGGGTTGCCGTGCAGCCAGTCGTTGAGTCTCTTGAGGTTTAACCGCAATTCGCGCTCGCCCATGACGTTCGCCAGGTCCAGCTTGTGGCCGATATCCGCGGCCACATCGACCCGGTTCATCCAGGCGCTGATTTCTTCCGACGCCGCGGGACCGTCCAGCACGGCATCGCACACGGCGGTTTTCTGTTCCTTCCGCAGTTCCGTGACCAGGCGAGTGAGGAAGTGCTCGGCCACAGGCGCGGTATCGACTTCATCACCAGCGTTGCCGTCTTGCGCCAGGCCAGCCTTGAGTGCCACCAGCGTGTCATACAGTTGCAACGGCTGGCCCGGGCGGTACAGCACGGCATGTCCCGAATCGCTGGTGTTGTCATACCGCGACAAGGCCACGGCGCCCGACACCGGTACGCTGAAGCCCCACCGGCGGGGGGTGATCCCCAGGCTGAACACCCCGGGTCGGACCCGTTCCGCCAACTGTGCACGAGACGCTGCGTCCGGCGCCGACAACGCATAGTCGGTCAGCGCCTGATGCATCTGCGGGCTCAATGTCGTGTCCAGCCGATGCAGATCGGCCTGGGCCTTGAGTTGCCTGGCGAGTTCGTCCGCCAGCCAGTCGCCGACGTTGCGGTCCTGGCTGAAGTCGGCCGGTTTGTTCCAGAACTCATCCAGTGCACGGGTGAGCAATCGTGCATAAAGCGCTGGCGTGGCGCTGATCAGCCGCTTGATTTCAGTTTTCACGGCGCGCTCGTTCAGGACGGCGGGCGCTGCGGCGGTGTTGTCCTGGCGGGTGACAATCTCGATGTTGTCCAGGTCACGGAAGAACGCACGCGGATCGATCCTGCCGGCGACGACTTGCAGCAAAAGCGTTTCGAGCAAGAGGGTGCCCGTCACCGTCTTGCCGGTTGCCGGGGCATCGGCTGTGCGCTGCGCAGGCGGGATCGTCTCTTCTCGCAGCGTGCGCACGGACAGCTCGTGTACCGTCATGCTGCCCGCCAAGGCAGGAAAGGTTCTCCTGAACCAATAATCCAGGTGTTGCCTCATCACCTTGGAAGGCCGCGGGATGGCGTCGTTCAGGCGGATCATGTGTTGCTGCGACGCCTTGAGCTGGCTGATCAGCGGGGCATCCGCCAGCGCGGCGCTGTCGGCGAGCGGCAAGTCATGAGATGTTGCAAGGGGGGTGTGTTCCACTGCTTTCTTCCTGGAGGAATGTTGGCAGCACAACCTATTCAGGAAAAACTCGGGTGGGTGGTATATAGGTACCGCATGGGGGGAAGGGCGATAGGGTAAGCACCATCAATGAGCGCTATGACGTGGGCGCTGACGGATCATTGAGTGATCGTGAAGAATGCCAGGATAGCTTCGCGAGTCGCCTGCGTTTGTTCTTCCAGCACCCAATGCCCGGTATCGACCAGTATCAATGAGTGCGGCTGCGTCGCAATGTACAAGGCCTGTTCGGCCAAGGTTTTTCCTCTCGAGTGGTCCCCGCCGATGGTGAGCAGTGGGACAACCAATTTGTTCTTGGAGAATTCCAGGTTGTCGTTCGCGTCATGTTCTACCCAGGCTGAATAGAGCTTGAAGGCCGCTTCCATGCGTCCCGGCCGGGAGTAGTCTTGCACCAGCGCCTGTCGCACCTCACGACTGACTTGAGCGTTGCCGGCGAATACAAAGTCATCGAAGAACATGTCCAGGTAGGTTTTCTCTTGCCCTTGAATCAGGGTGAGGGCCGCTTTGCCAAAGAAACGAAAGTGCCATTTGCTGGCAATGCCGGCTGCAGCATCCCCGTTATAGGCAACCTCCCACCCGGGAACGCCCGGAATGAATCCATCCATCAATACAATGCGCCCGGTTTCAAGCGGATAAAGCGCCCCGTAGGCGTAGGCAATGATCAAGCCCATGTCATGGCCAATGATATCGACCTGCTTGATGTTCAAGAGGGTGATCAGTTCGTGCAGATCATGCGCCATACTTTTTTTGTCGTAGCCATCGACGGAAATATCCGTTTCGCCGGCGCCGCGATAATCAGGAACGATGGGGCTGAAACCGGCCCGTACCAATGCACCCATCAAAGGCTCCCAGCTACGCCAGCTGCCTGGGAACCCGTGCACCAGCAGAACCGGTTGCTTGCCGTCACCGCCCATGAGGTAGTGAAGGCGAATACCGTTCACGGATGCATAGGCATGTGTAAATGTCGCACCGTCGACAACGACGCTGCTTTGTTCCGTTGAAGGCGAGGTGGCGTGGTGTTTGGGGGACATGGCTGCGCGGCCCGACCAGGCGATTGTGTTCAACAATTTTTTGTCCATGTTTGGAGCCAGATTAATTTCATGAGCTACGAATCACAGCTCATAAGGTCGAACGGCTTGATTGAGCATCGACGTCTGGAAGCCTGAAGCTACCCCGGGCACTTTCGCTACTGTCAGAGCTGACAGTTCCGACAACAGGCGAAAAGTGCTGCTTCGATTGAGGGCGGCAGAAGAAAGGCCGGGGGGCGGACGTTGCGTCAGGCTCCTTTCGGCTGTAGGAAAACGCGCATTTCTAGTTGCGACACTTCCTATTCGTTCCAGGTACCACGCCGTTGGGATTGCCACTCGCCTGTGCTGCGTCGTCTTATTCATCATTCCGAATCGTCCGGCTCAGTGCTCCTTCCCAGCGGCAAGGGGCACAGCCAGAAGCCCATGAATAAGGCCCTGGAAATGCACTCATCTTTGGATGCTCCCTACACCAACGAAATCTCCCATGAATCTCTCCGTCATTTGGATGACTTGTACTTGGAGCAAGGCCACCTGGAGGGTTACGGTGAAGAAGTCGCGGCATTCGTCAATCGACAAAAAACATTCGTCCAAGCGCATCCGCCAATCGCCATTTATCGAGTGGCCACCGAGGGCAGCCAGACGCGTTACGGCGGAACGATCCAGCAGGTGTCATCTTCGTTGACGTTCACCTTGGATAACGGCTGGAAAGTATGCGCCGCGCAGAAAGGCGACCAGGTGGTGTATGCCGATGGCAGCACGGCGCGGATCATCACTGGCGCCGGAGAAGCCAATAGCAATATCGCGCTGGTCGGCAGTCGTTTGAGCAATGGCGACGAAATCATCAATACGCTTCAGAAACGTTTCCTGATCATCGTGCGTGAAGGCGTGCCGATGGCGGAGGATTTCCTGCCCGCTCTTAAACGGGCGGATGTTCATCGCCTGCATTCGAATGGGATGAAGCAAGACATCCAATGAACGAGGGTCTGCTGCGCAGCCCAGCGGGAGCAAGCGCCCTCGCCACTAGGTTCGTGCTGGGCTCTCGGACGGCTGGTGGGCTCCAAACAGGGTGCCGGCAATATCCGGCTATGTCACCAAACCCTGTGGGAGCGAGCTTGCTCGCGATGGCGGCAGCACAGCCAGCATTTCGGGTACTGACCCATCGCTATCGCGAGCAAGCTCGCTCCACAGTGGAAGTGTGGTGCTCGCGATATCCGGGTGCGCCACCAAACCCTGTGGGATGGCCTGGCATCGTTCGCCAGGCTTCTCCAATGCCCCCAAAGGCGCTTTTTATTGCACCTTCGCCAAATCCCCTTTCAGCGCAACACCGGCCATGATCGCGCCGGCGTGGCATTCGTAGGTGGTGGGGTCTTTGCGTTCGTTGCTCTTGTAGAAGCTGACGATGTTGGTGACGGCGTTGGCGCCGGCGTTCTTGGCGGCCTGGTGCAGGCTGATCAGGGCTGATTGCAGCACCCATTCGCAGGCCACTTCATCGGACTTGTTGAAGGCGTTGGTTTTCTTGTTGGTCACGGCGCCGGGGCTGACCACGGTGACGTTGCCAGCCGGTTTGTTGCCGGCCAGGTAGAACTTCACGCTGCCGTCGATCTTGCCGGTGCGGATGGCTTCGGCGACAACCTTGTCGAACGGCAGGAACAGCGCGGTATCACGGGCCTGGCTGAGGCTTGGCAGGGTGCTGAGCAACAGGGCGGCAGTCACTGCGATTTTCTTCAACGACATCATGGTCTCCTTGACGTAGGGGTAGCGGGTTTTGAATCCGATTCAGCGCCAGCGGCGGAAGATCAACGAGGTGTTGACCCCACCGAAGGCGAAGTTGTTGTTCATCACGTATTCGTTGCTCATCGACCTGAACTCGCTGCGCAGGTAGTCGAGCTGGCCACACTGGGGATCGACTTCATCGAGGTTGAAGGTGTGCACGTACTGGTCGCTGTTCAGCATTTCGATGCTGAACCAGGATTCCAGCGCCCCGCAGGCACCCAGGGTGTGGCCGAGGAAGCTCTTCTGCGAGCTGATGGGCATGTGCTCGCCAAACAGGCTGCTGGTGGCCAGGGTTTCGGCGATGTCGCCCTGTTCGGTGGCGGTGCCATGGCCATTGACGTAGCCGATGGCCGAGGGTTCGAGGCCGGCATCTTCCAGGGCCAGTTCCATGGCCCGGCGCATGGTGACCAGTTCGGGGCGGGTGGCGTGCTGGCCGTCGGCGTTGCTGCCGAAGCCAACGATCTCGGCATGAATCCGTGCGCCACGGGCCAGGGCGTGTTCCAGTTCCTCGAGCACGAGCATGCCGGCGCCTTCGCCGATCACCAGGCCATCGCGGCCTTTGTCGTAGGGGCGAGGGCTGGTTTGCGGCGCATCGTTTTTCAGGCTGGTGGCGTAGAGCGCATCGAAGACCATCGCTTCGGTCGGGCACAGTTCTTCCGCGCCGCCGGCCAGCATCAACGGCAGGCGCCCGAACTTGATGGCCTCGTAGGCATAGCCGATGCCGTGGCTGCCGCTGGTGCAGGCACTGGAAGTGGGGATCAGGCGTCCGGTCAGCCCGAAGAAGATGCTGATGTTGGCCGCCGTGGTGTGGGGCATCATGCGCACATAGGAGTTGGCGTTCAGGCCTTCGGCCACGCTGTTGAGCAGCATGTTGCCGAATGCCTTGATCTCGTCGGTACTACCGGTGGATGAACCGCAGGACACGCCCATGCGCCCGTCCTTGATCGATTCGTCGCCCAGCAGGCCAGCGTCGGCCAGGGCCTGTTCCGCCGACGCGACCGCCAGGCGCGAGACCCGCCCCATGCTGCGCAATTGCTTGCGGGTCCAGTGGGCCGGGACCTGGAAGTCGTCGATGGGGCCGGCCAGGCGCGTGTTCAGTTCGGTGAAGCGGTCCCACTCATCCATGCGCCGGATGCCGCTGCGGTTGGCGGCGAAGTTGCTGGCGATGGTTTCCCAGTCGCTGCCCACGGAGGTGATACCGGCCATGCCGGTGACGACGACGCGCTTCATCAGCACAAGCCTCCGTTGACGGCCAGGACCTGCCGGGTGATGTAGCCGGCTTCGGCGGACATCAGGAAGTTCACCGCGCCGGCCACTTCTTCCGGAGTGCCCATGCGCTGGGCGGGGATCATTTTCATCAGTTCTTCCACGGGTACGTTTTCATCGAGCATGGCGGTGTCGATCAACCCCGGCGCGACGCAATTGACGGTGATCTTGCGCTTGCCCAGCTCGATTGCCAACGCCTTGGCCGCGCCGATCAAACCGGCCTTCGAAGCACTGTAGTTGACCTGGCCGCGATTACCGATCAGCCCGGAAACCGAAGTGATGCAGACGATCCTTCCGGCGGCGCGACGACGGATCATCGGCATCATCACCGGGTGCAGCACGTTGTAGAAACCGTCGAGGTTGGTGCGCATCACCACATCCCAGTCGTCTTCGCTCAGGGCCGGGAAGGCGCCATCGCGGGTCAGGCCGGCATTGAGTACCACGCCGTAATAGGCGCCGTGGGCCTCGACATCGGCTTCGAGAATGGCCTTGCAGGCGGCGCGGTCGGCCACGTCGAATTGCAGCACCCGGACGTTGCGGCCCAGGGCCTGGATTTGTGCCTGGACCGCCTCGGCCTCGGCGCGGCCGCTGCGGCAGTGCAGCACGATGTCGTGCCCGGCCTGGGCCAGGCGCAGGGCGATGGCGCGGCCGATGCCACGGCTGGAGCCGGTGACCAGTACGGATTCAGTCATGGCGGGGTTCCTGTTGCGGACGGTTCATGAAGGTAATGGGCAGCCTGGGGCGGACGGAAGACATTGAGCCGGGCCGTGGCATGGATGCCGGGGGCGTGGATGTGGCATTCGAACACGCCCATGCCGTTGTCGTCTTCCAGGGAGCGCACGCCATGGATGCTCAGCTCGGTGCCGACGGGAAAGCAGTCGACGTTGCATTCGAACTTGCGGGTGCCGAGCAAAAAGCCCAACTCCACGGCATCGCCGCGTCGGCGGGCGTGGCAACCGGCAAACGCCGCGACACTCTGGGCCATCAGCTCGATGCCGACCCAGGCCGGCAGTGCGCCGTCGTCGCGGTTGAACAAGCCGCCGGGCTTGACGGTGGCGTGGGTGTGGATCTGTTCGTCATCGAACGACAGGATCCGGTCGATGAGGATCATGTCGCCGGCATGGGGCAGCAGTTCGGCGAGCGGCCAGTCAGTCATGGGGCGTCTCCGATAATCAGGCTGACGTTGTTGCCGCCGAAGGCAAATGAATTGCTCATCAGGCGGCGCGTAGTGGCGGGTTTCAGGCGGGTGTCGGCGGTGACCCAGTCGAGCGCTGGCAGGGCAGGATCGGCCTGGCCGTCCCAGATGTGCGGCGGCAAGGCCTGGGCGGTGTTCTGTGTGCTCAGGGCCAGCCAGCAGAACGCCGCTTCCAGCGCCCCGGCCGCGCCGAGGGTATGGCCGGTCATGGGCTTGGTGGACGAGCAGGGCACGCCCGCCGGGAACAGTCCGGCCACGGCCTGGCTTTCCATGGCGTCATTGTGTTGCGTAGCGGTGCCATGCAGGTTCAGGTAGTCGATCTGGTGGGCGTCGAGGTCGGCGCAGCGCAGGGCTTTTTCCATGGCCTGGCGTGCGCCGCGACCGCTGGGTTCGGGCGCGGAGATATGGTGGGCATCGGAACTGGCGCCGTCGCCGAGCAAGGCAATCGGTGTGCCCTCGCCTGGCGTCTTGCTCATGAGAAACAGCACCGCCGCTTCGCCGATGTTGATGCCGCTGCGGTTCACCGAGAACGGATTGCAGCGTTCGTTCGAGACCGCCTCCAACGCGGAAAAACCGTTGAGGGTCAGTGTGCACAGGCTGTCCACGCCGCCGCACAGCACCGCATCGCACAGGCCCAGGTCCAACAGGCGCCGGGCGCTCATCAAGGCGCGGGCGCTGGAGGTACAGGCCGTGGAAATCACGTAGGACGGGCCGCTCAGGCCGAGCCAGTCGGAAAGAAAATTGGCCGGCGCGCTGAGTTCCTGTTGCTGGTAGTCGTAGCCGTCGGGGAAGCGCTGCTCGCGCAGATAGTGGGCAATGCCCTGGCTGGCCTCATCGATGCCCGACGTGCTGGTGCCCAGGACGATGCCGATGCGAGCGCGACCGTAGGTCTGGATGGCCAGGTCGATCTCGGCGCGAATCTGCAGACCCGCTTCCAGCAGCAGTTGATTATTGCGGCTGCGTTGCGCCGCCAGGGCAGGGGGGATGGGCGCGAGCTCACCCGGTACCGCGGCGACCGGCAAGGCCCGTTCGGCCACCCAGCCATCCTCGCTGCGCACGCCCGAGCAGTCGCCGGCAAACAGGTTGCGCGCGACAGTGTGCTTGTCGCGGCCCAGGGCGCAGATCACCCCGAGGGCATTCAGGTAGGCGGTCATGGGGCGTTCTCGGTCAACGGTGTGATGCGGTAGCGGGGGCCTTGGGGCAGGCTCATTTCAAAATCCAAAGGCTGCGTGTAGCGCACCTGCCAGCGATTAACGAGGGTCCGTTGCGACGCCTGTCGCCGGGCCGCCGGATAGTTGCCGGACAGCTCGGCGTCGGGGGTCAGGGCGAACAACAGCGCGGCGAACAACTCCCGGGCCTCGGCATTGGGTGGCAGCAGACCGTCGGCCTGCCACTGGCCGTCGACCAGGCGCTGGCGGGCCACGGGAATGCCCAGCGGGTCCATCATCGACCAACGGATGCCGGTGTCTTCGCGCTGGATCACCAGCAACCAGTCCTGGCGTTGGCCGGCCAGGGTCCGCTCGATGTGCAGTTGCATCGGCAACGCCAGGGTCGGCGTGCGTGCGGGCAGCGGCGCCTGGCTGGCGCAGGCGCTGAGCAGCAACACACAGGCGATCAGCAGGCCACGGATCATCCGGCAGCCCCTTCGCCAGGCTTGCGCGCCACCACATTGACCAGGGTTTCCTCACGCTCGCCAAATGGCTTGGGCCGGCGCAGGCCAAAGCGCTCCAGCAGGCCGAAATCCTTGGCACGGCTCCACCACAGGTACGGGTAGGAGACGTTGCGGTCTTCGAACCGGAACCCTTGATCGCGGATCATCTGCAGGTACTGCGCGGCACTTTTCTGCACGTGCATGGGGTGGCGGAACAGCCAGCGGATCACCCAGGTATCGATGTAGGCTTCGGTGGATTCGGCGAACATCAGATAGCCGCCGGGCTTGAGTACGCGGTAGAACTCGGCGAGGGCTTTTTCCTGCTCCACCAGGTGATGGAACGTCTGGTGGCAGAACAGCAGGTCGACGCTGGCGTCGGGCACCGCCAAGGTCGCGCAGTCGCTGCCGATCAGTTCCACGCTCATGCCTTGGCGCGCGGCCTCCTCCCGGCTCAGGTCCAGGCTGTGAGGGTCGGCATCCACGCCGATCAGGTGTTGTGGCGCGAACACTTGGCGCAGGTATTGGAATGATTTGCCCTGGCCGCAGCCGGCGTCCAGCAGCACCGGATTGGCCGGCAGCGCGGTGCCGAACAGGCTGCGCAGGTCGTTGATCGCCACGCGCAACACGTGGTGCTGCCAGGTGTGGCTGCGCAGGAACCAGAAGCCGAAGCGGGTTTCTTCGACGTAGTTGTCGCTCAGGTAGCTCATGGTTGCTGACTCGGCGCCGGGCTTGCGCAGATTTCCGAGAGCATGCGCAGGCGTCGCTTGGGTTCACTGACAAACGGGTTGCGCTGATCCCAGGCGTAGCCCGCCAGGATCGAACTGATCATGCGTCGGATGTCGTCCGAGCCTTCGGTGTAGAAGATCACGTCCTGGAAGGTGCCGGCGTACCAGCCCTCGACATAGCAGCGGAAGGTGTCGACGCCACGCTTGAGCGGCTCGGCAAACTCGCTTTGCCAATCGACGCTTTCACCCTGCAACTGACGGTGGAGTACATCGGCGGCCATGCTCGCCGAACGCATGGCAATGGTCACGCCGGAGGAGAACACCGGGTCGAGGAATTCCGCGGCGTTGCCCAACAGGGCAAAGCCAGGGCCGTGCAGAGTCTTGACGTTGGCCGAGTAGCCGCCGATGGTCCGCGCCGGGGTATCCCACTCCGCATTTTGCAGTACGCCGGCCAGGCTCGGGGTTTCGTCGATGAAACCGCGCAGGCAGGCATCGAGGTCGTCGGTGCGGCCGGCGAAATGTTCCGCCGCCGCGACCACGCCCACCGAGCAGCGTCCGCCGCTGAACGGAATGGTCCAGAACCACACGTCACGTTGGCTCGGGTGGGTGGTGATGAGGATCTTTTCCCGGTCGAACGCTGGAGCGTCGATGCGATCCTCGATGTGTGTGAACACCGCCTGGCGCAGCGGGAAGTTCGACGGCGCCTCAAGGTCCAGCAGGCGCGGCAGGACGCGACCGTAGCCGCTGGCATCGAGCACGAAGTCAGCCTCGACGCAGTACTCGCTGCCGTCTTCACGCTGCACGCCCAGTCGTGGTTTGGCGAGGGTGAAGTCGGCACTGGCAATCGCTTGGCCGTAGCGGATCTCCACGCCTTGCAGGACGGCCTGGTCGGCCAGCAATTTGTCGAAGTCGGCCCGTTGCACCTGGAACGTGGTGGGTTTGCCGTTGCTGAAGGTATCGCCGAAGTCGAAGG
This sequence comes from Pseudomonas sp. NFACC13-1, assembly GCF_900104425.1. Classification (NCBI taxonomy): domain Bacteria; kingdom Pseudomonadati; phylum Pseudomonadota; class Gammaproteobacteria; order Pseudomonadales; family Pseudomonadaceae; genus Pseudomonas; species Pseudomonas sp. NFACC13-1. The sequence goes on along the minus strand of NZ_FMXV01000004.1, from coordinate 99,793 downwards.
CGCTGTAGCGCTCGCCCCAGGCGAACGCGGCGCCGTTCTTGCGCTGGAACCCGGCGGCATTCACCGCGTCGAGCATGCCGGCTTCTTCAACGAAATCCAGGCAGTGGGACAACAGGCTCTCACCGATGGAGAACCGTGGGAAATGCTGGCGCTCGATGACCAGCACATCGTGGCCCTTGCGCTTGAGCAGCGCGGCGGCAATCGCCCCGGACGGGCCGGCACCGATGACGACGACCTGGCGATATTCCGTTTCAGTCACAGGCATTGGGATTCCTCGAATTCCGTAATCATCGTGGGTCTTCTTGAGCGGGTGTGGGGTGTTCGTGACGCCCGGCCCACGGCGCCAGCATGAAACTGAAGGCCAGTCCCAGGCTCACCGCCAGGCCGAAATTACTCACCGCCGGTGTGCTGGAAAGCGCCAGCAGGCCGAACGACAGCCAGGTGGTGATCGCTGCCAGGAAAGTGCCCAGCAGGCTCACCGCCGCGCCACCAATCTGCTCGCGCATCAGAATCGCGTAATCGACGCCGATGGCCGTCACCAGCAGCAGGCCGAACAAGCTGAACAGGGTCAGTGGCTGCCCCAGCCAGCCGAGGCTCGCCAGGCTGCACAGCGCGGCCAGCAATGGCAGGGCGACGATGCGCAAGGCCGCACCGACCCCGAACGGCCAGATCAGTACCAGCACGATCAGCACGCAGGAGGCCAGTTTCAACTCGGCGGCGCTGACCTGCGTGGCGGCGAAGACCCGGTTCAGGTCGCCCAGGCGATCCACCAGTTGTACCCCCGGCAGGTCCACGGCTTGCACCCGCAGCAGCGCGGCATCGTTCAAGCCTTGCAGGCTGATCATGGCGGCGACGCCTTGGGCGGTGGGGCCGAGCCAGAGCGTGCGGTACGGCTCGGCCAGGGGGCCGGCCAGCGCGGCATCGATGTCGGTCACCGGCAAGGCCTGCAATTGCGCCAGTTCCGCTTGCAGCGCGGCGACCGGCACGCCCAGGTCCAGCAACGGCTGCCAGACAGCCGGCAACCGGGCCAGGGCCTCACGCACTTTCTGCTGGTCGGCGGGCGGGCTCACCAGTTGGTTCAGCGACAGGTAGCCCTGGAGTTTTTCCAGGGCGATCAACTGGTCCAGGCGTTCGTTGAGGGCGGTCTGGCGCTCCAGCAGTTGAGACTGATTGTCGGCGCGGATCAGGAAGAACTGGCTGGTGGGCTGGAAGCCGGTGATGCGCGCGATGTCGCGGGCTTCGTCGGTGAGGTGCTGGGGCGTGCCGATCCACTGGCGGACGTCGTTTTTCGTGGTCAGGTGCCAGAGGCCGCCCGCGCAGAAGCTCAGCAGCAACACCAGCAGCACTGGCGTAGGCACCCGTGCCAACAACGCCTGGCGGATCTGGAGCAGGCCTTCGCACAGCCGCAGCGGCCACTGGGCCGGACGCAAATCCGCACCGTTGAGCAGCGCCGGCAACAGGCACACCGCGGTCAAGTAGGCACCCACCAGCCCGGCGGCGGAAAATATCGCGATCTGGGTCAGGGCCGGAAACGGCGTCCAGGCCAGGGCCAGGTAGCCGATGCACGTGGTCGCCAGGCTCAGGCTCAGCCCCGGCAGGGTCAGGCGCAAGGCCGGCCAGCTGCGCCATGGCTTGAGGCTCCAGCTCTTGGACAGGTAGTGCAAGGGGTAATCCACCGCGACGCCGATCAGGCTGGACCCCAATACCAGGGTCATCACATGCATGCGCCCGAACAAGGCCACGCACGCCACCGCGCCGAACAGCATGCCCACCAGCACCGGCACGAACGCCAGCCACACCCGCAGGCGCCGGAAGGCCAGCAACAGCAGCAGTAAGATGCCGACCGTCGCGCCACCGCCGACCCAGGTGATTTCCCGCGACGCCTGTTGCTGGCCGCTGGCGGCGTACAGCAGGCCGCTGGCCGCCAGCAGTTGCCCTTGGGCCTGGCCCGCCTGGTCGCGGCTGCGTTGCAGCAGCCCGGCCACTTGCAGCGGCAGGTTCATGTCGAAGGCGGTGCCCTGGGCACGGGCCCGCAGCATCACCCAGCTTTTACCGTCGGCATCGGCGATCAGGGCCCCACTGCCGATGTCGAATTTGATCGCGCCGCGTTGGGGCTGGCTGTTCTGGATGCGTCCGGTCAGGCCCAGCCAATCGTCCTGGTTCGGCACCAGGCTGAAGCCGCTGAACGGGTCGAACAGGGCCTGTACCCGTTGTTGGATGAACGCCTGGGGCTGTTCGATCAGTTGCTGCCGGTCAGCCGCCGAGAGCATCGCCAACCGCCCGTTGAGCAGTTGCGTACGCAGCGCCGGCAAGTCGGCCTGCAACGTCCACTGCACCTTGTCGAACAGACCGCTGGCCTGCCATTGCTCGCCGAGGGTTTGCGCCAGGGCGATGGCTTGCTGGCGATCGGCATGACCGACCAGCACCAGCACCTCGCGATTGAGCGGTTCCTGCATGCGCTGTTCGGCGATCAGTTCCAGGGCATCGGGCGACGTGCCCGGCACCAGTTCCATGAGATTGGCCGACAGCGGCGCGCCGTTGCGCCACTGCCAGCCGGCGAGCGCGAGCACTGCCAGCAGCAGGATCAGGAACAGCCGTGGCAGCATCCGTTCACTCGGCAAAATCATGTTGCTCCGCTTCGCTCAAGGGCTGTGCGCTGGTGCTGTCCTGCATGCGCAGTACGGTGCTGTCGCCCTGGGTTTCCAGCAGTTCGATGCGCTGGACCAGTTCGCCGCCGTCGATGTTGATCTGGTTGAAGACCTGCTTGAGCAGCACCGAGCGCGGGGTCAGGGTGAGTTTCCACTGCTGCGGTTCGCCCGACAGGCTCAGCTCGAAATCCCGTTGCAAGCCACTGCTGTCGCCCTGCAATACCGCCAGGAACAGGCGGTTCTGCTCGGCGCCGGCGCTCTTGTTCGGCAGCATCTGCCAGGCATTGCCGTCCCGCCGGGCGATGCCTTGGGCGGTGATGCGGTAGTCCTGTTGCAGCGGGGTTTGCAGCAGCCACAGCAGGCCGTGGTTTTTCGCCAGTACGAAGCGGCCTTTGCTGGTGAGGGGTTGGGGCAGGGCGCGCAGGTGTTTTTCCTGGATGAACTGGCCGTGGATCACCTCCGGACGGGCCAGTTGGTCGCTCAATTGCTGCAGGTCGAAGGCCTGGGCCAACGGCGCCAGGCAACACAACAGCAGGCAGATCGACAAACGCTTCATGGCAGTTTCCTTTCGACGGCTTCGACAAAGACCCGGGGCGAGGCCAGCAGCATTTCGCGGCTGGCGATGTCCACGGCCACTTGCACCGAACTGGCGCGGGTCAGGCGCTCGCCGGTGGCTGCGTCGCTGATCAGGTAATTGATCTTCAGCCGGTTCTCCCACTCCACCAGGCTGGCACGCACGGTCAGGGCCTGGCCGAACACGGCGCTGCGCACGTAGCGCAGTTGCAGGTCGATGACCGGCCAGGCATGGCCGGATTCGAGCATGTCGTTGTAGTTGTGGCCGATCAGGTCGAGCAGCGCACAGCGAGCAACTTCCAGGTATTTGACGTAGTGGCCGTGCCAGACCACGTTCATCGAATCGACGTCGAAAAACGGCACCACGATGTGGGTGTCGACGTGCAGAACGCCTTGGCTACGCATGCAGCCTCCAATGTTGTTCGGCAATGCGTTGCAGGCACACGCGCAATTCGCCTTCCAGGGCGCGGTCTTCGATGACCGGGGCGAAATCCTCCGCCAGTTGCTGGTGCATGGCGGCCAGGGCCGGCGGCAACGGCCGCGCGTCTTCGGCACGACTGCGCAGCCATACGCCCTGGTTGGCCGCCAGCAACGTGGCGGCGGCGACCTGTTCGGTCAGTTCCAGCACACGGATCGCGTCCCGGGCGGCGATGGTGCCCATGCTCACCTTGTCCTGGTTGTGACATTCGGTGGAACGCGAGAACACGCTGGCCGGCATGGTGTTTTTCAGCGCCTCGGCGGTCCAGGCGCTGGTGCCGATCTGCACGGCCTTGAACCCGTGGTTGAGCATCGCCCGCTCGGCGCTGGCGCCGGACAGGTTGCTCGGCAGGCCGTGGTTGTAGCGCTCGTCCACCAGCAAGGCAAGTTGTCGGTCGAGCAGGTCGGCGACGTTGGCCACCAGGTTCTTCAGGCTGTCCATGGCGAAGGCGATATGCCCACCGTAGAAATGCCCGCCGTGGAGCACGCGTTCGGCTTCGGCGTCGATGATCGGATTGTCGTTGGCGCTGTTGAGTTCGGTCTCGATGAACGAACGCAGCCAGCCCAGACTGTCGGCCAGCACGCCGAGTACATGGGGCGCGCAGCGCAGGGAGTAGCGATCCTGCAGGCGATGCAGCGGCGCCGTCGGCGCGTCGATCGCCAGGTCCTTGCGCAGCCACGCGGCGACCTGCATTTGCCCTGGATGTGGCTTGGCGGCGAACAGGCGCTCGTCGAAATGTTCCGGGTTGCCTTGCAGGGCAACGACGTTCAACGCGGTGATACGGGTCGCCAATTGCAGCAAGTAGTCGGCCCGGGCGAAGGCCAGGCAGGCCAGGCCGGTCATCACAGCGGTGCCGTTCATCAGCGCCAGGGCCTCCTTGGGCCGCAGCACCAGTGGGGGCCAGCCCAACTCACGGTGCACATCGGCGGCCAGGCGCCGCTCGCCGCGGAACATCACTTCCCGTTCGCCGGACAACGTGGCCGCCACATAGGACAGTGGCGTCAGGTCACCGCTGGCGCCCACCGAGCCTTCTTCCGGGATCAGCGGCAGGATGTCGTGTTCGAGAAAGGCCTGGAGCCGCTCCAGCAGTTCCACCCGCACCCCGGACACGCCGTGGCACAGCGACTGCAAGCGCGCCGCCAGCACCGCGCGGGTGGCCTGGGCGTCCAGCAGCTTGCCCAGGCCGCAGCCGTGGAACGTGTACAGGTGACGCGGCAGGGCCTCGACATGGTGCAGCGGCACCGCCACCACGCAAGAGTCACCGTAGCCGGTGGTCACGCCGTAGATCACGCCTTCCTTGTCCAGCAAGGAGTCGAGGAATTGCGCACCCTTGGCGATGCGCTGGCGGTACGCCGGGTCATCCTGCAACTGCGTCGGGGCCTGACGGTTGGCCAGGGCCAGCACATCCTCGATGCGCAGGGGGCGTTCGCCGAAGGTTACCGGCTCAAGAGTGGGCATCGTCATCGGTCTTCCAGAAAGGGTAAAAGTTGAACCACTGTTGGGGCCCCTGGAGGCAGTACTGCGCCAGGCGCTCGGCATAATGGCCGGCCCAATGGGCGATCACTTGTTCGCGCTCGTTGCGCTTCCACACCACGGTCTCGGCGAAGGGTTCGAGCGTGACGCGATAGCGCCCCTCGTGCTTTAGGCACATCAGCAGGTTGACCGGGCATTTCAGCAGGCCGGCCAGCAACCAGGGGCCTTGGGGGAATGCCGCCGGGTGGCCCATGAAGTCCACGATCACGCTGCGTCCGCCGTGCAGTGGCACGCGGTCGCCGGCAATCGCCAGCCACTCGCCGCGCTCCAGGCGTTCGCTCAGTTGCAACATGATCACCGGGTTCAGCTCACTGACCTGGATCAGCCGCAAGTGCGTGGCACCGGCCTCGCCCAGCAAACGGTTGAACTGCTCGGCGTGCTTGGTGTGCACCAGCACGTTCATGGTCACTTTCTCGCCCAGTTCGGCCAGGGCCCGGCACATCTCCAGGTTGCCCAGGTGCGCGCCCACCAGCATCTGCCCGCGGGTATCGCGCAGGTGATTGCGCAGCAGCGCCGGGTCGACGATTTCGATCTGGTCGATGCTCAGCTTGCCGTTCCAGACGTCGAGCTTGTCGAGCAAGGAGTCGGCGAACGCCATGAACTGCCCGAACACCCGCCAGCGGGTCGGGCGCAGTTCGGGGCGCGCGCTCCAGTCGGCCAGGCGCTGCTGGTATTGCCAGGCCGCCTGGCGCGCGCTGCGGCCGAAAATGAAAAAGTACAGGACGATGCCGTACAGCACCGGGGTCAGCAAGCGTCGGCCGAGCACCTTGGCGGCGAGCGCGGTGAGTTTCATCAGCCAGAAACTGCCGCGCTCCTGGCGGTCGGCCCAATGTTGCTTGTCTGCCTGAAGACTCATGCCCGCCACCGTCGCCAGAGAATCAGGGGCGCGCGCACCAGCATGCCGAAGAACAGCCGGGTGTGCATGCTGGAAATCAGCACGTTGTCGTGGAACAGGCGAAAGTGCGAAACGCCGTCCCGAGGGTAATGGACCCGGGTGTGCAGCCAGTGCATCGGCTGATTGCGCCAGGCCAGGCGCACCAGGATGTCCGAGTCGAAATCCATGCGCTTGCCGATATTGGCCGAGTCGATCAGCGCCAGGGTCGGTGCCAAGGGATAGACCCGAAAGCCGCACATCGAGTCGCGGATTTGCAGGGACAGGCTGTTGATCCAGACCATGACGTGGGTCAGGTAGCGCGCGTAGAGGCGACCTTTCGGCACGCTGGCGTCGTAGTGCGGATAGCCACAGATCACTGCGTCCGGGTGGGCACGGGATTGCTCGATGAAGGTCTTCACGTCGCCCAGGTCGTGCTGCCCGTCGGCGTCCACCTGCAAGGCGTGGCTGAAACCCAGGCGCGACGCTTCGCGCAAGCCGGTCATCACCGCGCCGCCCTTGCCCTGGTTGACGGCGAGCCTGACCAGATGCACCTGCTCGCCTTCGGCCAGCCGTTCCAGTACGGCGGCACATGCCGGGTTGCTGGCGTCATCCACCAGCACGCAGGGCAGGCCGTTGGCGAGCAACGCCTGGACCACCGCCGAGATGGCGGTTTCGTGGTTGTAGACCGGGATGACGGCGCAGGGGTTATGCATGCGGCATGTCTCGGTGGCTAAGGTGCATTTTGTGGCGAGGGCGCTTGCTCCCGCTGTAGGAGCTGCCGAAGGCTGCGATCTTTTGATGTTGATCTTTCACTTGCGACTCAACTGTCTGGGACAAGATCGCAGCCTCGTTGCACTCCTCAGCTCCTACGCCGCCCAGCGGGAGCAAGCTCCCTCGCCACAGGAGGGCAGTGTGAGCATTAATCATTCGCCATCCCCAACACAATCCGCCCGCTGGAACAGGCCGCCGTGGCATTGCGGTAGGCAAAGTACAGCTTGCCGCGCTCGCGGTCGAAGCGCAGGTGCAGTTGGATGTCGTCACCGGGGCGCACCAGTTGCTGGAATTTCAGCACCTCCATGCCGACGAACCGCGGCGGCAGGTCCAGCAGTTGGCGACCTATGCTCAAGGCCCAGTCGACCTGCACCACGCCGGGTAATACCGGGGCGGTGGGGAAGTGACCGCTGAAGTACGCAAGGTCAGGCGGCACGACCAGGCGCAGGCTCCACTCACCGTCGGTTTCGACTTGCTCCAACACCTCGGGGGCTTTGGGGCGTGGCGCCATCAGCAGCGCCTCGACCTCGGCCTGGGGCAGTTTGCCCTGGGCGTTGAGCGGCAACTGCCGCAGCCAGCGCCAGCGCCGTGGCAGGGCCAGGGTTTCGCAATGTTCGCCCAGGTGACGGCGCAGGCCCTCGGTCACGGCCCGCCGACCCTGGTTGCGCAAGGCTCGCAGGCCAGCTTCGCTCAGCACCAGCAGCGCGCCGAGGGAGGCGCGATTCTCCTGCACCACGCCCAGCCGCGCTTCGCTGACCCAGTCATGGGCCACCAGCGCCTGTTCGAGCATGGGCAGGGAGATGCGCTTCTCTTCGAGCTTGACGATACGGTCCAGTCGCCCGAGCAGCTCGAAGCGTCCATCTGCGGCGATTCGCGCTGCGTCAGCGGTGTGTTCCACATGCCCGGCGGGCAGGTAGGGCGAAGCGATCAGCAAGGCGCCGTCGCTGTCCTGGCTCAGCTCGACGTCGGCAAAGGGCTGCCACCATGGGTCACCCTGGCGCCAGGCGATACCGCCGGTTTCCGAGCTGCCGAAAATTTCCGTCGGCCATTGTCCCAGCCGTCGCTGCAAGCTTTGCGCGGCCTCGGCTGGCAAGGCACCGCCGGAGGAGAACACCCGGCGCACGCTGCTCAGGGCCGGCCAGTCGAGGTTATCGCCCATGCGCTTGAGCAACGCCGGGCTGGCGACCCAGGCGAACACCGGTTGCTCGCGGCTGGCGCGTTGCAGGTCTTCGGGGAACGCCAATTGCCTGCGTCCGAACGGACGCCCGGCACACAGCGGCCACAGCACTCGGAACAGCAATCCGTAGATATGTTGGGTGGCAACGCTGCCGATCATGCAGGCCGGGCCCAGGTCGGCGCCCCACAGCTGTTCCAGGGCCTGGACTTCGTTACTCAACTGCCGCAGGGTTTTCTCGATGCGCTTGGGCTCGCCGCTGGAGCCGGAGGTGCACAGGCTCAGCCAGCAGTGATCGAGGTCCAGTTCGGCGGCGTCCATCGGCGCGTGTCGCAAGTCGTCGGGATGGGTGTCGCCGGGCTGGTCGGTCAGCCACAGGTCCACCTCCGACGCCCAGCGCTGGCGTGTCTGCGCTTGCAGGTCGGCGGGAAGCAGGACGCGCGTGCCGGCGTGCCAGGCACCGAGCAGGGCGATGGCCAGGTCGGCTGCATCTTCCAGGTGCACCGCCACCTGGCGTACGCCCCGGGCTTGCAGGCCGGCCGCCAGGCGCAACGCCGCGTCCCGCAGTTGCGAATGATCCAGCGCCGGAGCGACCGCGACGGCGCGTTCCGGCTGAGCCCTGAGCAACATCCGCTCAAGTGTTATCCAATTCATGGGCGGCCTCTTACCCGTTGTCGTATGAGCCATTCAATGGCAAACAGCAGCCCCATCAATCCGTAGGAAATCAGGCCGGTGTACAACATCCACCAGCTCAGCGGCGCCCAGAGGGTCAGGGCGGCGGCGAGCAAACCGTTACACAGGAAAAACACACTCCAGGCCACCGTGACCTGACGCGTATAGACCACCGCCTTGGCCGGCAGCTGCGGTTCGCGCAGGCGGGCCAGGCGTTCGATCATTGGCGGGCCGTATTTCAGGCTCAGGGCGAACAGCCCAAGCATGAACCCGCTGATCAGCACCGGGTACCAACGCAGCAGGAGCGGGCTGTCGAACAGCGCGAGCAACACGCAGAACACGATCGCCGTGGTCGCCATCCAGCGGCTGCCGTCACCGCCCTTGCCTAGCAACGCCCGGGCCAGCCACAGGCTACCCAGCAGCAGCCCGAACTGCCACGGGGCGAAATGCTCCATGCCGAAATACACCGCAAAGGGGTACAGCAGGCCCGCCAGCAGCAGGCCGAGGCCAATCAGCCGGGTCATGCGGCCGGTTGAACCAGTCGATAGACCGCCTCGACCACGTCATTGACGGTGCGCACCGACTTGAACTCTTCGGCGGCGATTTTCTTGCCGGTCTGGCGCTTGATGTGGTCGATCAGGTCAACCGCATCGATGCTGTCGATTTCCAGGTCCTGGTACAGGTTCGATTCCAGCGTCACGCGCTCCGGGTCCAGCTCGAAGAGCTCGACCAGGGCGTCACGCAGGGTGTTGAAAATGTCGTCACGAGTTTGCATGGTCCGGTCTCAGGGGCGTTTTGCAGTGACGAAGGCCGCAAGGCTTGCCACATTGCTGAAATGGTTACGAGTGTCCTTGGCGTCGGCGTCGATCTTGATGCCGTACTCCTTCTGGATCGCCAGGCCTAGCTCCAGGGCATCCACCGAATCCAGGCCCAGGCCTTCGCCGAACAGGGGCTGGTGGTCGCCGATGTCGTCGATGCCGATGTCTTCCAGGCCGAGGGCGTCGATGATCAGCTGTTTGATGTCACGGTGCAGATCGCTCATCTTCGGCGAGCTCCTTGATGAAATAGTGATGCAAGAAATCGTTGAGCCTGCGCGAAGCCTGGGGCGGCGGGCCGAGCGCGGCGAACGCCTGTGGATCTATATCGGCCCCGACGTGAAAACTGAAGTGCACGCGGCGCCGGGGGATGCGATACCAGGGTTCGGCTTTGGTCAGGGTCGTGGGGTTGACCTTGATCGTGACGGGCGTGAGGATTTTCGCACCCCGCAGGGCGATGGCCGCGGCCCCCCGATGAAAGGCCGGCACCTGGCCTGGCTGGGTGCGCGTTCCTTCGGGAAACACGATCAGCGTCTGGCCAGCTTGCAGGGTATCGCTGGCGGCATCGAGCATGTCCATGCTGCCGTCATTACTGATGTACTGGGTTGAACGCAATGGACCACGGGTAAAGGGGTTGTCCCACAGGCTTTGCTTGACCACGCAGTTGGCGTTGGGCACCAGCCCGATCAGGAACACCACGTCGATCAGCGAGGGGTGATTGGCAATGATCATCTGCCCGGGGCGCCCGAGCCGTTCGGCGCCATCGATCTGGTAGGTGAGCACGCCGGTACGGGCCATGAACCGGATAAAAAACCGGAACAACCGCCCGACGGTGCGTCGAGCCCTCTGTCGGTGGGCCTGGGCATCGCCGGGCAGCCAGGCCAGCAACGGAAAAACCAGCAAGCGCAGGCACAGGCCGCCCAGCCCGAACAGGGCGAAGCTTGCGGCGGTCGCGACCAGGCGCCAGTAATAGGCGTCGCGATGTTTACCGGTCACCGGTTGCGTTGCCAGTTCCATACACGATTCTTCCAGGCATGTTGGCAGGTGGTTTCGTTGTTCAGCAGGGTACGCAACAGGTCCAGGGCATGGGGCCAGTCGCCGCCGGATCGTTGGCCGGCCTGCGCGGACAGGTCCAATCGCCAGTCGTCGCCGGGCGTCAGCAGCAGGCCCACGGCATAGGGGAAAGGCACGTCATCGACCCACGGTGCGTAGACCTGCGGCGGTTGTTCTTCGGTGATCACCAGCAACACCGCCGGCGAGCCTTCGTTCAACAAGGCGGCGGCCTCCAGCACGCCGTGCTCCAAGCCGTCGCCGGTGGCGGCCAGGGCGGTCATTTCGCTGGTTTCGCCGCGCATGATCGACCACAGGCCGATCACGGCGTTGTGCACCGACAGGCTGAACTGGGTTGGCGACAAGGGCTGGTTGGCCGCCAGGTCCTTGAGAATCTCGAACGTGCGCGGGGTTTCGCCGTGGCGGGAAATAAAGACCAACGGTAGGCCCGGCTGGCCCTCGGCCAGTGGCCAGCCGACACTGAAGGCCATCCGCGCCAGGCGGCTGAGGCGACGACGCTGCATGGCAGGCAGGAACGATACGTCGGGGGCGGCATCGCTGGCCGGCAATACAACCGGCTGTCGGCTCCAGGCCTGCCAGTCGTCCACGCTTTCGAGCCCAGGGGCCCACGCGCGCCATTGGGCGATATTGAAATTGATCAAGACTCATCCCACCCCTGCGGGGCTTTTATTGTCACGGTTCAGTGGTTTGACCCGCGTCCTACCCTGCATGGCCTTGCGACCCAAGTGGCGCGCATTATCCCGGTGCGGTTGGCTTGTAGCAAATACTGGTTACATTTTGCCCAGCAAAATGTACGAGTCGGTCCACTCGATGCCTGGCTTGGACCATTATCGCGATCGTCACGGGCGTGTCTGTCGGTTGTTTCTGTCTTTATCCGGGCACGATTGACGTCTGAATCGTTGGAAAAGCCACTGTTGCTGTAGTCCTCCTACGCAGAAGGTAGCTAAGCAGTGTCGCGGCCTACTACACTCGGGAATCTTTGATACACGGAGGTTTTGACATGCGGCGTGTGGTGTTCAATCAGAAAGGTGGCGTGGGCAAGTCCAGCATCGCCTGCAATCTGGCGGCAGTCAGCGCCAGCGAGGGCTATCGCACGCTGTTGGTGGACCTGGATGCCCAGGCCAATTCCACTCAATACCTGACTGGCCTGACCGGCGACGATATCCCCATGGGCATCGCCGACTTCTTCAAGCAGACCCTGTCGTCCGGGCCTTTCTCGAAAAAGAACAAGGTGGATATCTACGAAACGCCGTTCGACAACCTGCACGTGATCACCGCCACGGCGGAGCTGACGGACCTGCAGCCCAAGCTCGAGGCGAAGCACAAGATCAACAAGCTGCGCAAATTGCTCGAAGAGCTGGAGGAGGATTACGACCGGATTTACCTGGACACCCCGCCAGCGCTGAATTTCTATGCGGTTTCAGCGTTGATCGCCGCTGATCGGGTGCTGATTCCGTTCGACTGCGACAGCTTTTCCCGTCAGGCCTTGTACGGCCTGCTGGCGGAAATTGAAGAACTCAAGGACGACCATAACGAAGGCCTGGAAGTCGAAGGCATCGTGGTCAACCAGTTCCAGGCCCGTGCCAGCCTGCCGCAGCAGATTCTCGACGAACTGATCGCCGAAGGCCTGCCGGTATTGCCGGTGTACTTGAGCAGTTCGGTGCGCATGCGCGAATCCCACCAGGCCAGCCTGCCGCTGATCCACCTTGACCCGCGGCACAAGCTGACCCAGCAGTTCGTGGAATTGCATGGATTGCTGGAAAGCTGAGGGCTGGTCGCTGTCCGTGGGCGATCAGCTGATTTTGCTCAGGTAGGGTGGCAAGTCCTGCTCCGGCACGACCGATAGCACCTTGAGGCGTTGCAACATCCGTTGCCGGGCGCGTTGCAAATGCTCCTTGAGGTTCAGCGCGGCGGCGTCGAAGGCACCGTGCAGCAACAGTTCCAGGATCAGGCGGTGCTCGGCCAGCATGGCGGGGTCCGCGCCGATTCCCAGCAGCCGGGAAAAAATCCGGCTGATGATCATCGGGCTTTGGGCCTGGCGAATCAGCGCTGCCATTTTGCGATTCTGCAGGCCGCTGAGGCAGTGCTGGTGCAGGTCTTCCTCGATGCGCTGGATCGTCTCTTCCGGGCAATGCTCAGCCTGTTGCGCCTGGGTTACCCGTTCCAGCATGGCTTGCAGTTGTTCGCGGCTCAGCCCTGGCGCACTTTGACGTAGCGCCTCGGGCTCCAGGCAGGCGCGCAACTCATAATCTTCGGTGACTTCCCGGGCCGTGAGCGGGCCGGCCAGCCACTGTGAGTAGGGCTCTTTTTCCAGCAAGCCCCGGTCCCTCAGGCGCATCAAGGCTTCTCGCACCACGGCCCGGCTCACGCCGTAGTGCTCGGCGGCGGCTTGTTCATCGAGGCGGTAGTGGCCGAAGGTAATACAGGTCAGCAGCGCGCTGCCGATTTCTTCGTGGATCCGCTCGCCCAGTGGTCGCGTGTCCACCCGTTCTTCGCCACGCGCCAGGCCAAGGTGAACATGGCTCAAGGGCAGGCGCAGCGGCTCGATGTCCAAGCCCAGGGGATTGATCAAGTACCCACGCCCGTCAAAACGGCTGATCAACCGCTCCTCGTGCAACAGATCCAGCGCCTTGCGCACCGGCACACGACTGGTGCCGAACAGCTCCGCCAGCGGTGCTTCCAGTAATACCAAGCCCTGCAGTGCGGTGCCCTCGGTGATTGCATCGCGCAATACCTGATGAATCATTGCGTAGCGAGACGCGGTACGCGGGTCTTGGGCTGGCGCTGCTTTCATCGATTCCTCTGGGCATGACGGCGATGGAGGGATTCTCTCACAGTGTCCTGTGTCACTGAGGGTCACATTGGTGCGCCCTTTCGTGGGGCTCGCTCCATCAAAACGTTACTTTTATGCACCTAAATGTATCTTTTATAAAAATATACATTAGATAAGCCTGCCATCTGGATGTTGGCCAGGGTCCCGCTCATCCAAGTCATCCAGGCAGCTCTAAGCCGATGGTTCCAGCCCCTCTGGGCGTTTTGGCGTTCGGCAGCTATGGATTGTATAAGCGTAGCTGGCACGGAATCTGCTCCATACAAAATGTATATTTTAATAATAGATACGTTTTTGGATGCCGCAGCCCATGAGCCCATTTTCCTCGCTGGATGCCATTGCACTCGCCGAAGCCTTCGCGTCAGGGCGCACCGATCCGGTCCAGGTGCTGGAACAAGCGCTGGAGCAAGCCGCTCGCGCCGAACACGTGTTCGTGTCGTTGACCGAGGCCCGGGCCCGGCGTGAAGCGCAGGCCTCGGCGGCGCGCTGGCGTGCCGGGCAACCGTTGAGCGGCTTCGACGGTGTGCCGATGGCCTGGAAGGACCTGTTCGATGTGGCCGGCAGTGTCACCACCGCGGCAGCGGCGGTGCGCCGGAACGCACCGCCCGCGTTGCTGGACGCGGCCAGTGTCAGCCTGCTCAGCCGGGCCGGCATGGTCTGCCTGGGCAAGACCAACCTCAGCGAGTTCGCCTATTCAGGGCTCGGCCTCAACCCGCACTTCGGCACGCCGGTCAACCCGTTCAGCGATGCACAACCGCGGATCCCCGGCGGCTCCTCCAGCGGCTCGGCGGTGGCGGTCGCGGCGGGCATCGTGCCGATCGCCATGGGCACCGATACCGCCGGTTCGATCCGTATCCCGGCGGCTTTCAACGCTTTGGTGGGGTTTCGCGCCAGCTCCCGTCGTTACAGTCGCGATGGGGTATTTCCTCTGGCCCACAGCATCGACAGCATCGGCCCGCTGACTCGCAGTGTGCGTGACGCCTGGATGATCGACGAATTGCTTCAGGGTCGCGACCCACGGCAAGCGCCACCGGTGCGCAGCCTGGCCGGGCAGCGTTTCTGGGTCGAGCAAGCGGTGTTGGAGGATGCCCGTGTCGAGGCCGCGGTGCGGGCCAATGTGCTGGCCGGTGTCCAGGCGCTGCGCATCGCTGGGGCGCTGGTGGAGATGCGGCCATTGCCGGCTTTCCAGGCCAGCCTCGCGCTGATCCGCGACCACGGCTGGCTGGGGGCCGCCGAGGCGTTCGCCTTGCATGAGGCCTTGCTCGACAGCGCCGATGCCGAACGTCTCGACCCGCGGGTACGCCGGCGTCTCGAAGCAGCGCGGCCCATGACCGCCAGCCAGGTGCTCAAGCTTTACGACGCGCGATCGACCTTGCAACGCCAACTCGTCGAGGAACTCGACGGCGCGGTGCTGATTACGCCGACCGTGGCCCATGTCGCCCCGCCGCTGGCGCCTTTGGAGACTGACGACGAACTGTTTGTCCGTACCAATCTCGCGACCCTGAGCCTGACGATGCCCGGCAGTTTGCTCGACATGCCCGGCGTCAACCTGCCCAGCGGCCGTGACAGCCAGGGGCTGCCCACCGGCCTGCTGCTCAGCGTGCCTCAAGGCGAGGATGCCCGGCTCCTGCGAGTCGCGCGCTCGGTCGAGGCGACGCTGGCCAATCCCTGATTGATGTTTGAACCACCACCACAACCGGAGGCCGATCATGGCTAAAGATATTCTTTGTGCATTTGGGGTCGATGTCGACGCCGTGGCGGGCTGGCTCGGCTCCTACGGCGGTGAAGACTCACCCGACGATATTTCCCGCGGCCTGTTTGCCGGTGAAGTCGGCTCGCCGCGGCTGCTCAAGTTGTTCGAGCGCTACGGTTTGCGCACCACCTGGTTTATCCCCGGGCACTCCCTGGAGACCTTTCCCGAGCAGATGAAAGCCGTGGCGGATGCGGGCCACGAGATCGGCGTGCACGGCTATAGCCACGAAAACCCCATCGCGATGACCCCACAGCAGGAAGAGGCGGTGCTCGATAAATCCATCGAGTTGATTACCCAAGTGACCGGCAAGCGGCCTACCGGCTATGTCGCGCCCTGGTGGGAATTCAGCAAAGTGACCAACGAGCTGCTGCTCAAGAAAGGCATCAAGTACGACCACAGCCTGATGCACAACGACTTCCATCCCTACTACGTTCGCGTCGGCGACAGCTGGACCAAGATCGACTACAGCCAGCACCCGGACACCTGGATGAAACCGCTGGTGCGTGGCCAGGAAACCGATCTGGTGGAAATCCCAGCGAATTGGTACCTCGACGACCTGCCACCGATGATGTTCATCAAGAAGTCGCCCAACAGCCACGGTTTCGTCAACCCGCGGCACCTCGAAGAGATGTGGCGCGACCAGTTCGACTGGGTCTATCGCGAACACGAGCATGCCGTGTTCACCATGACGATCCACCCCGACGTCTCCGGGCGCCCGCAGGTGCTGCTGATGCTGGAGCGCCTGATCGAACACATCCAGGGCCATGCCGGCGTGCGCTTCGTCACGTTCGATGAAATTGCCGACGACTTCATTCGCCGCAACCCCCGCAGCCGCTGATCCGGCATTTATTCGAGGCGTGTTCTCATGTCCATCTACAACAAACTCGACCTGACTGGTTGGAAACCCGAGCAATTGACCTCGGCCCAGGTACGCTTCGCCACCTGGATCGCTTTTTTTGCCTGGGTATTTGCGGTCTACGACTTCATTCTGTTCGGCACGTTGTTGCCGGAAATCGGCCGGCACTTCAATTGGAGCGAAGTCGAGCAGGCCGAAATCGCCACCTGGGTGGCGGTCGGCACGGCGGTGGTGGCGTTGGCCATCGGCCCGCTGGTGGACCGCTTGGGCCGGCGCATGGGGATCATCTTCACCGTCAGCGGCGCGGCGATCTGTTCGGCGCTGACGGCCATCGGCGGTGCCTGGGGCAAATCGCCGTTGATCCTGATCCGTTCTCTGGGTGGGTTGGGTTACGCCGAGGAGACCGTCAATGCCACCTACCTGAGCGAGCTTTATGCCGCCTCCGATGACCCGAGGCTGGCCAAGCGACGTGGCTTCATCTACAGCCTGGTGCAGGGTGGCTGGCCGGTGGGCGCGCTGACCGCCGCCGGATTGACCGCCGTGTTGCTGCCGACCGTCGGCTGGCAGGGCTGTTTTATCTTTGCGGCGATCCCGGCCATCGTCATTGCGATCATGGCGCGCAAGCTCAAGGAAAGCCCACAGTTCCAGATTCACCAGCGTATCGGCCAGTTGCGCAAAAGCGGCGCGGTCGCCGATGCCCAGGCAGTGGCATCCACCTACGGCGTCGACTATGAGGAACACAGCAAGGCCGGCCTCGCGTCGGCCTTTCGCGGCACGTCGCGGCGCGCGACACTGGTGATCGGCGCGGCGATCCTGCTCAATTGGGCGGCGATCCAGGTGTTCAGCGTGCTCGGCACCACGGTGATCGTCAGCGTGCACCATATCTCCTTCGAAAACTCGTTGATCATCCTGGTGCTCTCCAACCTGGTGGGCTACTGCGGTTACCTGAGCCATGGCTGGATGGGCGACAAGATCGGCCGGCGCAATGTCATCGCGTTGGGCTGGATGCTGGGCGGGCTGTCGTTTGCCGGCATGCTCTACGGGCCGAGCAACCTGCCGATGGTGGTCGGTCTCTACAGCCTGGGTCTGTTCTTCCTGATCGGTCCCTATTCGGCGGCGCTGTTCTTCATCGGCGAGAGTTTCCCCACCAGCATCCGCGCCACGGGCGGCGCGATTATCCATGCCATGGGGCCGATCGGCGCGGTGGTGGCCGGGTTCGGTGCCACCCAGGTGCTGGCGGCAGGTGGCAACTGGCAGACCTCGGCGCTGTACTTCGGCGCGCTGCCTTGTTTCCTCTCCGGTGCGCTGATGTTCGCGGCGCGCCACGTCCGTCCGGAAACCGTGAAATAAGGAGGCCCCTCATGACCCGTAGAGTTGCATTGATTACCGGTGCCGCCAGCGGCATCGGCCAGGCGCTGGCCGTGGCGTATGCCCGTCACGGTGTGGCCGTGGCCGCGGGCTACTTGCCGGCGGACCCCCACGACCCGCAAGACACCCGCCAGCAGATCGAGGCGTTGGGTGGCGAATGCCTGATGCTGCCACTGGACGTCACCGACAGTCGTTCGGTGGATAACCTGGCCGAGCAGGCATTCAGCACTTTCGGGCGCCTTGATTACGCGGTGGCCAACGCCGGCCTGCTGCGCCGTGCGCCGCTGTTGGAAATGAGCGACGAGGCCTGGAACGCCATGCTCGATGTCGATCTGACCGGGGTGATGCGCACCTTCCGCGCCAGCGTTCGCTACATGACCGAGGGCGGTGCGTTGGTGGCGATTTCTTCGATCGCCGGCGGCGTGTATGGCTGGCAGGACCATTCTCATTACGCCGCGGCCAAGGCCGGTGTGCCAGGGCTATGCCGTTCGCTGGCGGTGGAGCTGGCTGGGCAGGGCATTCGCTGCAATGCGGTGATCCCGGGCCTGATCGAGACGCCGCAGTCCTTGGACAGCAAAAACTCCCTCGGCCCCGAAGGCCTGGCCAAGGCGGCCCGGGCGATTCCGCTGGGGCGAGTCGGCCGCGCCGATGAGGTGGCGTCGCTGGTGCGGTTCCTGACCGGCGATGAGTCCAGCTACCTGACGGGCCAGAGCATCATCATCGACGGCGGCCTCACGGTGCGTTGGCCGGATTGAAGCCGGGCGTCACGGGTTTTGTTTTCAGTGACGGCCATCCCTGTTTGCCCTGGATCTGGAGGATTGTCCCATGCGACAACTGTTCAACCGCCGCGCCGTGATCACCGGCGCCGGCAGCGGCATCGGTGCCGCCATCGCGCGGGCTTATGCCGCGCAAGGCGCGCGCCTGGTGCTGGCCGATCGCGATGCCGAGCGCTTGTCCGCCACCGCAAACGACTGTCGCGCGCTGACGGTCGAGGTGTACGAGTGCGTGGCCGATGTCGGCACGGTCGAAGGGGCCCAGGCTGGGGTCGATGCGTGCGTCGAGCGGTTCGGCGGTATCGATATCCTGGTCAACAACGCCGGCATGCTGACCCAGGCGCGTTGTACCGAGCTGAGCATCGACATGTGGAACGACATGCTCCGGGTCGACTTGACCAGCGTGTTCATCGCCAGCCAGCGAGCCTTGCCCCACATGCTGGCGCAGCGATGGGGGCGGATCATCAACGTCGCCTCGCAATTGGGCATCAAAGGCGGGGCCGAGCTCAGCCACTACGCGGCGGCCAAGGCCGGGGTGATCGGCTTTACCAAGTCGCTGGCCCTGGAAGTGGCTGCCGACAACGTGTTGGTCAATGCCATCGCCCCCGGGCCGATCGAAACACCGCTGGTGGCCGGCATCAGTGAAAGCTGGAAACAGGCCAAGTCCGCCGAACTGCCTTTGCGACGCTTCGGCCTGGCCACGGAAGTGGCGCCCACCGCCGTGCTGCTGGCCAGTGAGCCGGGAGGCAACCTGTTCGTGGGGCAAACCCTGGGACCGAATGCCGGCGACGTCATGCCATGAAGGAGTGCTGAAGCATGTGTGGCTTGTGCGGTCTATTGGGCGAAGACGTGCATTGGAGCGATCCGCTGGGTGACGGGCTGCCCCGTCGTCGCGAGCGATTACGGCGGATTTCAGCGATTAACCGGGTGCTGGCGCCGTTACGGCTCAAGGTCGAAGACTTCCAGGGCACGGCGTATCTGCTGCTGGGCGCTACCGGGCGGCAGGAACTGGCCAGTGGGCTCGACCAGCTGTGGAGCCTGGCCGAGTCGATGGCGGGCCGCGCGGCGGATCCTCTCGATCCGGCCCTGCTCCAGTCTTTGGAGTCGGCCTCATGAGCATCGCCCTGAACGTCGTGACCGGGTTTCTCGGCAGTGGCAAGACCACCTTGCTCAACCGTCTGCTGCAAGACGAAAGCCTCGGTGACACCGCGCTGCTGATCAATGAGTTCGGCGATATCGGCATTGATCACTTGTTGGTCCAGGAGGTGGCGCCGGACACGGTGCTGTTGCCCAGTGGATGCGTCTGCTGTTCCATCCGCGGCGAGTTGAAAGAGGCATTGCTCGATCTGCTGGCGCGGCGTGACCGGGGCGAGATCCCGGCCTTTCGACGGGTGATCCTGGAGACGACCGGGCTGGCCGATCCGGCACCGATCCTGGCGACACTCAACAACGACGTGCAATTGCGCGGACGCTTCCATGTCGGCTTGGTGGTGACGCTGGTCGACGCCTGTCACGCCGAGTTGCAGGCGCGCATCCATCCCGAGTGGCTGGCCCAGGTGGCCGCCGCGGACCGCCTGCTGCTGAGCAAGACCGATCAGGCCACTGCGCCGGCTGTCAGCGCGTTGCGTCAGCGGCTGCAAGCGTTGAACCCGGGGGTGCCGCTGCTCGACACCCACGACGTGCTCAGTGGCGATCAATTATTGTTGGGCGAAGGCCTGCGTGGCGCCACGCCTGAAGTCGAGGTGGCCCGTTGGCAACTGCATCGTCCGCACGGCCAGGCCACGCCGCACGGCGATGCCCAGGTGTGCTGCCTGACCTTCGATCAGCCGCTGGACTGGATCGGCTTCGGGGTCTGGTTGTCGATGCTGCTAAGATGCCACGGCGAACGCATTCTTCGCGTCAAGGGATTGCTCAACGTGAACAGCCTCCAGGCCCCAGTCGTCATCCATGGTGTGCAGCATTGCCTGCACGCGCCGGTACACTTGCCCCACTGGCCCTGTGCCGAGCGCCAATCGCGCTTGGTATTTATCGTCAGGGGCCTGGACCCGGAGCGGTTGCGGCATTCGTTCGATGTCTTCGCCCGTTGCTTCGCCCCGGCGGCTGAGGTGAGTGCCTGATGCCTAGCGGCTCACCCATCACGTTGCGGGTGCTTGGCACCTCCGTCACCTTGCTCGAATCCCTGCGGGTTCGCGCCGAACAGGACCTGGGCATTCGCCTGGTCTATCAGGTCCACAGTGTCGAGCAGGCCCAGCGCATCGCGGTGATGCAACCGGACAGCTATGACCTGTACGACCAGTGGTTTCACAACGTTGATTTCGTCTGGCCGGCGAGAGCGATCCAGCCCATCGATACCCGGCGCATCGCGCTGTGGCACGAGATCAACGACCTGCCCAAGCGCGGCCGGTTGTCCGCCACGGATCGCCCGGTCAGCGGCAGCGTGCCCAATGAGCGCTTGTACGTGCAACACGACGGCAGCCTGGGCAGCACCGTCAGCGACTACATCAGCATGTTGCCGTTGACCCACAACGCCGACAGCTTTGCCTATCGCCCGGAACGCTTGCCGACGGGGTTTTCCCGTGACAACGAGAGTTGGGGCTGGCTGCTCGATCCGGCCTGGAGCGGGCGTACCGCGCTGCAAAGCGACGCGGCGATTGGCGCCATCGACGCGGCGCTGGCGATACAGGGCATGGGTTTGGCGTCGTTCAAGGACATCGGCAATCTCAGCATCGAAGAGATCGACAGCCTGGCCGACGTGTTGGTGCGCAAGCAGCGCGAAGGTCATTTCGCGGCGTTCTGGTCGGATGACGAACAGGCGGCGCAACTGATGCTCAGCCCGACCATCGACATCGAGAGCCTTTGGTCGCCAACCCTCATGCGCCTGCATCGGGCCGGGATCAAGTACCGCCTTGCCGTGCCCCGTGAAGGTTATCGCGCCTGGTTCGGTGGGTTGTCGGTGTCACGCCATGCCCGGGGAGCGGTGCTGGATGCCGCCTATGCGTTCCTTAATTGGTGGCTCTCGGGATGGCCCGGCGCGGTCATGGCGCGCCAGGGGTATTACATCAGCAACCCGCCCCGCAGCCGTGATCATTTGAGCGATGCCGAATGGGACTATTGGTACGCCGGCAAACCGGCCCGGGAAGTGTTGCCAGGCAGCGATGGTGAACCGCTGATCGACATCGGCGAAATGCGCGACGGCGGTTCGTATGAGCAACGCATGGGCCATATCGCCGTGTGGAACTCGGTGATGGACGAGCACAACTACCTGGTGCGGCGTTGGGGGGATTTTCTGCGTGCGGCCAACAAAGGCCGCTGAGCATCAAATCCCCTGGCTGCGCAACCAGCTCATCAATTGCGGCAACGGCAATGCTCCGCTCTGACGCGCCACTTCCCGGCCTTCCTTGAACAGAATCAGACTGGGAATCGAGCGGATCCCCAACTGTGCCGACAGTTGCTGGTTGGCCTCGCTGTCGAGCTTGGCCAAGCGGCATTTGCCCGTCAGTTGCGCGGCGGCCTGTTCGAACACCAGGGCGAAGGATTTGCACGGTCCGCACCAATCGGCCCAGACGTCCACCAACAACGGCAGGTCGCCCTTGATCTGGCTGGCGTAGTCGCCTTGCTTGAGTTCGAACGGTTTGCTCAATAACACCTGGGCCTTGCAGCGCCCGCACTTGGGCTGGTCGCCCAGGCGCTCGGCGGGTATGCGGTTGAGCCCGTTGCAATGGGGGCAGGGGATCAGCATCAGGTCGGTCTCCCGGAAAAATCATTGGCACAGATTGAACACTATACATAAACCACCACAAAACCCTGTGGGAGCGAGCTTGCTCGCGATGGCGGTTTATCAGTCAATACTGCATCGACTGTCAGACCGCTATCGCGAGCAAGCTCGCTCCCACAGGGTACATCGGTGAGGCTGTTACTTGGCGTTGGTCAACGTGTTGTAGCTGGTCATCAGGTTGCGGTAGTCCGGGATGTGGTTGGAGAACAAGGTCGCCAGACCTTCCACGTCGTTGCGCCAGTCGCGGTGCAGTTCACAGGCCAGGCCGAACCAGGTCATCAGTTGCGCACCGGAGGACGACATGCGGTCCCAGGCCGATTGACGGGTCAGTTCGTTGAACGTGCCGGAGGCATCGGTGACCACGAACACGTCGAAACCTTCGGCCAGGGCCGACAGGGCCGGGAAGGCTACGCAGACTTCGGTGACCACGCCGGCGATGATCAGTTGCTTCTTGCCGGTGGCCTTGATCGCCTTGACGAAATCGTCGTTGTCCCAGGCGTTGATCTGGCCAGGGCGAGCGATGTACGGCGCGTCCGGGAACAGCGTCTTGAGTTCTGGCATCAACGGGCCGTTGGGGCCGGTTTCGAAGCTGGTGGTGAGGATGGTCGGCAGTTGGAAGTACTTCGCCAGGTCGGCCAGGGCCAGCACGTTGTTCTTGAAGCGGTCCGGGTCGATGTCGCGGACCAGGGACAGCAGGCCGGCTTGGTGATCGACCAGCAGAACGGCGGCGTTATCTTTGTCGAGACGGTTGTAGGAAGTGGTCATGGCGTAGCCCTCATTAAGTTTTGTTTGCCGAAGGTTTCGGCGTGGTCAAGGTTTTTAATGTCGGTGTAGCGATTGATCAGTGACTCATCCGGTCGAAGCGCTCCGGCGTCAATCCGTGTTGCGTTTCGATGGGTGTAGATTAAAACTGGCACCTTTGATGCGCTAGACTGCAAAAATTCGCCTTAGCGTTCTATTTGGAGAACGATCATCGAAGACCTCAATACGCTGTACTACTTCACCCAAGTCGTGGAACACCGTGGCTTCGCCGCTGCCGGCCGGGCGCTGGACATGCCCAAGTCGAAGCTCAGCCGACGTATCGCCCAGTTGGAAGATCGGCTTGGGGTGCGCTTGCTCCATCGCACCAGCCGCCACTGCACGCTGACGGAGATCGGCCAGGCCTACTACCAGCGCTGCCTGGCGATGCGGGTCGAGGCCGAGAGCGCGGCGGAAGTGATCGAGCGCAACCGTTCCGAGCCCCAGGGGCTGGTGCGTATCAGTTGCCCGACGGCGCTGCTCAATAGTTGGGTCGGGCCGATGCTGACCCGCTACATGCTCAAGTATCCCCGGGTGGAGTTGTTCATCGAGAGCACCAACCGCCGGGTCGATCTGATCCATGAAGGGTTCGACATCGCCTTGCGGGTGCGCTTTCCGCCGCTGGAAAACACCGACATGGTCATGAAGGTGCTGAGCAACAGCACCCAATGCCTGGTGGGCAGCCCGGCTTACCTTGAGCGCTTGTCTTCACCCGCTTCGCCGGCGGACCTCAACGGCCTGCCGAGCGTGCATTGGGGTGGGGCGCAGCGGGAATACCAGTGGGAATTGTTCGGCCCGGACGGCAGCCGCGCATTGATCCGCCATGAACCGCGCATGGTCACCGACGACCTGCTGGCCCTGCGGCACGCCGTGCTGGCCGGTATCGGCGTCGCCCATTTGCCCACCGTGGTGGTACGTGAAGACATCGCGGCTGGCCGGCTGGTGGAACTGGTGCCGGGCTGGACGCCCAAGTGCGGGATCGTCCATGCAATCTTCGCCTCACGACGCGGGTTGCTGCCGTCGGTGCGTACGCTGATCGATTTTCTGGCCGAGGAATTCAGTCACAGCGACATGGCATAGGGCCGGGCCCGTTGGTTTATGCGAGTCAGTTAAGCCTCAAGCCCGTGGGAGCAAAGCTTGCTCGCGATTGGGGTGAGCAGTCGACTACGCCATTGACGGGGCTGCCGCCATCGCGAGCAAGCTTCGCTCCCACAGGTTTTGTGTCGTTTGATCCTTAACTGACCGGCATTAGCCACCCAGGCTGCCATTCATCAGGTGCGTTGCACTCAACGCCCAACAGGCCCTCAAAAAAATCACAACGTACTTGTTCGCAACCCGGAGGTCCCATGAGCAATCCTCAAGACCCAGACACCCCACAGGCCGTGGACAACCCCAATGACGACGGCTTCGTCCTCGGCACCGCCGGCCGCGACGAAGATCCCAACGCCGCCCCGGCCTACGCCATCGACCGCCGCCACGACCGGGACGAGCTGACCCCCGAAGACGCCTGCGGCATGCCCGGCTATCCCGAGGAAAAACCAGCGGCCAAACCCAAGGAGAAGGGGGTTGAAGAGGCAGAGCCGGGGATCGAGACGCCTGAGCAGGGGAACGATAAGGTGGGGTGAGCAGGACTCATATCTGCTCACATTTCTTACCGAGACCTAAATCTTTTGGGACTAGTCTGGAAACCAGCAAGAGCTAACCATTTGTCTAACTGGCGCTATCGCAATTTGCGATGCGCCAGATTTGTGTTTAACTTCCCCATAGCAAAATGCGATAAGGACGTTGCATGCATGTGATCACTGAGAAACGCATTTGGGAGGCCAAGGAGAAATGGCCACATTCAGCGAATGCGTTGGATCAAAGGTATCGGCTGATCAAGCGCAATAGCCCGGCTGATTTCGCGGCGATGAAATCCATATTTCCGGCAACCGATAAGGTCGGTCCGCTGCATGTGTTTGACATCGGTGGAAACAAGTTGCGGCTGATTGCGGTGATTCGATACCGAGCACAGCGTCTGTATATCAAATGCGTGCTTGACCATCGGGAATACGACAGAGGCAAGTGGAAGGAGGAAAAGGGATGAGTGCACTGATCGAACAAGTCGCCGCCCATTGGGAGTTTGTGTCGCCCCTGCTGCGTAAGCCCAGGAGCGAAGAGGATTACGACCGATTGGCGAGTGCTCTTGATGAGCTGTTGGCGTTGGTGGGCGAAGACGAAACCCATCCTCTCATGAGCCTGGTGGATATTATCGGCGAATGGATCGAGGCATGGGACCAGCAGCACCGGCCAATGCCCAAGGCGAGCGGTGTCGAGGCGCTGCGTTACCTGATGCGTGAACATGGCATGAGCCAGAGCGACTTGCCGGGCGTTGGTACCCAGTCGGTGGTATCGGAGGTATTGAGTGGTAAGCGTCAGCTCAATTTGAGGCAGATCCGCTGGTTGGCCGAGCGCTTCGGTGTATCGGTGGAAACTTTCATTTGATGGATAGACACGCTCATCGTGGCGAGGGAGCTTGCTCCCGCTTGGTTTTGTAGGAGCTGCCGAAGGCTGCGATCTTTTGATCTTTCGCTTGAGACTCCAGTGTCTGGGAAAGATCGCAGCCTCGTTGCACTCGACAGCTCCTACATAGCTGCTACGGCCAAGCGGGAGTAAGCTCTATGCCGCCGGGGATGCGCTATGTCGACTGGCGTGGTTCGACATTGTCCAGTGCGCGGTTCGCCAGTAAGCCGCTCAGTTCGATCAACTGCTGAATGCCCATGGCTACGTGCCGCCTGGAGCCTTTCAGGTCGAATGCCAGGTCGCTGACCATGGCATTGGCCGAAGCCAGGGTTTCGCTGAGGTTGGCCAGCAGGGATTCGGTGTCGGCGCCATTGACGACGGTGAACAGTTGGCCTGGATCGGCCTCGGGCTTGTTGGGTTTGGGCTTGAGGTAGTGGTCGAGGATGCGGTCGGCGGCTTTGTCGAATGCTTTTGAGTGTGTATTGGTTGGGTCGGGATCGGGTGGGTTGGGGGTTGCTTTGAACATGGCGAATCTCCGTGATTGGTTGAGCCACCACGACCTATCGCTAAACAAGTAAAGGTGGCGGCTGTACGCAGGTTAGCGATCCGGGTCACAGAAACCCCGGGTAGACCAGAAGGTCTCCCACGCACAGCCACCATTAAGCGAGTTGCAGATGTAAAAGACTGCAATCGAGACTGGGCATTGTTGCGTCTGTGTTGAGTCGGATCGCTAAACCCGATCGCTGATTTTCAGCGACGGGGAAACGATAAAGCCCGACTCCAAGGCACACAAGCCGGCGGATTCTGGCGTAGTTGTAGGCAACGGCGCAAGGCGGCGTAGCCTGCTCCTGAATGGTCCTACATCGAAATAAACATGGTGCTTGCAAGGCGCTTGTGGCGAGGGGATTTATCCCCGCTCGGCTGCGCAGCAGTCGTAACCCGGCTGACGCGGTTCATCTGTTGCACCGCGTTGTCTGTCTTGGGGCTGCTGCGCAGCCCAGCGGGGATAAATCCCCTCGCCACAGGGTTAACCATGCCCCCGAACAGTTATGTGTTGGGCGGGAAGGTGATTTCAGCCGTGGCGCCGCGTTACGACGAGCAGCTGATTTCCAGGTGCTTGCCCCACTCCGGCGGACGTTGCGCGTAGCTGTCCATGCCCGGTTGCTCTTCGAACGGCTTGCTCAGCACGGTGTGCAGACGGCGGACTTCTTCGTAGTCGCCTGATTCGGCGGCGTCGATGGCTTTCTGTGCCAGGTAGTTGCGCAGCACGTACAGCGGGTTGACGGCGTGCATGCGCGCGCGGCGTTGGTCTTGATCGACGGGGCCTTCGCGATTGACGCGGGCAACATACAATTCGCCCCAGGCGTCGAAGCCCTTGAGGTCGACGAAGTCATCGCGCAGGGTGGTCACGGCTTGCTCGGGCGCCTGGTCGCCCAGTCGGCGGAAGAACAGGCTGTAGTCGACGCCGCTGTTCTGCATCAATTGCAGCAAGCGCTCCACCAGTTTCTGGTCGTCTTCTTCGGCGCGGGTCAGGCCGAGGCGGCGGCGCATCAGGTCCAGGTAATGGGCCTGGTACAGCGGCAAGTACAGCCCGAGGGTCTCGCGCAGGGCATCGACGCTGATGAAGGGTGTCAGGGCCTGGGCCAGGGCGCTGAGGTTCCATTGGCCGATGGGCACCTGGTTGCTGAAGGAATAGCGCCCCTGATCATCGGAGTGGTTGCAGATGAAGTTGGCATCGAAGTCGTCGAGGAAGGCGAACGGTCCGAAGTCGAAGGTGATGCCCAGGATCGACATGTTGTCGGTGTTCATCACGCCATGGCAGAAACCGTAGGCCTGCCATTTGGCAATCAGCTCGGCGTTGCGCTCGACGATTTCGCGGAACATCGCCAGGTACGGCTCCGGCTGCTCGCGGCACTCGGCAAAATGCAGGTTCAACACGTGCTCGGCCAGGGCCGCCTGCAGTTCGGGTTTCTTGGTGTAGTAGAAGTATTCGAAATGCCCGAAGCGCACATGGCTGGGGGCCAGGCGCAGCACCATGGCGGCGCGCTCCTGCTTTTCCCGCCACACCGGGGTGTCCGAGCCGATCACGCACAAGGCCCGGGTGGTGGGAATGCCGAGGGCGTGCAGGGCTTCGGAGGCGAGGAATTCGCGGATCGAGGAGCGCAGCACCGCGCGCCCGTCGCCCATCCGTGAGAACGGCGTCTGGCCGGCACCCTTGAGGTGCAGGTCCCAGTGCTCGCCAGCCTCGTTGTACACCTCGCCCAGCAGCAATCCTCGACCGTCGCCCAGTTGTGGGTTGTAGTGACCGAACTGATGCCCGGAATACACCATCGCCCGTGGCTCGGTTTCGGCCCAGAGCTTGTGGCCGCCAAAGATCTCGGCGAATAGTGGTGCCTGGGCTTGCGCCGGGTCCAGGTCCAGCAACGCCATGGCCGCCGGGCTGGCGACCACCAGCCTTGGGTTGTCGATGGGCTCGGGCAGCACGTGGGTCGAGAAACCGTCGCCCAGGCGGGCGAAGCGGTTATCGAAGGTCAGGGTTTCCAGCGTTTTCATGGCCGTCTCCGGCGGGACGCCCGCAGGCAACCCGCGATCAGTCGAGTGTGCCTTGCGGCGGCTCAGGCACCGGCTTGATGCTGGCGACAGCCGACGGCACGGGCGTGATGGTCTTTTTGTCGGGCTCGGCAGGCACCAATTTGTATTCCTGGCCTTGCATGTTCTTCAGATAGATTTCCATCTGCCGGAAGGAGATGTTGATGTGCTCCTTCTTGAATTCCCGATTGATGAAGCGGTTGATTTCGTCCAGCACCGGGTTACGGTCACCGAGGTCGCGTACGTGCATGCGCAACTCGTGGTCCAGGGTGCTTTCACCGAAGTTCAGGAAGTACACGATCGGTTCCGGTTCCTTCAGCACCCGTGGGTTCTCGCGGGCCGCTTTGAGCAGCAACTCACGCACCCGGTCCAGGTCCGAGCCATAGTCCACGCCCAGTTTAAGGGTTACCCGGGTGACGGTGTCGGTCAGCGACCAGTTGATCAGTTGCCCGGTGATGAACGTCTTGTTCGGGACAATGATGTCCTTGCGGTCGAAGTCGGTGATGGTGGTCGCGCGAATGCGGATCTTGCTCACCGTGCCCGACAGATTGCCGATAGTGATGGTGTCGCCGATGCGCACCGGGCGCTCGAACAGGATCATGATCCCGGAGATGAAGTTGGCGAAGATCTCCTGCATGCCGAAGCCCAGGCCCACCGACAGCGCGGCCACCAGCCATTGCAGTTTGTCCCAGCTCACGCCCAGGGTGGACAGGGTGGTGACGAAACCGACGCCGGCGATCACATAGGACAGCAGCGTGGTGGTGGCATAGGCACTGCCCTGGGCCAGGTTCAGCTTCGACAGCACGAACACTTCCAGCAGGCCTGGCAGGTTTCGCGCCAGGGCGAAGGTGATGCCGATGATGATCAGCGCCCCGAGCATGTCGCCGATGCTGATGGGCACCATGCTCATGTTGGCGCCGGTGCCGCTGGTGTATTCGTAGAGGGTGATGTTGTCCAGGTACGAGAACACGCTGATCAGGTCCGACCAGACCCAATACAGCGCGGCGATGAAACCACCCAGCAGGGCCAGGCGGATCAGGCGCAGGGACTGTTCGTTGACCTTCTCGATGTCCAGCGTCGGCTCCTCGACCACCGCTTCGCCATCGCCGGCTTCCTTGGCCGCCTGGCGCTTGGCCAGGGCGCGCTGGTAGGCCAGGCGCCGTGCCGCCACCGACAGGCCGCGGACGAAGGTCGCCTCGATCACCAGCCAGAACATCAGCAGGTACAGGGTATTGATCAAGCGGTCGCTGAGTTTCAGCGCGGTGTAGTAGTAGCCAAAGCACACCGCCACGAACAGCGCGATTGGCAGCGCGGTGAACAGCACCCCGACGGCCTTGCGGAACAGCGAAGTGTTCCTGTGCGTCGGGCTGCTGAGCAACAGGCGGCTGAGCAACCACGCCATCAGCGCGTAGCAGGTCAGCACCACCGGCATGCCGAGTACGTCATCGGCCAGGGTCGCGGGTTGCAACTCGGCCACGGCCACCACGGCCACCAACGCCAGCACCACCAGCCCGAGCCGGCGGATCCAGCCTTGGAGGAATTCGACCTGGGGTTTCTCCCAGCGGAAATGCAACTCGGCCACGCCGCCCGGCGACAACACTCGATAGGCGGTGTAGAACACCAGCCAGGCCTGGCCGATCTGCAGCAACGCCGCGCCGAGGTTGGCGTTCTGACCGCGGGCGTCGATCTGCAAGGCATAGCCGCAGAGGGTCAGCGCCAGGGCCACCGGCATGGCCAGCAGGATATTGATCAGGATCGCCTGGGGTGTGTGCCACTGGCTGTCGCGCTTGAAGTGGCCAACGTCTTGGTGAACCTTGTTCAGACGAGCATAGAGATGCTTGCGTCGCCACAACAGCGCACCGATCAGCAGCGCCAGGGGCAGGAACAGCAGCGGTCGCTGGGTCAGGCCATCGGCCAGCTCGCTCAGGCTGGAGGCCCAGGGCAACGAGTCGATCTGTTTTTCCAGGCGCGTCGGTACGGCACGCATCCATTCGAAATCCAGCGGTTTATTGCTGGGAATCCAGAACATCTGCTCTTCGAGGGTCGCCCGCAGGTTCTGGGCGGTGCTGAGCAGTTGTTTCTGGTTGAGCTGCAAGGTGATCGATTCGTTGAGCACTGCGCTCAACTCACGGTTCAACCGTTCCAGCAGGTCGACACGGGTCAGGGCCAGTTCCAGCAAGGCCTTGCGCAGTTGCGGGGTGACTTGTTCCGAAGGCTGGGAGGCCAGCAGGCTGTCGACGTAGGCGCTGGGGTTGTTCAGTAGCTCACGTTGCTGGCTGACTTCGAACTGGTACAGGCGGATGTCGGCGATCTGGTCGGCCAGGTTCTGGTCGAGCTTGAGGCGCGGCAAGGTCTGGCGCTGCTTGTAGAGAATCTTGGAGAGCAGCAGGCTGCCCTTGAGCACGCTGATCTGCTCGTCCAGGGCCGCGTCGGTCTGGGTCACGCTGTCCAGCAGTTGCTTGGTCTGCAGGTTCTGCTGGGTGACCTCGTTGAGGCGGTCGGTGCTTTTGAGCAGGTAGTCGGAGAGCTTCAGGTTGGCCGCGCTTTCGGTCGCCAGCAAGCTGCTGCCACCGGCCTTCTGGGCTTCGATGGATTGCTGGGTCACCGTCTCCTGGGATTGGGCCAGGCGCTTCTGGTTGATCAGGTTCTGCAGGTCCTGGATTTCCTGCTCCATGCGGGCGATTTTTTCCATCAGCAGATCGTGCTGGCCGTTGCCCAGGTCCTGCAGTTGGCTGTTGCCGGCCAGTTCCTGGCGGCGCAGTGGGATCAGTGCATTGAGCGCCGCCAACTCGGCGTTGAGCTGGTCGCGTTGCTCGCCGCTCAGGGTCTTGCCGGCGTCGCGGCCGGCCTTGAGGATGGCATTGATCTGCTGGATGCGGGTCTGGCTGCTGGAAATTTCCGCCTGGGCCCGTTCGGGACGGGTCTGGGCGGTGATGACCAGGCTATTGGCATCGGCCAGGGCTTTTTGCAGATCACCCTGCTGGGTGGAGCGATCCGTGAGCATTTGCTCGAGCTGGGGAATCGGCAGGTTGGCGTAGCGCTGCGCCACCGGCACCACCGTGGTGCCCTTGAGCCGCGCCAGTTCGCGCTGGTTCTCGATGTTCTGCTTGGGCGCAGTGGCCAGTTGCTGCTTGAGCGCCTGCAGCTTCTGTTCGTAGTCGGCCTTGTTGTTGAGCTGGGTCAGCGTGCTCTGCAAGACGGCCTGCAGGGCTTTCTGGTCGGCTTCCGGCAGTTTGCGGTCGGCGATCTTGTCCAGGCTGGCCTGCACCGAAGCGCTGGTGGGAAGATCAGCGGCTTGCAGCGTGCAGATGGAGAGACTCAGGCCCAGCAGGGCGGTGGCGAAAAAGGAGCGCAGGGTAGGCATAGAGACCGGTCAAGCAAATGAGAGTGGGAGCAGTTTAGAGGAACAAGCCGGGACCCGGGCGACTTCCTTCGGGGAATCTGACGCCCACTTTGCCGATCTTGTTCCCGTCCATGGCCGCAACGGTCCACAGGGTGTTGTTCCAGTCCACCTGGTCGCCGACCACTGGCGCGCCGCCCACTTTCTGGGCGATGAAGCGGCCCAGGGACATGTCCGGATCGATGCCGTCCAGCTTCAACCCGTACAGCGCGGCAACCGCGGCCAGCTGGGCGTCTCCTTCGAGTACGAAGTCGCCGAAGAAGCGCAGATCCAGGCCCCGTTGCGGCGCCTGGCTGAACAGTTTTCCAAGGGCCGGCAAATCGTGTTCGTGGCCGATAACACACAGCAAATCATCGACTTCCAACACCGTACTACCCGACGGATGGAGCAGTTGCTGGCCACGAAACAGGGCGGCGATGCGGGTGCCTTCGGGCATTTTCAGGTCCCGCAGGGGCGAGCCGATGCACCACTTTTCCGCGCCCAGGCGATAAATGAACAGCTCCCACTCGCTGGTGACGTGCACTTCCAGTGCGGCCCGAGAAATCGGCAGCGGTTCGGGCGGGACGGTCACGTGCAGCAACTTGGCGACCCACGGCAGGCTCGTGCCCTGCACCAGCAGCGAGACCAGCACGATAAAGAACGCCAGGTTGAAGTAGAGCTGGGCGTGGGGCAGGCCGGCCATCAACGGGAACACGGCCAGGATGATCGGCACCGCGCCGCGCAGGCCGACCCAGGAAATGAAGGCTTTCTCGCGACCATGGAACGCCTTGAACGGCAGCAGGCCCACCATGACCGACAGCGGACGGGCAAACAGGATCATCCACAGCGCCAGGCCCAGGGCCGGCAGGGCGATCGGCAGCAGGTCGTGGGGCGTGACCAGCAGCCCCAGCACCAGGAACATGCCGATCTGGGCCAGCCAGGCCATACCATCGAGCATGTGCAGGATGCCGTGGCGGCTGCGCACCGGGCGGTTGCCGATCACCAGGCCGCACAGGTACACCGCCAGGAAACCGCTGCCGTGCAGGGCGTTGGTCAGGGCGAACACGGCCAGGCCGCCACTGATGACGAGGATCGGGTAGAGACCGTTGGCCAGATTGATGCGATTGACCAGCTGCAGCATCAGCCAGCCACCGCCCAGGCCGAGTACCGAGCCGATGCCGAACTCACGCACCAGGTGCCCGAGCAGGCTCCAGTGCAGGCCGGTTTCGCCACTGGCAAGCATGCCGATCAGGGTGACGGTGAGGAACACCGCCATGGGGTCGTTGCTGCCGGACTCGATCTCGAGGGTGGCGCTGACCCGCTCGTTCAGGCCCTTGCCGCCCAGCAGCGAGAACACCGCCGCGGCATCGGTCGAGCCGACGATGGCGCCGATCAGCAGGCCCTGGATCAGGTTCAGGTTGAACAGCCAGGCCGCCGCCAATCCGGTCAGCCCGGTGGTGATCAACACACCGACCGTGGCCAGCGACAACGCCGGCCACAGCGCCACGCGGAAACTCGAGACTCGCGTGCGCAAGCCGCCGTCCAGCAGGATGACGGCCAAGGCGAGGTTGCCGACCAGATAAGCCGTGGCGTAGTTATCGAAAAGAATACCGGCGCCGTCGACACCGGCCACCATGCCCACTGCCAGGATGATCACCAGGATCGGGATGCCCAGGCGGGACGAAAGAGAACTGACCAGGATGCTCGCACCTACCAGCAACGCGCCGATCAAGAACAGGCTGTTGATGGTCGCTGCAGTCAAAGGCGTTACTCCGGGAAAACTGAGGGGCGGGCACAGACTGACCATGCAGTCTGCGTGCCAGCGATTCTAACCTGTTGAAATGTGATGCTGTCAAAAAAGGTTTGGGATTGGCGGGGCTGAACAAGCCCCTGTGCTATTGATTCACAGCAATGGATTGGACATGGCCCTTGTGGCGAGGGGATTTATCCCCGTCCGAGTGCGAGGCGCTCGCCTTCTGGTTGCATGGCAGCACAGTTGGGGGCTGCTTCGCAGCCCAGCGGGGATAAATCCCCTCGCCACAGCAAGCTCTCGCCACAAAGGCGGGTTGAGCCTTAAAGGCTGAACCGCCCGACCATGCTGTTCAGGTCCACGGCCAGGCGCGACAGTTCGGCGCTGGCGGCGCTGGTCTGGTTGGCGCCGGTGGCCGATTGCACCGACAGGTCGCGGATGTTCACCAGGTTGCGGTCCACTTCACGGGCCACCTGGGCCTGTTCCTCGGCGGCGCTGGCGATCACCAGGTTGCGTTCGTTGATCTCGACGATGGCCGTGTTGATGGTGTCCAGGGACAGGCCGGCGCCACGGGCGATGTTCAGGGTCGACTCGGCGCGCTCGGTGCTGTTGCGCATCGAGTCCACGGCGTGTTCGGTGCCGCTCTGGATGCTGCCGATCATGCGTTCGATCTCGCTGGTCGACTGCTGGGTACGGTGGGCCAGGGCGCGGACCTCGTCGGCCACCACGGCAAAACCACGGCCGGCCTCACCGGCACGGGCGGCTTCGATGGCGGCATTCAGGGCCAGCAGGTTGGTCTGGTCGGCCAGGCCGCGGATCACGTCCAGCACTTTGCCGATATCGCGGGACTCATCGGCCAGGTTACCGATCAGCGTGGCGGTGCTTTGTACGTCGGCACTCATGCGTTCGATGGCACCGACGGTTTCCTGCACCAGGTCGCGGCCGTCGCCAGCGGATGTGGTGGCGTGTTTCGACGCTTCCGACGTGCTGACCGCATTGCGTGCGACCTCTTCCACGGCGCTGGTCATTTCGTTGACCGCTGTCGCGGCCTGTTCGATTTCGTTGTTCTGCTGGGTCAGGCCCCGGGCGCTTTCGTCAGTGACGGCGTTGAGCTCTTCGGCCGCCGACGCCAGCTGTGTGGCCGAACCGGAGATCCGTTGCAAGGTATCGCGCAGTTTTTCCTGCATGGTCGACATCGCCCGCAGCAGGCGACCGGCTTCGTCGCTGCCATCAACGGTGATCGGCCGGGTCAGGTTGCCCTTGGCGATCTCTTCGGCGGCATCCAACGCGTTGGCGATCGGCTTGGTGATGCTGTTGGTCAGCAGCCAGGCGAACAGCAGGGTCAGGCCGGTGGCGATGACCAGCAGGGTGACCACCCAGTTGAAAGCGCCTGAATATTGTTGCGCCGCGCCCTTATTGAGCGCCTCGGCTTGCAGGTTGTTGATCTCCACCAAGTGGTCGATTGCGGCATTGATGGCATCTGAATTGCTCAGCAGTTCAGTGTTGAGCAACGTGCGCAGTTCATCGACCTGATTATTTCGCGACAGGGTTTTCATGCGCTCTTCGAGCTGACGGTACTGCCCGAGCAGTTGCACGAGTTGGTCGTAGGCGGCCCGTTCGTCCGAAGCGCTGATGAGCTTTTCGTAGGTGGTCTGGGCCGCGCGGATCTGCTGGCTGCGTTGTTCGACCAGATCGTAGGTTTTCTGTTGGATGTCCGGCTCGCGGTTGACCAGTAAGCGATAGGACAAGACGCGCAGGCGCAGGGTGAGCTGGGTGAACTCATTCAAGGCCTTGATGCTGGGTACGCTGTTCTGGGCGATGCTTTCGCCGGACGTGCGGATTTTGCTCATCTGGGTCAGGGCAAACACGCCAAGGGCCAGCATCAGGGCGCCGATCAGGGCAAACCCCAGGAACGCCCGCGGCGCGATGTTCATATTACGTAGGGACATGGAGAGTACCGAGAGAGGCGCGTCCGTGCGGGACTGTGGCTGGTGTTAACTGACTTATCGGTCATACGACTGAAGTCTTGAACGGGATCCTTGCTTTTGCCGCAGAACCACCCTGGAATGCGACGAAGGGTAGGAACCAGACTGCCCCTTCACAGTCTTTACCACTCGCCAGCGAAGCACCGCCGCTGGTAAAGCGTGGCATCGGCGGTGACTTTTCTTTATCGTACGCGCCCCTTGGAAAAGCCTGGAAATCAATATGTTGGAAACATCCCTCAGCCAACTGGAGCAACTGGTCAACGACCTGGTGCAACAGAACCTGCACCTCACCGGCCTGAACGAAACCCTGAGCGCCGAACTTGCCAGGGCCAAGGATGAAAACGAAAGCCTGCAACTGAGCCTGATGGAACAGGAAGAACTGCACGGCGCCACCGCCGCGCGTATCCAGGCCCTGATCGAGCGCGCCAGCGCCGGCCCTGTCAGCGCATGAAGCACGGCGCCGATGGGGTGACGGTCATCTCGATCCTGGGAGAAGACTATTCAATCAAAGCGCCGGCCGGGCAGGAACAGGCCCTGTTGGACGCCGCTTCGATGCTCAAGGCCGCACTGGCCGACACGAAAAGGAAATACCCGACGCTGATCGGCGATCGCCTGCTGGTACTGGCGGCCATGAACCTGTGTTCGCAACAGATCGAAATGCAGAAGAGCCATCAGGCGGAACTCGACCGTTACCAAGAGCAAGTCAGCGCCACGGTCGAGGTGATTGCCAAGACGATCCAGCAGGCCTGAAACCGTTAACGAATGTTGACTGTGGGGCTTGTGTGGGAGCGAGCTTGCTCGCGATGGCGTCAGCACAGCTGCCTGTGTGTTGGCTGAAACACCGCTATCGCGAGCAAGCTCGCTCCCACAGTGGATCGGTGGTGAACGCAGATGTCGTGTTCACTTGGAACCCCCTGTGGGAGCGAGCCTGCTCGCGATTGGATTTCAGCGGCGCCGCAAGAATTGGATCAGAACCACTCATCCCGCATCTCCAGGCACGTATCATCCCGCGCCTCGAGAATCGCCAGCTCATGGTGACACCCCGGCACTTCCCAGGTCAGGAAGTAGCGCGCCGCTTGCAGCTTGCCTTTATAGAAGTCGCTGCCTGCGGCATTGCCCCTGGCCAGGCCTTCCTCGGCACGAATCGCCTGTTCCAGCCAGCGCCAGCCGATCACCATGTGGCCAAACACCTTCAGGTATAGCGCCGAGTTGGCGAGACTGCTGTTGACCTTGCCCTGGGCCAGGTCCGTCAGCAGGCCCAGGGTGACGGTTTGCAGGCGCGCCACCAACGCTTCCAGCGGCTGGCGTAATGGCGTCAATGATGGGTGCGCCTGGGCTCGTTCAGTGGTGTCGGCCACCAGGCGGATCAACTGCTTGAGCCCGGCGCCGCCGTTCTGCGCCAGCTTTCGCCCCAGCAGGTCCAGGGACTGGATGCCATGGGTGCCTTCATGGATCGGGTTCAGGCGGTTGTCGCGATAATACTGTTCCACCGGGTATTCGCGGGTGTAGCCGTGACCGCCCAGGATCTGGATCGCCAGTTCGTTGGCTTTCAGGCAGAACTCCGAGGGCCAGGATTTGACGATGGGGGTCAGCAGGTCCAGCAGTTCATGGGCGCGCCGACGCTCGGCTTCGCTGTCCAGGGTGGTGGTGTCGTCGAACAGCCGCGCTGCGTACAAGCCCAGGTCAAACGAACCCTCGACGTAGGCTTTTTGGGTCAACAGCATGCGGCGCACGTCGGCGTGCTGGATGATCGCCACCGGGGCGGTGGTCGGGTCCTTGCTGTCGGGCAGCCGGCCCTGCGGACGTTCGCGGGCGTATTCAAGGGAATACAGGTAGCCGGCGTAACCCAGCATCACCGCACCCATGCCGACGCCGATACGCGCCTCGTTCATCATCTGGAACATATAGCTCAGGCCGTGATGCGGCTTGCCCACGAGGTAACCGACGCATTCGCCGTTGTCACCGAAGTTCAACGCGGTCGACGTGGTGCCGCGCCAGCCCATCTTGTGGAACAGCCCGGCCAGCAGCACGTCGTTACGCGGGCCGAGGCTGCCATCGTCGTTGACCAGGAACTTGGGCACGATAAACAGCGAAATGCCCTTCACGCCCGGCGGCGCGTCCGGCAATTTTGCCAGGACCATGTGCACGATGTTTTCCGACAGCGGATGATCGCCACCGGAGATGAAGATCTTGTTGCCCTTGAGTCGATAGGTGCCATCGGACGCAGGCTCTGCTCGTGTACGAATATCCGACAGCGAAGAACCTGCATGGGGCTCGGTCAGGGCCATGGTGCCGAAGAAGCGGCCGTCGATCATCGGTTGCAGGAAGCGTTGCTTCTGCTCATCGCTGCCGAAGCTTTCGATCAGGTTCGCCGCGCCCATGGTCAGGAACGGGTAAGAGGTCGATGCGGCATTGGCCGACTGGAAGTGTGCGAAGCAAGCCTGGGACAGCAGCGTCGGCAACTGCATGCCTCCGGCGTCGAAGCTGCGCGCGGCATTGAGAAAACCGGCCTCCAGAAAGGCATCCACCGCCGGCTTTACCTCGGGAATCAGGATCGCCTGGCCGTTCTCGTAGCGTGGTTCGTTTTCATCGTTCTTGCGGTTGTGGGGCGCGAAGAATTTTTCGGCGATGCTGCGGGCCGTGCCGAGGGCTGCGTCGAAGGTTTCGCGATTGTGTTCAGCAAACCGCTCGCGCTGGGTCAGGCCCTCGGCATCGAGGACTTCGTACAGCTCGAAAGCCAGATTGCGGGAACTGAGCAACGTCTCGGACATGGCGGCCTACCTTTTTTTGGAATGGGCCGAGTCTAGGCGTGCTGATAAAGGCTGAACAGGATGATTGATGACAGTGATGCAGAGGTGAGGGTGACACTAATCAAAATGTGGGAGCGAGCTTGCTCGCGATAGCAGTGTCCCAGTCGACAACATTTCTTCTGACTGAAGCACCGCTATCGCGAGCAAGCTCGCTCCCACAGGGTTTTTGTTGACCAGGCACCCCTTGCAGGTGCCTGGTCAACAGCGGGTTTAGCCAATAGTCATCAGGCTGGCGTTACCCCCCGCCGCAGCGGTGTTGACGCTCAAGGCCCGTTCGATCACCAGACGCTCCAACGCAATGTTGGTCTCGCCCTGGGACAAACCATGCACCCCGACGATGGCGCCGGCACGCTTGGCCACCTGCTGGCAAACGTCGCGCAGTTGGTCCGAATCGCCGTGGTGCAGGACCGCGTCGAACAGCACATCGTCCTTGGTCCAGTCGGCAACCCGCTGGATGCGTGCCTGAATCTCTTTCGGCAAGCGGGCGAACAAGGCCTTGCTGGTGTCGGTTTCCGGCCACACGGCCGAGCCGCCCACGGCCAGTACGGCCGCCAGTTGCGTCAGCAGGTCGCCTTCCACATCGGCCAGGCACAGCACGTGCTCGCGCGGCAGGATGGCGTAGCTGTTGCGTTCGCCGGTCGGGCCGGTCAACTGGCGGGTGATGCCGCTTTGCGATTGGGCCGCGAACTGCACGCACAGGGCGCTCAGTTCGGCGAGCTTCTGGCTGTCGGCCCAGGCTTGCAGGGCGGTCAGCGGTTTGCTCATGGCATCGCGCAAGCGCAGGTCCGGCGCAACCAAGGCGTCGCCGCGCACGAAGGACTGTTGGATCGCATCGGTAGGACGAGTCGACAGCAGGCGGTACAGATACAGCGGGCCACCGGCCTTGGGACCGGTGCCCGACAGCCCTTCGCCACCAAACGGCTGTACACCGACCACGGCGCCGACAATGTTGCGGTTGACGTAGACGTTACCGGCATGGACGTTGTCGATGACCTTGGCGATGGTCTCGTCGATGCGTGTGTGCACGCCCAGGGTCAGGCCGTAGCCGGAGGCGTTGATCTGGTCGATCAACTGACCCAGTTCCTTGCGCTTGTAGCGCACCACGTGCAGCACCGGGCCGAAGATCTCCCGCTGCAGCTCGTCGAAGCTTTCCAGCTCGATCAGGGTCGGCATCACGAAGGTGCCGCGCTTGCACTCGTCGCTGTCGGCGATCGCCATCTGGTAGACGATACGACCTTTATCGCGCATGGCCTGGATGTGTTTCTCGATGCCAGCCTTGGCTTCGGCATCGATCACCGGGCCGATGTCCACCGACAGGCGCTCCGGGTTGCCGAGGCGCGATTCGGCCATGGCGCCCTTGAGCATTTCGATGACGCGGTCGGCGGAATCTTCCTGCAGGCACAGGACCCGCAGGGCCGAGCAACGCTGGCCGGCACTGTCGAAGGCCGAGGACACGACGTCGATGACCACTTGCTCGGTCAGGGCCGAGGAGTCGACGATCATGGCGTTCTGGCCGCCGGTCTCGGCGATCAGCGGGATCGGCCGGCCCTGGTTGTCCAGGCGTCCGGCGATGTTGCGTTGCAGCAGGCGGGCGACTTCAGTGGAGCCGGTGAACATCACGCCTTTGACCCGCTCGTCACCCACCAGGCGGGCGCCGACGGTTTCGCCGCGACCCGGCAGCAGTTGCAGGACGCCTTCCGGAATGCCGGCTTCGAGCATCAGGCGCACCGCCTGGGCCGCCACCAGCGGCGTCTGCTCGGCGGGCTTGGCCAGAACCGGGTTGCCGGCGGCCAGTGCGGCGGCGACCTGGCCGCTGAAAATCGCCAGCGGGAAGTTCCACGGGCTGATGCAGACCACCGGGCCCAGAGGGCGGTGGGCGTCGTTGGTGAAATCGTTGCGCGCCTGCACCGCGTAGTAGCGCAGGAAGTCCACGGCTTCACGCACTTCGGCGATGGCGTTGGCGAAGGTCTTGCCGGCTTCGCGAGCCAGCAGGCCCATCAGGGGCTGGATCTCGCCTTCCATCAGGTCGGCGGCACGCTCGAGGATCGCGGCGCGTTCGGCTGGTGGCGTGGCCTGCCAGATCGGTGCGGCGTTGAGGGCGCACTGGATGGCGTTGTCGACGTCGGCAACCGTCGCTTCCTGCACATGGCCGACCACATCGCGGTGATCGGACGGGTTCAGCACCGCTGCCGGGGTTTCTTCGCTGGCGGCGCAACCGAGCATCGGCGCGGCTTTCCAGTCGTTATGGGCGGTGGCCAGCAGGGCGCAGGACAGCGACGCCAGGCGATGCTCGTTGGCCAGGTCGATGCCGCTGGAGTTGGCGCGGTCGCTGCCGTACAGGTCGCGCGGCAGCGGAATACGCGGGTGCGGCAGGCCGAAACCGCCTTCCAGGGTTGCCATCTGCTCGATGCTGGCCACTGGATCGGCCACCAGTTCCTGGATGGAAATCGACTGGTCGGCGATGCGGTTGACGAACGAGGTGTTCGCGCCGTTTTCCAGCAAGCGACGTACGAGGTAGGCCAGCAGTGTTTCGTGGGTGCCGACCGGGGCGTACACACGGCACGGACGGTTCAGCTTACCTTCGGAGACCTTGCCTACAACTTGTTCGTACAGCGGTTCACCCATGCCGTGCAGGCACTGGAATTCGTACTGGCCCGGGTAATAGTTTTGACCGGCGATGTGGTAAATGGCCGACAGGGTATGGGCGTTGTGCGTGGCGAATTGCGGGTAGATGACTTCCGGCACCGACAGCAGCTTGCGCGCGCAGGCGATATAGGACACGTCGGTGTACACCTTGCGGGTGTAGACCGGATAACCTTCCAGGCCTTCGACCTGGGCGCGCTTGATCTCGCTGTCCCAGTACGCGCCTTTTACCAGGCGGATCATCAGGCGGTGGCGGCTGCGCCGGGCCAGGTCGATGACGTAGTCGATCACATACGGGCAACGCTTCTGGTAGGCCTGGATCACGAAGCCGATGCCGTTCCAGCCGGTCAACTGCGGCTCGAAGCACAGGCGCTCCAGCAGGTCCAGGGACAGTTCGAGGCGGTCGGCTTCCTCGGCGTCGATGTTCAGGCCGATGTCGTATTGCTTGGCCAGCAGGGTCAGCGACAGCAGGCGCGGGTACAGCTCGTCCATGACGCGCTCGTACTGGGCGCGGCTGTAGCGCGGATGCAGGGCCGAGAGCTTGATGGAAATGCCCGGGCCTTCATAAATCCCACGGCCATGGGATGCTTTGCCGATCGAGTGAATGGCTTGTTCATACGAGGCCAGGTACTTCTGGGCGTCATGTTCGGTGAGCGCGGCTTCACCCAGCATGTCGTAGGAATAGCGGAAACCCTTGGCTTCGAACTTGCTGGCGTTGGCCAGGGCCTCGGCGATGGTTTCGCCGGTGACGAACTGTTCGCCCATCAGGCGCATGGCCATGTCGACGCCCTTGCGGATCATCGGCTCGCCGCTCTTGCCGATGATGCGGCTCAGGGAGGAGGTCAGGCCCGTTTCGTTATGGGTGGCGACCAGCTTGCCGGTCAGCAACAGGCCCCAAGTGGCGGCATTGACGAACAGCGACGGGCTGTTGCCCAGGTGCGGCTGCCAGTTGCCGGTGCTGATCTTGTCGCGGATCAGCGCATCGCGAGTGCCTTTGTCCGGGATGCGCAGCAGCGCCTCGGCCAGGCACATCAGGGCTACGCCTTCCTGGGACGACAGGGAAAATTCCTGCAGTAAGCCCTGAACGATACCGGCACGGCCGCCGGCACTTTTCTGGTTACGCAGTTTTTCCGCAATCGACGCCGCCAGCTTGTTGGTGGCTTCGGCCACTTCCACCGGCAGGCGGGCCTGCTCGATCAGCATCGGCACCACTTCCGGCTCAGGACGACGGTAAGCGGCGGTAATGGAGGCGCGCAGGACCGATTGCGGCAGGATGCTCTCGGCAAACTCGAGGAAGCACTGGTGAGCGTGGTCGACCTGTACGTCGCCGGCATCATCGCTGTCGGCGCGGGGTGAACCGTTCAGCTCGGTCAGGGTTGCACCACCCTCGAGTTTTTCCAGGTAATTGAAAATTGCCTGCTTGATCAGCCAGTGCGGCGTGCGATCGATCGAGGTTGCGGCCGCCTTGAGGCGTTCGCGGGTCGGGTCATCGAGTTTGACCCCAAGGGTGGTGGTAGCCATATTTTTATCCTCATGTTTACCACGTATGGCGTGGCATCAGCTGGCGGCAAGATTAGCTGTGCGATGATTGAGGTGCAACCGGGTGCAACCCTTTTTTTCTTGAAAGGACAGGCAGCTCATCCGGAAGCCAGGACGACCCCGTCAATCCTGCACCGGCTTAGTGCTTTGGCTTCTAGCGATGCACTGCGGACTGCACTAAAAGGGAGCAAAAAACGGCGATTTTGCGATAAAACCGATCAGGTGCAACTTATTCGAGCGAAACTGGTTGCACCTTATTTGATTTGTTGAATAGCATTCGCGGCCAAGGTGCAACCGGCTCCAAGCCGAGGGGCATCGGCTGATGGCTTTCCTGGGGAAACATCAGTCATAAATTCGCGGGATTGCAAATCGTCGCTACAACGTCTGCGTTGTCGGCGCTGCCAACTGCCACCGCACCATAAAAACAAAGCCAGGGCGTAACTCATGAGTGTTAGTAATCCCACCTTGATCACTTTCGTGATCTACATCGCAGCCATGGTCCTGATCGGCCTGATGGCTTACCGCTCCACCAATAACCTTTCCGATTACATCCTGGGCGGTCGCAGCCTGGGCAGCGTGGTCACGGCATTGTCCGCCGGTGCTTCCGACATGAGCGGCTGGTTGTTGATGGGTTTGCCGGGTGCCATCTATATGTCTGGCCTGTCGGAAAGCTGGATCGCCATCGGCCTGATCGTCGGTGCCTACCTGAACTGGCTGTTCGTGGCCGGTCGCCTGCGGGTACAGACCGAGCACAACGGTGACGCGCTGACGCTGCCGGATTACTTCTCCAGCCGTTTCGAAGACAAGAGCGGTGTGCTGCGGATCATCTCCGCGGTGGTGATCCTGGTGTTCTTCACCATCTACTGCGCTTCCGGCATCGTGGCCGGTGCCCGTCTGTTCGAAAGCACCTTCGGCATGTCCTACGAGACCGCGCTGTGGGCCGGTGCCGCAGCGACCATCGCCTACACCTTCGTTGGCGGTTTCCTGGCCGTGAGCTGGACCGACACCGTACAAGCCACCCTGATGATCTTCGCGCTGATCCTCACGCCGATCATCGTGCTGCTGGCCACTGGCGGCGTGGACACCACCTTCCTGGCCATCGAGGCGAAAGACCCTACTTCGTTCGATATGCTCAAGAACACCACCTTCATCGGTGTCATCTCGCTGATGGGCTGGGGCCTGGGCTACTTCGGCCAGCCGCATATCCTGGCGCGCTTCATGGCGGCTGATTCGGTCAAGTCCATCGCCAATGCACGTCGCATCTCCATGACCTGGATGATCCTGTGCCTGGGCGGTACCGTGGCCGTCGGCTTCTTCGGTATCGCGTACTTCTCGGCACACCCTGACGTGGCCGGTCCTGTGACCGATAACCCTGAGCGCGTGTTCATCGAGCTGGCAAAACTGCTGTTCAACCCATGGGTCGCCGGTGTACTGCTGTCGGCCATCCTGGCGGCGGTGATGAGTACCCTGAGCTGCCAGTTGCTGGTGTGCTCCAGCGCCCTGACCGAAGACTTCTACAAGACCTTCCTGCGCAAGAGCGCTTCCCAGCTGGAACTGGTCTGGGTCGGTCGCGCCATGGTGTTGCTGGTGGCCTTGGTCGCCATTGCCCTGGCCGCTAACCCGGAAAACCGCGTATTGGGTCTGGTGAGCTACGCCTGGGCCGGTTTCGGTGCTGCCTTCGGCCCGGTTGTCCTGATCTCCGTCATCTGGAAGAACATGACCCGCAATGGCGCGCTCGCCGGCATTCTGGTGGGGGCGATCACCGTGATCGTCTGGAAGCATTTCGCGCTGCTGGGCCTGTACGAAATCATCCCGGGCTTCATCTTCGCCAGCCTGGCCATCTACCTCGTCAGCAAGATGGGCTCGCCTACCGCGGGTATGCTGCAGCGCTTCGACGCGGCGGAAAAAGATTTTCGTCTGAACCAGTAAGATCTTCAGTGGGGCTTTGAGCCCGCTGAGTTCTGTAGGAGCTGGCGAAGCCTGCGATCTTTTGATCTTTCACTTGAGGCTCAAGTGTTTGGAGAAAGACCGCAGCCTCGCTCCGCTCGACAGCTCCTACCGCTGGGCTCGCGAGTTATATAGAGCCTGAACACAGCGTCCTGCCGTTCCTGATCTCTGATTGCCGCCCCCGGAACCATCCGCCGCCAGATCGAGTGCGTTGCGATGCTTCGAATGTCTATCGGAAAATGCATCACGCTTTGCAGCTTTTAGCTTCTTGGATGTAGGGCAAATCTGTTTTTCCTGACCTCCCATACACGTTCCCGACTGCTCGTGCAGAATCGCCCGCCTCCATTCAGCAGAGGCA
The DNA here is from genome assembly GCF_900104425.1 of Pseudomonas sp. NFACC13-1. Lineage (NCBI taxonomy): Bacteria > Pseudomonadati > Pseudomonadota > Gammaproteobacteria > Pseudomonadales > Pseudomonadaceae > Pseudomonas > Pseudomonas sp. NFACC13-1. Next base: position 55,529 of record NZ_FMXV01000004.1, on the reverse strand, counting down.
CATCGGATGTTCCCGCCTGCCAATCCACCGCGTTTCACGCTGACCCTCGACAGCGGGCCGAATGAACTCAGGGTGCTTGAGTTCAAGGGCACGGAAACCATCAGCCAACCCTACCGCTTTGACGTGGAACTGGTCAGCGAGCGCTGCGACCTGGCACTGGAAGAACTTCTGCATCGCCAGGCATTCCTGCGGTTCGATGGCCGGGGAGGGGGCGTGCATGGTCAAGTCTATAGCGTAGCCCAAGGCGATTCAGGCAGACGCCTGACCCGTTACCAGATCAGCCTGGTGCCGCGCCTGGCCTACTTGCGCCACCGCATCAACCAGCGGATTTTCCAGCATCTGAGCGTGCCCGCTATCGTCGCCCGGGTGTTGAAGGAGCACGGGGTCCTGGAGGGGGGCTTCCAGTTCATTCTCGCAGGGCACTATCCCGAGCGTGAATACTGTGTGCAGTACGCCGAAAGCGACCTGGCGTTCATCGAGCGGATCTGTGCCGAAGTCGGTATCCACTATCACTTTCGGCACCGCCCTGACGGCCATCTGCTGGTGTTCGGCGACGATCAGACCGGCTTCCCCCGCCTGCCCGAATCGACGCTGTACCTGGCGGACAGCGGCATGGCTGCCGACGCACCGGCCATCAAGCGGCTGGCGGTGCGACTCCAGACCCGCGCCACGGCCGTAACGTTGCGCGACTACGACTTCCGCAAGCCCGGCCTGTTGTTGCAAACCCACCTCGACAACCGGCAACTGCCAGCGCTCGAGGACTATCGCTACCCCGGAGGGTTCTGCGACCGGGACGATGGCAAGCGCCTGGCCCGGCGTGCCCTTGAGCGTCACGGCGCCGATCATCGCGTGGCGCAGGGCAGCAGCGATGACAGCGCTTTCGTCAGCGGGCATTTCATGCGCATCGAGGGCCACCCCCGGGAGCAGTGGAACGATCTCTGGCTCCTGACGCATATCGACCATCATGGCCGCCAACCCCAGGTGCTGGAAGAAACAGCCTCCGCCGGCCCGGATGAATTCCAGGGCTACAGAAACACCTTTCTCGCCACGCCGTGGGAGGTGTTTTTTCGGCCGTCCCTGCACCCTGAAAAGCCCCGTGCCAACGGCTATCAGTCAGCGGTGGTGACCGGGCCGGTGGACAGCGAGATCCATTGCGATGAATTCGGGCGGGTCAAGGTGCAACTGGCCTGGGATCGCGACGGCCAGCGCGACGAGCATTCCAGTTGCTGGCTGCGAGTGGCCTCGGGTTGGGCCCATGATCACTATGGTGCAGTGATGATTCCCCGGGTCGGCATGGAAGTTTTGGTGGGGTTCATCAATGGCGACGTGGACAAGCCATTGGTGGTGGGTTGCCTGCCCAACGGCGCCAACCCGGTGCCGCTGGACCTGCCGGCGGACAAGACCCGCAGTATATGGCGCAGCCAGAGCAGTCCCGGTGGGGCAGGCTACAACGAGTTGCGCATCGAGGACCGCAAGGGGGCCGAGGAAATCTACCTGCGGGCCCAGCGCAACTGGACCCAGCACGTGCTGCACGACCAGCGGGTGCAGGTCGATCACGAGCGCAGCATCGTCGTCACCGGTACGGCACGGCACGAGCTCAAGGCCGATGAGCAGCGCGTTACCCATGGCCGGCGCCAGGCTGAAGTCCGCCAGGACGATCATCTGCTGGTGGGCGGCGAGCGGCATGTTCGCGTGACCGGCCAGGTCCTGAACGCCAGCCGGCAGTTTCATGTCAGCGCCGGCCAGCAAGTGGTCCTGGAGGCTGGCGCCAGTGTGACCCTCCAGGCTGGCGGTCATTGGATCAACATTGGTGCCGGCGGGATTTTCAGCAGCGTGCCGATCGAGGTCGGTGGGGCGCCGATGGCGGTCATGGGGGCGGTGGCGGGTTCGCCGGACAGCTCCGGGCAGCAGGTCGCTGCGCCGGCGCCTCGGCTTTCCCTGGCGCAAATCCTCAGCTTCCAAGGCTCGGCGCCGTTCTGCGAGGAGTGCGAGCGGTGCAGAAACGGCGTCTGCGCAGGGCCATCGGTCTTTCACAAAACGGTCGACACACAGGAGCGCCCATGAACAGCGGCCAAACGCCCCGCGCCTGGCTTGAGCACCATCCGTTGCAGGCGTCCGAGCAACTTTTCGCCATTTTCAGCAATGCCAGCAGCGCTGGGGCGTTGGCGGCCTGGCGCCGTTCGATGGCCGCGACACCCACGGCGATCTGGGCCGACACGCCGTACGCCGAGTGGGAAGCGGTGATGCCCTATGCAGGGCTTGTTCGCGCGGACTGTGGGTTTCTTGATTGGATAGCGACCGCCGACTCGCTCGATTGGGGTTGGCTGGCGGTGTCGTGTGCCAGCCAGGAATCCCTTGCCGAGCATTTGCGTGGGGTGACGCAGGTGCTGTTGCCGGGTGGCAAGCCGGTTTTCCTGCGTTTTTGGGATGGGCGCTTCATGGGACCGATCCTGCAATCGACGGCGGTGGATGCCGGGGAACTCCTGCCGGTCATCAATCGTTGCCTGATCAACGGTCAATCCGTTGAGTTAGTCGGAAACGTCCAGCGGCCGGCGCGGATGTTTCCTTGGTGGGAAGTGCCGGTGGCGCTGCTGGACGCCATGACCGAGGCCCCGACGAATTGTCTGGTGGATAACTTGCTCACGTGGCTGGGCCAAGAGCATCCGTCTCTGTGCGAGCGCGTCGACCATCGCATCCTGCGGCGCAAGATTGCTCACTTTCTTGAGCGTTCGAAGCCGGTTGTCGCGCCAAAGGCGCCCTTGCAGGCGTACCTGCTGCGGGAGCTGGGCTGATCGTGGCGTGTCCGCCGGGCTGCCAACCCCTGACGTTCGACGCGCTTCAAGGTAAACTCGTCGCCCTTCGCAGGAGCCGCCATGAATTATCGCCACGCCTTCCACGCCGGCAATCACGCCGACGTGTTCAAACACCTGACCTTGACCCGCCTCATCGCGCTGATGTCGCGCAAGGAACAGCCCTTCGCCTACCTCGACACCCACGCGGGCATCGGGCTGTACGACTTGCAGGGTGACCAGGCCAACCGTACCGGTGAGTACCTGGAAGGCATTGCGCGGTTGTGGGGCGAGGGCGACCTGCCGCCATTGACTGCCGATTACATGAAGGTGCTGCACGAGATGAACCCGGACGGGCAACTGCGCTACTACCCGGGTTCGCCGGAACTGGCGCGGCGCCTGACTCGGCCCCAGGACCGTGTGCTGCTCAACGAAAAGCACCCTGAAGACGGCGTGTTGCTCAAGGACAACATGAAAGGCGACCGTCGCGTGGCGGTGCACCTGGGTGAAGGCTGGCATGTGCCGCGGGCGTTGCTGCCGGTGACCGAAAAGCGTGCCTTGATGCTGATCGATCCGCCCTTCGAGCAGCTTGACGAGATGCAGCGCTGCGCCGCCTCGCTCAAGGAGGCAGTTGGCCGGATGCGCCAGACGGTGGCGGCCATCTGGTACCCGGTGAAGGATCAGCGGATGTTGCGCCGCTTCTACCAGGACCTGGCCGGCACGGGAGCGCCGAAGCTGTTGCGCGTGGAGCTGCTGGTGCACCCACTGGCGACGCCCAACAGCCTGAATGGCTCCGGCCTGGCGATAGCCAATCCGCCGTGGGGGCTGGAAGAAGAGTTGCGTGAGCTGCTGCCGTGGCTGTCGAAAAAGCTGGGGCAGACCCAGGGCGGGTGGCAGATGGATTGGTTGATCGCTGAGTGATGTCTTGCTGGCGTCTGGAAGGGCGCTATCGCGAGCAAGCTCGCTCCCACATGGGTTCTAGGGTGTACGCACCTGTGGGAGCGAGCTTGCTCGCGATGACGGCGACACATTCAACATCATCGCCCCAGGCCCACCGTCATCGCGAGCAAGTTTTTAGTCAGATCGGGCAGGTCACGCCGGTCCCGCCAATCCCGCAATAGCCTTCCGGGTTCTTCGCCAGGTACTGCTGGTGATAGGTCTCGGCGAAGTAGAACGTCGGTGCTTCTTCGATTTCGGTGGTGATGGTGCCTTTGCCGGCCTTGGTCAACTCGGCCTGGAAGACTTGCTTGCTGTGTTCGGCCGCCGCCAGTTGGGCCGGGTTGGTGGTATAGATCACCGAACGGTACTGGGTGCCGATGTCGTTCCCCTGGCGCATGCCCTGGGTCGGGTTGTGCAGTTCCCAGAACATCTTCAGAAGCTGTTCGTAGCTGACTTTCGCGGGTTCGTAGACCACCAGCACCACTTCGCTGTGGCCGGTAAGGCCCGAGCAGACTTCTTCGTACGTCGGGTTCGGTGTGAAACCACCGGCGTAACCCACCGCGGTACTGACCACGCCTTCGCGCTGCCAGAACTTGCGTTCCGCGCCCCAGAAGCAGCCGAGGCCGAAGATCGCGAAATCCACGTCCATGGCGAACGGGCCCAGCAGGGGCGCGTCGAGGACGAAGTGTTTGTCCGGCACGGTCATCGGGGTTTCACGGCCAGGCAGGGCTTGTTCTTGAGTAGGAAGCACGTTTTTATTCACCAGGATTTCCGAGCGCAAGACCATTATCAGTCCTCTCAGTCAGATTGAATTGAGCGAAATAGACCGTCAGTGTGCCTCAGAAAAGCCGCCGCAAGCTATACGCAGCTGTCAGACCAGAGGCCCGCGCGGGTAGCGCCTGAGCTTTTCGACCAGCTCCGCGCCGGGGATTGGCCGGTCGAACAGGTAGCCCTGGCCGACGTCGCAGCGGTGACGCCGCAGGAACGCCAATTGCTGGGCGGTTTCGATGCCTTCGGCCACGACCTTGAGTTTCAGGTTGTGAGCCATGGCGATCACCGCCGAGGTGATTTCCATGTCGTCCTGGTTGTCCGGGATCTCATGGATGAAGCTGCGATCGATCTTGATGATGTCGATCGGGAATTTTTTCAGGTAGCTCAGGGACGAATACCCGGTGCCAAAGTCGTCCATGGCCAGGGTCAGCCCCAGGCGCTTGAGCTGGTCGAGCTGCAAGTGGGTATCTTCGGTGGCCTCCAGCAGCAGGCCTTCGGTCAACTCCAGTTCCAGCAGGCGGGCCGGCAGTTGTTCTTCCTTGAGGATGCTGGCGATGGAGGCGACCAGGTCCGGGTCGGAGAACTGCTTGGGCGACAGGTTGATCGCCACTTGCAGGTTGCCCAGGCCGGCCGCGGTCAGCTGTTTGCTCATCCGGCAGGCCTGGCGGGCGATCCATTTGCCGATGGGGATGATCAGGCCGGTTTCTTCGGCCACGCTGATGAACTGGTCCGGGCGGATCATGCCCTTTTCCGGATGGTTCCAGCGCAGCAGCGCCTCCATGCCCAGCAGCCGGCCGCTGCGCAGGCACAACTTGGGTTGGTAGAACACGTCCAGTTCGTTCTGGGTCAAGGCGCGACGCAGGTTGTTCTCGACGAACAGCTTGTAGCTGGCCTCGGCATTCAGCGCCTCGGTGAACACCTGGACCTGATGCTTGCCGTTGGCCTTGGCCTTGTGCAGGGCAAGACCTGCGTTGCGCATCAGGGTCTGCGGATCACGGCCGTGCAGCGGCGCGCAGGCCAGGCCTACGGAGCCGGTCACGCTGATCAACTGGTTATCGACGAACATCGGTTTGTCGAGGGTCATCAGCAATTGGCTGGCGATCTGCTGCCCGGCTTCCAGGCTCGTGTCGTCCAGCAGCACGGCGAACTCGTTGCTGGCGAAGCGCGCCAGGCTGCCGCTGGGGCTCAGGCTGTTGCGCAGGCGCCGGGCCAGGCTGATCAGCAGCTTGTCACCGGTCTGGTGACCGAGGCTGTCGTTGATGCGCTTGAAGTTGTCGATGTCCACCAGCAGCAGGCTGATGGGCGAGTCGCTGTCTCGGGCGAAGCGCTCATCGAGGTTGCGAATGAACGCCGGGCGGTTGCCCAGGTTGGTCAGGTTGTCGGTGTAGGCCAGGCGCTCGATGCGCTGCTGGGCCAGTTTGGTCTGGGTGATGTCTTCGTAGATGCCGATATAGTGGGTCAGCTCGCGGTTGTCGCCGTAGACCTTGGAAATCGACAGCTGGCCCCAGTAGGGTTCCAGGTTCTTGCGCCGGCTCTTGAACTCGCCCTGCCAACTGTTGCTTTGGGCCAGCGCCGAGGGCGCGTCGAACAGCAACTCGCTGAGGTTCTCCAGGGCCGGCAGTTCCGAGAGGCGTTGGCCGTGGACTTCCTCGGTGGTGTACTGGGTGATGGCGGTGAAGCTTGGGTTGACGTACTCCACCACACCGTCGCAATTGACCAGCAGGAACGCGTTGGCGCTTTGCTCCACGGCGCGCTGGAACAGGTGCAGGGCGCTGGTGGCGGTGCGGCGGTTGTGGTTGTTGATGACCTGGGCGAACTGGTCCGCCAGTTCCCCGGCGAAGGCGATCTCATCCGACTGCCAGGCGCGGGTGGCCCCCACTTGTTCCAGGCACAGCACGCCCACCACTTGGCCGTCGATGCGCACGCTGGCGTCGAGGATGGCGTTGACGTCACGGGCACGCAGGTTCTCGGCCATTTCCCGGGTGCGCGGGTCGCGCATCGCATTGTGGGCGTCGATGGCGCGACAGGTCTGCAGCGCTTCCATGTAGTCGGGAAACTCGTTGACGTCGATGACCGCCGGCAGGAAGTATTCCTGGGAAGCGCGGTTGTAGGCGGAAATCGGCACCAGTTTGCCGTCGTCCAGGTTCCAGATACTGGCGCAGTCGATCTGGTAGATGTCGCAGGCGCTGCGGGTGATGAGTTCGGCCGCTTCGAGCAGGGAGTTGTTGGCGCTGTAGCGTTGGCGGGTCAATAGCAGGATGAGGTCTTGTTGGGCGCGTACCCGGTCCAGGTGCTGGAGCTGCTCTTGCTGGGCGCGCTGGTTCAGTTCCAGGGCGATCTGCAGGCGCGAGTTCTGGGTTTCCAGGTCCAGGGCCGGCAGGGAGGGTTCGCTTTGCAGCAAATTGTCCACCACCAGCAGGTAACCGCGCAGCAGATGACGATTGTGCTGTCTGTAGGCTTCGCCCGTCTCCAGCACATTCATCGGGCCCTTGGCGGTGTGGAGCGTGTAGCGAATCTGGTAATGCGCGGCCTGGGCCAGTTGCTGCTGGATGGCGTCGTGCAATTGATAGCGCGCTTCGGGTTCCATCAGGCTGGCGTAGGGCGAGCTGACCAGCGAGCACAGTTCTACCGCCGGCAGGCCGAAGTGTCGCTCGCAATTGGGATCGAGAAACAACAGCGCCCAGCTAGCTTCATTCAGCCGTTCGAAACGCAGCATGCCGAGCCGCGCGGGCACCGGTAACTGCGTCACTACCTCGGCCGCCATACGGCTGGCGGCATCGGGTTGGCTTTTCATGGGGAAACTCGCTTCGAAAATGCTGATCGCGCCGGGCTGACGCCCTCGTTATTACGGATTGGCGCAAGGTTGCATCATTGCGGCACTGGCTGACAAGAGAGATGAAGGCCAAGTGCTATAAACCTTTTATCGGCCGACAAAGGGATTTCTCCAGTCGCCAGCCGATCAGAGGGCATGGAAGTTCATCGCAGCGCGATATCGAGTGTCTGCAAGGGCTCGCCGTTACGGTCGTGGAATGTAACGTGAAGGCTCTGTGCCGTGACCTGCAGGCGGGCGAAGTTGTCCTGGCTCACCACTTCGCTGGTCAGTTCATAGCGGTACTCACCGCCGTCCGTGCGGGCCATGGGCCTGTGGAAAATAAAATCCGCGGCTTTTGCAAAAGGCAGCAATTTGCTGTTGTAGAACGGCGAGGAAACGACGGTGTTGACCTCGAAATCAGGATCCTGAGTGTGACGCAGGCGGCTGGTCATGGAGCCGTGGACGTCACCCGAGATGAATACCACGTTTTTGATCCGATGGCGGCGGATGGTTTCCAGCAGGCGCAGGCGTTGTTCCGGGAAGGCCTGCCAGGCATCGCCGTCATTGCGCTGGCGGTCAGGGAAAAACATCACGCTGGTGACGACGAGCTTGACCCGGGCGGGGCTGCTGACGAGCCATTCGAGCAGGGCTTGTTCCTGGTCCGCGTCGAGGATGCGCCGATCGTCCGCCGACAGATTGCGTTGCGTCCGGCTGTCGGTGACGAACCAGTGGATATCGCCATGGGCAAAGGTGTACCAGTAGCGGGTCAGCGACTTGTTCAATGTTCCGTCGCTCGACAGTTCATGGGCGGGCCCATGGCTGGCCTGGTAAAGCCCGTAGGCGCTCATCGCATTGGCATACAGGACGTCGTCGTGGCCGGTTTTCCTGGCGGGCCAGTTGTCTTCGATTTCGTGGTCGTCGAGGATCATGTAGGTCGGCGTGCCAGACATCAGCTTGCTGATGTGCGGCTGGGTAAATACCGTTCGGTATCTGAGGAGGATGCGCTTATAGGTCCGGTCCGGGCCGATGATATTCAAGTCATCGAGATAAACTTGGTCTCCGGTCATCAACACCGCGCTGATCGGCGGGTCGGCCTGTTCGACGATGCGATTGATGCCGGCAAAGGTGCGATCCCCAAGGCTGGGGAACAGCGGGGTACCGGCGGTGATTCGCAAGTAGCGACACGAGCCCACGATATAAGCCCGTGGCGCATCGGGTTTGTCGGCCGGCGTGTGCAAGCAATAGGTGTGCCGAGGCCATTGCAGTGGCAGTTCCTGGATGGTTTCCACGGTATGGGTCGGGCTCAAGGGGCTGAGCCAGCCGGCCTGGTATTCGTAGGCGGTGTCGGGTTCAAGGTCTTTCAACACGATCACGTCGGACATGTCGCGGTAGGCCTTCAATTGGACAAAGTGCCCTTTTGACCAGCGTGTGTCTCCTCGGCGCCGGTGTCGGATACCGGCGAATACCCGGTTGTTGCCGTGATCGCCCCGCAGGAATATCCGGGCGTGGTCAGTGGTCGTGTGCCCGACAATGGGGCCGACGGTAGGTTTGAACATATTCGAATCCATTCGAAGTTTTAGTCGGTGGGTGCAAGCATCAAGTGGCCCTGGTGTTGATGCTAAAGCCCGGCGCGCCATAAATATCGACGGGGAAGGGGGCGCAAGTCGTGGGCAATGACTAACAGGGGGTGTAGTCATTTAAAACTTGCGGAGTAGGAAATACCGCTATCGCGAGCAAGCTCGCTCCCACAGGAGCACCGCAAATCCACTGTGCGAGCGAGCTTGCTCGCGATGAGGCCGCCACATCCCATATCCATGCACATGGCTGAATTCCAGGCAAAAAAAGCCCCGCCAAACGGACGGGGTTGAGGTACGAGCGTGGCGCTCGGAAAACGGTGCTCCGAATGGCCCTCCCCAAGGGAGGGCCGCCCGGCGTTACAGCAGGATGGTGCGGATGTCGCCCAGCAAGTCGCTCAAGCGCTTGGTGAAGCGTGCAGCGGCGGCGCCGTTGATCACACGGTGATCGTAGGACAGCGACAGTGGCAGCATCAGCTTCGGCTGGAAGGCCTTGCCGTCCCAGACCGGCTGGATGGTGGCCTTGGAAACACCCAGGATCGCCACTTCCGGCGCGTTGACGATCGGCGTGAAGCCGGTGCCGCCAATGTGGCCGAGGCTGGAGATGGTGAAGCAGGCGCCCTGCATGTCGTCGGCGGTGAGCTTCTTGTTCCGGGCTTTTTCGGCCAAGGCAGCGGCTTCGCCAGCCAGTTGCAGCAAGCTCTTCTGGTCGACGTTGCGGATGACCGGTACCAGCAGGCCTTCCGGGGTGTCGACGGCAAAGCCGATGTGCACGTATTTCTTGCGGATCACAGCCTTGCCGCTTGGGGCCAGGGAGCTGTTGAAGTCCGGCAGTTCCTTGAGCAGGTGCGCACAGGCCTTGAGCAACAGTGGCAGCACGGTCAGCTTCACGCCGGCCTTTTCCGCCACGGCTTTCTGCGCGACGCGGAAAGCTTCCAGCTCGGTGATGTCGGCCTGATCGAACTGAGTCACGTGGGGAATGTTCAGCCAGCTGCGGTGCAGGCTCGACGCGCCGATCTGCATCAGGCGAGTCATGGCCACTTCTTCGGTTTCACCGAAGCGGCTGAAGTCCACCGCCGGGATCGGCGGGATGCCCGCGCCGCCGGTGGCGCCTTCGGCCGGTGCGTTCTTGGCCTTCTGCATCATGGCCTTGACGTAGGCTTGCACGTCTTCCTTGAGCACACGACCGTGCGGGCCGCTTGGGCCAACGGCCGACAGCTCGACACCGAATTCACGGGCCAGCTGACGCACCGCCGGGCCGGCGTGCACCTTGGCACCGCTTGGCGCAGGCGCGGCGGCGACAGGGGCAGGCGCTGCTTCGGCCTTGGCGGCAGGCGCGGCGGCAGGCGCTGGAGCTGCTTCAGCCTTGGCGGCAGGTGCAGCGGCCGGGGCTGGCGCGGCTGGTGCCGAGGCACCCGCCACTTTCAGTTTCAGGATCAGGTCGCCGGTGCCGACTTCGTCTTCCAGCTTGATCTCGACGCTTTCCACCACACCGGCGGCCGGCGACGGGATTTCCATGCTCGCCTTGTCGGATTCCAGGGTGATCAGCGACTGGTCGGCTTCGACGGTGTCGCCGACCTTGACCAGTACTTCGATGATCTTGGCCTTGCCCGACGAACCAATGTCCGGGACATGAATGTCCTGGACCGTGGCCGCGGCAGGGGCGGCTGCCGGAGCGGGAGCCGCTTCGGCAGCTGGTGCGGCGGCAGGCTTTTCAGCCGCGGCCGGGGCCGCAGCGGGAGCGGCCGCTTCAGGCGCCGCAGCGGCGCCCTCGACTTCCAGCTCCAGCAGTTCGTCGCCTTCTTTCAGGCGGTCGCCCAGCTTCACTTTCAAGCTCTTGATGACACCGGCCTTCGGCGCAGGCACTTCCATGCTCGCCTTGTCCGATTCAAGCGTCAGGATGCTCTGGTCGGCTTCGATACGGTCGCCGACCTTCACAAACAGTTCAATTACTTCACCTTCACCGCTGCCGATGTCAGGTACGCGAATGAGTTCGCTCACGAAAATTCTCCTCAGCAGTCCAGTGGGTTGCGTTTTTCCGGATCGATGCCGAACTTGGCGATGGCTTCGGCCACCACTTTAGGTTCGATATCGCCACGGTCAGCCAGGGCTTCCAGGGCTGCCAACACAACGAACTTACGGTCGACTTCGAAGAAGTGACGCAGCTTCTTGCGGCTGTCGCTACGGCCGAAACCGTCGGTGCCCAGCACTTTGAATTCCTTGGAAGGAACCCACTGGCGGATCTGCTCGGCGAACAGCTTCATGTAGTCGGTAGAGGCGATGACCGGACCTTTGCGGCCGTTCAGGCACTCTTCGACGTAGCTCAGCTTTGGCTTCTGGCCAGGGTGCAGGCGGTTGCTGCGCTCTACGGCCAGGCCGTCGCGACGCAGTTCGTTGAAACTGGTGACGCTCCAGACGTCGGCGCCGACGTTGAACTCTTCGCGCAGGATCTTCGCGGCCTCGCGCACTTCGCGCAGGATGGTGCCCGAGCCCATCAACTGGACGTGGTGCGCCGCTTCGCGGGTGTCTTCCTCGAGCAGGTACATGCCCTTGACGATGCCTGCCTCGACACCGGCCGGCATGGCTGGCTGCTGATAGGACTCGTTCATCACGGTGATGTAGTAGAAGACGTCCTGTTGCTCTTCGGTCATCTTCTTCATGCCGTCCTGGATGATCACCGCCAGCTCGTAGCCGTAGGTCGGATCATAGGTGCGGCAGTTCGGGATGGTCCCGGCCAGCATGTGGCTGTGGCCGTCTTCGTGCTGCAGGCCTTCACCGTTCAGCGTGGTGCGGCCGGCGGTGCCGCCGATCAGGAAGCCACGGGTACGGCTGTCGCCAGCGGCCCAGGCCAGGTCGCCGATGCGCTGGAAGCCGAACATCGAGTAGAAGATGTAGAACGGCAGCATCGGCTGGTTGTGGCTGGAGTACGAAGTACCGGCGGCAATGAAGGAGCTCATGGCGCCCGCTTCGTTGATGCCTTCTTCGAGGATCTGGCCCTTCTTGTCTTCGCGGTAGAACATCACCTGGTCTTTATCGACTGGCTCGTAGAGCTGGCCGACGGACGAGTAGATGCCCAACTGACGGAACATGCCTTCCATACCGAAGGTACGGGCTTCGTCCGGGATGATCGGGACGATGCGCTGGCCGATTTCCTTGTCCTTGACCAGTTGCGCGAGGATTCGCACGAAGGCCATGGTGGTGGAGATTTCACGGTCGCCCGAGCCGTCCAGGATCGCCTTGAGGGTCTCCAGTGGCGGGGTCGGGACGCTGAAGCTCTTGGCGCGACGCTGGGGCACGAAACCGCCCAGTGCGGCACGGCGCTCGGCCAGGTAACGGGCTTCGGCGCTGCCTTCTTCGGGCTTGAAGAACGGCAGGTTTTCCAGCTCGCTGTCCTTGACCGGAATGTCGAAGCGGTCGCGGAACAGCTTCAGGCTGTCGACATCGACTTTCTTGGTGTTGTGCGCAGTGTTCTTCGCTTCGCCGGCACCGGTGCCATAACCCTTGATGGTCTTGGCCAGGATGACAGTCGGCTGTTCTTTGTGATTGACCGCCTGGTGGTACGCCGCGTAGACCTTGTACGGGTCGTGGCCGCCGCGGTTGAGCTTCCAGATCTCGTCGTCGGACAAGTCGGCAACCATGGCCTTGAGTTCAGGCGAGTTGAAGAAGTGCTCGCGGACGAACGCGCCGTCCTTGGCCTTGTAGTTCTGGTACTCGCCGTCAATGACTTCGTCCATGCGGCGTTGCAGGATGCCGTCGACGTCCTTGGCCAGCAGTGGGTCCCAGAAGCGGCCCCAGATGACTTTGTTAACGTTCCACTGGGCACCACGGAACACGCCTTCGAGTTCCTGGATGATCTTGGCGTTGCCGCGAACCGGGCCGTCGAGGCGCTGCAGGTTGCAGTTGATGACGAAGATCAGGTTGTCCAGCTTCTCGCGGCCGGCCAGGGAGATCGCGCCCAGGGATTCCGGCTCGTCGCACTCGCCGTCGCCCATGAAGCACCAGACTTTCTGCTTGCCTGGCTGGATGAAACCGCGGGCTTCCAGGTACTTCATGAAGCGCGCCTGGTAGATCGCCTGGATCGGGCCCAGACCCATGGACACGGTCGGGAACTGCCAGAAGTCCGGCATCAGCCAAGGGTGCGGGTACGAGGACAGGCCGTTGCCGTCCACTTCCTGGCGGAAGTTGTTCATCTGGTCTTCGGTGATGCGGCCTTCCATGAACGCACGGGCGTAGACGCCTGGCGATGCGTGACCCTGGAAGTAGATCAGGTCGCCACCGTGTTCGTCGGTCGGGGCCTGGAAGAAGTAGTTGAAGCCGATGTCATACAGCGTCGCGCTGGAGGCGAAGCTGGAGATGTGACCGCCCAGGTCAGAATCTTTCAGGTTGGTACGCATGACCATGGCCAACGCGTTCCAGCGTACCAGCGAGCGAATGCGGCGTTCCATGAACAGGTCGCCAGGCATGCGTGCTTCGTGGGTAACGGGGATCGTGTTGCGGTACGGCGTGGTGATGGCGTAGGGCAGTTGCGAGCCGCTGCGGGTCGCGAGTTCGCCCATACGGGTCATCAGATAATGAGCACGGTCTTCGCCTTCTTTGTCGAGAACCGATTCCAGGGCGTCCAGCCATTCCTGGGTTTCGACGGGATCGAGGTCTTGCATGGCTTGCTCCAGGGCGGAAAGGCTACCAGAATCGGTTGCCTGAGTTTGCGACTGGCCTTGTGGGCAGACGGTATAAATTCTTGGATTGCCGAAGGTTGTTTCGGCGGCGTGTAGTTTTACTACAAATCGTCGGCCGTTTCAGCCTTTCGAATGTATAGACGAGTAGTGAAACTACACATGAGCGGCGTATGGCCCCTCATTTCGTTGTGAGAATAATCGTTACTGTTGGTCTTTAGCCAACTCGAACAGGTAAAAACTTGATGCCGGCTGCCAATAAAATCAGATTTTCAGCTATTTATCATCTTTGTTCGACAGTCGATCAGGTAGTGTCTTCTGGAAAAACACTACATCCAGCTTCTCCCGCGCCGATCAAGGATAGACCATGAGCCTGCCCTCGCTTGCCCCGATACCGGAAATGGTACCGGCCATTCTCCAGTCATTGGTCAGTCGTGCCGAGCAGTCGTTCCGTGCGGCGGTCGCCTCCCTCGACGACGATCGGGGGCTGTCGGCCTGGACCCCGCAACGCTGGGAAGCGTTCAACCGTATTGCCGCCGCCAGCGACTTTGTCATCGAGCAGAGTGTCCGTGACCCGGCGATGCTGCTGGAGCTGGTACGCAGCGGCGAGCTGGACCGCAGCCTGGCGCCCGGTGAAATGCGCGCGCAGATCGCCGCCGCCGTGCAGGCCGCCGAAACCGAAGACGAACTGGGCCGCGTCCTGCGCCGCCAGCGTACCCGCCAACAGGTACGGATCATCTGGCGCGACCTGAACCGTCAGGCCGATCTGGTCCAGACCTGTCGCGATCTTTCGGACATGGCCGACACCTGCATCGACCAGGCTTACCACTGGTTGTACCAACGCCTCAGCCAGCAATTCGGTACGCCCACCGGACGGCGCAGCGGCGAGCCGCAGCAGATGGTCATCCTGGGCATGGGCAAGCTGGGTGCCGTGGAACTGAACCTGTCGTCGGACATCGACCTGATCTTCGCCTACCCCGAGGGCGGCGAAACCGTGGGCGTCAAGCGGCCGCTGGATAACCAGGAGTTCTTCATCCGTGTTGGCCAGCGCCTGATCAAGGCCCTGGACCCGATGACCGTCGACGGCTTCGTGTTCCGCGTCGACATGCGCCTGCGCCCCTACGGCTCGGCCGGGGCGCTGGTGCTGAGCTTCAATGCCTTGGAGCAGTATTACCAGGATCAGGGGCGCGACTGGGAGCGCTACGCCATGATCAAGGCGCGGGTGGTGGCGGGCGACCAGGTGGCCGGTGCCCAGTTACTCGACATGCTGCGCCCGTTCGTCTATCGCCGTTACCTGGATTTTTCCGCCATCGAAGCGCTGCGCACCATGAAGCAACTGATCCAGCAGGAGGTGCGGCGCAAGGGCATGGCCGACAACATCAAGCTGGGCTCAGGCGGCATTCGCGAGGTGGAGTTCATTGCCCAGGCGTTCCAACTGATCCATGGCGGTCGGGACTTGAGTTTGCAGCAGCGTCCGTTGCTCAAAGTGTTGAGCACCCTGGAGGGCCAGGGCTACCTGCCGGCCAAGGTGATCGACGAGCTGCGCGAGGGCTATGAGTTCCTGCGTTACACCGAACATGCGATCCAGGCCATCGCCGACCGCCAGACCCAGATGCTCCCGGACAGCCCACAGGATCAGGCACGCATTGCATTCATGCTGGGGTTCGCCGACTGGTCGGCCTTTCATGAGCAGTTGATGTATTGGCGCGGACGCGTGGCCTGGCATTTCGGCCAGGTCATCGCCGACCCGGATGAAGACGAGGGCGGCGAAAGCGAAGTGGTGGTGGGCGGCGAATGGTTGCCGTTGTGGG
Organism: Pseudomonas sp. NFACC13-1; assembly: GCF_900104425.1. Classification (NCBI taxonomy): domain Bacteria; kingdom Pseudomonadati; phylum Pseudomonadota; class Gammaproteobacteria; order Pseudomonadales; family Pseudomonadaceae; genus Pseudomonas; species Pseudomonas sp. NFACC13-1. Next base: position 40,160 of record NZ_FMXV01000004.1, on the reverse strand, counting down.
AAGACAGCCAGGATGAAGGGGCGGCGTGCCGTCAGTTGGAGGAGGGCGGCTTCGCCGATGCGCCCAAAGCCCTCAAGGCCCTGGCCGCCCTGCGCGGCAGCCCGCAATTGCGCGCCATGCAGCGCTTGGGGCGCGAGCGCCTGGATGCGTTCATTCCACGCTTGCTGGCCCAGGCCGTGGAGCATGCCGATCCGGACCTGGTGCTGGAGCGAGTGCTGCCCTTGGTGGAAGCCGTGGCCCGTCGTTCGGCCTACCTGGTGTTGTTGACGGAAAACCCCGGCGCCCTGCGGCGCTTGCTGACGCTGTGCGCGGCGAGCCCGTGGATTGCTGAGCAAATCACCCGTTTCCCGTTGCTGCTCGATGAGTTGCTCAACGAGGGTCGGCTGTTCAAGCCACCCCTGGCGCCGGAGTTGGCCGCGGAGTTGCGTGAGCGCCTGACACGCATTCCCGAGGATGACCTGGAGCAGCAAATGGAGGCGTTGCGACATTTCAAGCTGGCGCACCGCCTGCGGGTGGCGGCTTCGGAAATCGCCGGCAGCCTGCCGCTGATGAAGGTCAGCGACTATCTGACCTGGCTGGCCGAGGCGATTCTCGAGCAAGTGCTGGCCCTGGCCTGGCGCCAGACGGCCGCCAAGCACGGCGTGCCATTGCGCACCGACGGCAGCCTGTGCGATCCGGGCTTCATTATTGTCGGTTATGGGAAAGTCGGCGGCCTGGAATTGGGGCATGGTTCTGACCTGGACCTGGTGTTCATCCACGATGGCGACCCGCAGGCGGAAACCGACGGTCCGAAACCCATCGACGGCGCGCAGTTCTTTACCCGGCTCGGTCAGCGGATCATTCACCTGCTGACGGCCCAGACCAACTCCGGGCAGTTGTATGAAGTGGACATGCGCCTGCGGCCTTCCGGGGCGTCGGGGCTGCTGGTCAGCTCCCTCGGGGCGTTTGCCCGTTACCAGGAGAACGAAGCCTGGACCTGGGAGCATCAGGCGCTGGTGCGAGCCCGTGTGCTGGTGGGCAGCCAAGATGTGGGCCAAGCGTTCGAGAAGGTCCGCGTCCAGGTACTGGGACGCAAGCGTGACTTGCCGACGCTGCGCCAGGAAGTCAGCGAGATGCGTGCCAAGATGCGCGACAACCTTGGCAGCAAGGCCACCGCCGCCGGGACCGCGACGAATGCCTTCGAGGCCACGGCGCCCTTCGACCTCAAGCAGGATGCCGGAGGTATCGTCGATATTGAATTTATGGTGCAATACGCGGCCCTGGCGTGGTCCCAAGAGCATCCATCGCTGGTGCGCTATACCGATAACATCCGCATCCTGGACGGGTTGCAAGAGCTCGGGTTGATGCCGGCCGAAGATGCCACGCTGTTGCGCGAAGCCTACAAGGCCTACCGCTCCGCCGCCCACCGCCAGGCCTTGCAGAAAGATGCCGGGGTGATCGCAGGCGACCAGTTCGTGGATGAACGTCGGCAGGTATTGCGGATCTGGCGGGAGCTGGGGCTGAGCTGAAGCTTTAAATAATGTGGGAGCGAGCTTGCTCGCGATAGCGGAATGTCAGGCGACATGATGTTGAATGGACTGGCCTCATCGCGAGCGAGCTCGCTCCCACAGTGGATTTGTGGTGCTGCACGGTATTTAACCTATGCAGGACCCTTGTGGGAGCGAGCTTGCTCGCGATAGCGGAATGTCAGGCGACATTGATGTTGAATGGGCTGGCCTCATCGCGAGCTCGCTCCCACAGTGGATTTGTGGTGCTGCACGGTATTTGAAACCTATGCAGGACCCTTGTGGGAGCGAGCCTGCTCGCGATAGCGGAATGTCAGGCGACATTGATGTTGGATAGGCTGGCCTCATCGCGAGCGAGCTCGCTCCCACAGTAGATTGGCGGTGTGTTGTAGATTGAAGGCAACAGGCAACGACCTAAGCCACAGTGATTCTCGAGGCGGGGAGGCGTAGGCCTCCCCGCATCGTTTTTGGAAAGCACATGAATATTCTGATCGTTGGGCCCAGTTGGGTCGGTGACATGGTAATGGCGCAGACACTGTTCCAGTGTCTGAAGCAGCGTCATCCGCAGTGCGAAATCGATGTCCTGGCCCCCGAGTGGAGCCGGCCGATCCTGGAACGCATGCCCGAAGTGCGCAAGGCCTTGAGCTTCCCGCTCGGCCACGGCGTGCTGGAGCTGGCGACCCGTCGACGCATCGGCAAATCCCTGGCCGGTCAGTACGACCAGGCGATCCTGTTGCCCAATTCATTGAAATCGGCGCTGGTGCCGTTCTTCGCCGGTATTGCCAAGCGCACCGGTTGGCGTGGCGAGTTTCGCTACGGCCTGCTCAACGACGTGCGCGCCTTGGATAAAGACCGTTACCCGCTGATGATCGAACGTTTCATGGCCCTGGCCTATGCGCCGGGGGCCGAGTTGCCCAAGCCATATCCGCGGCCGAGCCTGCGGATCGACCCGGTGACCCGCGATGCGGCGCTGGCCAAGTTCGGCCTGAGCCTGGACCGTCCGGTGCTGGCCCTGTGTCCAGGGGCCGAGTTCGGCGAATCCAAACGCTGGCCGGCGGAACATTACGCCCAGGTGGCCGAGGCGAAGATTCGCGAAGGCTGGCAAGTCTGGCTTTTCGGCTCGAAAAAAGATCACCCGGTGGGCGAGGACATCCGCTCGCGGTTGATCCCGGGCCTTCGGGAAGAGTCGGTGAACCTCAGTGGCGACACGTCCCTGGCCGAGGCCATCGACCTGCTGTCCTGCGCCGATTCGGTGGTGTCCAACGATTCGGGCCTGATGCACGTGGCCGCAGCCCTTAACCGTCCCTTGGTGGCGGTCTACGGTTCCACCTCGCCAGGCTTCACGCCGCCGCTGGCCGACCAGGTCGAAGTCGTGCGCCTGGGCATCGAATGCAGCCCGTGCTTCGACCGCACCTGCCGTTTCGGCCATTACAATTGCCTGCGCCAGCTCATGCCGCCGTCGGTGAACGAGGCCCTGGGGCGTTTGCAGGGCACACCCGTGGAGGTTCGGTAACTTGCGGGTATTGCTGATCAAGACCTCTTCGCTGGGGGATGTGGTCCACACCCTGCCGGCGCTGACCGATGCGGCTCGGGCGATTCCGGGCATCAAGTTCGATTGGGTGGTGGAAGAAGGCTTCGCCGAAATCCCCACCTGGCACCCGGCCGTGGGCAAGGTCATCCCGGTGGCGATCCGGCGCTGGCGCAAGAACCTCTGGCAAACCATCAAGAGCGGCGAATGGCGACGTTTCAAGCAGAGCGTGCGCGCCGAAAAATATGACTTGGTGATCGACGCCCAGGGCCTGTTGAAAAGCGCCTGGCTGACCCGTTACGTCAAGGCACCAGTGGCCGGTCTGGATAAGCATTCGGCGCGTGAACCCCTGGCGGCGCGCTTTTATTCCCGGCGCCTGGCGGTTGCCCGTGGTCAGCATGCGGTCGAGCGCGTGCGCCAGCTGTTCGCCGTGGCGCTGGGGTATGACTTGCCGCAGACGCTGGGTAACTACGGCCTCGATGTCGACCGGCTGGTGGAGTTGCCACGTCCCTATCCCTACGTGGTGTTCCTGCACGGCACCACCTGGGAGTCCAAGCATTGGCCCGAACTTTACTGGCGCCAGCTCACTGAGCGCATGGGGCAGTTCGGCGTGGTCGTCAAGCTGCCGTGGGGCAACCCAGCCGAAAAGGCCCGGGCCGAGCGCATCGCCAGCGGGCTGCGCAACGCCTTGGTCCTGCCGAAGTTGAACCTCGGCGGCATGGGCAAGGTACTTGCCGGCGCCCAGGCCTGCGTGGCCGTGGACACCGGCCTCGGGCACCTGGCCGCGGCCCTGGACGTGCCGACCATTTCGCTGCTCGGCCCGACCAATCCGGTGCTGACCGGTGCCTATGGCAAGGGCCAGATTCACCTCGCCAGTGATTTCCCTTGCGCGCCGTGCATGCAGAAACACTGCACTTACCCGCCGACCGCCGAAGATGCCCGGCGGTTTGACCTGAAACGCGAGCAGCCCCTGTGCTTCACGCGTCTGAACCCCGAGCGTGTTGCCAGCCACCTGAGCACGTTATTGGCTGAGGAGCCGCGCTGATGCAATTGGCTTTTGTCCTTTACAAGTACTTCCCCTTCGGTGGCCTGCAGCGTGACTTCATGCGCATCGCCCTGGAATGCCAGCGACGCGGTCACCAGATCCGTGTCTACACGCTGATTTGGGAAGGTGACGTGCCGCCCGGCTTCGAGGTGCTGGTGGCGCCGGTCAAGGCGCTGTTCAATCATCGCCGCAACGAGAAACTCAGTGCGTGGATGGAGGCCGACCTGGCCAGGCGCCCGGTGGACCGTCTGATCGGCTTCAACAAAATGCCCGGCCTGGATGTGTACTACGCCGCCGACGGCTGCTTCGAAGACAAGGCGCAGAACCTGCGCAACTCGCTGTACCGGCGCTGGGGACGCTACCGGCATTTCGCCGAGTACGAGCGGGCCGTGTTCGCCAAGGATGCAAAAACCGACGTACTGATGATTTCCGAGGTCCAGCAGCCGCTGTTCATCAAGCACTACGGCACACCGCTGGAACGCTTTCACCTGCTGCCACCGGGCATCGCCCAGGATCGGCGGCGGCCCGCCGATGCCGATGAGATCCGTGCCGCGTTCCGGGCCGAATTCGAGCTGGCCGATGACGACCTGCTGCTGGTGCAGATTGGCTCCGGGTTCAAGACCAAGGGCGTGGATCGCAGCCTCAAGGCCCTGGCCGCGTTGCCAGCCGAGCTGCGAAAACGCACCCGGCTATTTGTAATTGGCCAGGACGACCCCAAGGTATTCCAACTGCAGAGCGCCGCGCTGGGGCTGGGCGACAACGTGCGGTTCCTCAAGGGCCGCAGCGACATCCCGCGTTTCCTGCTGGGCGCCGATCTGTTGATCCATCCGGCGTACAACGAGAACACCGGCACCGTACTGCTCGAAGCACTGGTGGCCGGGTTGCCGGTACTGGTCAGCGCGGTGTGTGGGTACGCCCATTACATCGCCGAGGCCGACAGTGGCCTGGTGCTGGATGAGCCGTTCGAACAAGCCCAGCTCAACGAATACCTGGGCCGCATGTTGAACGATGCCGAAGCCCGGGCGGCCTGGAGCCGCAACGGTCTGGCCTTCGCCGAGACGGCCGACCTCTACAGCATGCCGCAGCACGCGGCCGATGTGATATTGGCGGAGCACGCACAATGAAGTTGATGCTGGCCGAACCGTTCAAGAGCCTTTGGGCCGGGCGCGATGCGTTCACCGAAGTCGAAGCGCTCAAGGGCGAGGTCTATCGTGAACTGGAAGCCCGGCGCACCTTGCGTACGGAGGTGGACGGTCGCGGCTTTTTCGTGAAGATCCACCGTGGCATCGGTTGGGGCGAGATCTTCAAGAACCTGTTCACCGCCAAGCTGCCGGTACTCGGGGCAGGGCAGGAATGGAAGGCTATCCAGCGTTTGCAGGAAGCCGGCGTGCCGACCATGACCGCTGTCGCCTACGGCGAGAAGGGCAGCAACCCGGCGGACCAGCACTCGTTCATCATCACCGAAGAGCTGGCGCCGACCGTCAGCCTCGAAGATTTCAGCATCGACTGGGTCAAGCGGCCGCCGCAACCGGCGCTCAAGCGTGCGCTGATCGCCGAAGTGGCGCGCATGACCGGCATGATGCACCGCGCCGGCGTCAACCATCGTGACTGCTACATCTGCCATTTTCTGCTGCACACCGACAAGCCGGTGACCCCTGGGGATTTCAAACTCTCGGTGATCGACCTGCACCGCGCCCAGACCCGTCCCGCCATCACCACTCGCTGGCGCAACAAGGACCTGGCGGCGCTGTATTTCTCGGCGCTGGACATCGGCCTGACCCGCCGCGACAAGCTGCGTTTTCTCAAGGGCTATTTCCAGCAGCCGCTGCGGCAGATCCTCGCCGAAGAGGCGTCGTTGCTGGCCTGGCTCGAAGGCAAGGCCAACAAGCTGTATGCCCGCAAGCAGCGGTACGGGGACGCGCTCTGATGTCGGGTTGGAATCTGGAACCGGAATACGTCGAGCTGGCGAAGGATTTTGGCAGCCTTGAAGCGGTGTTCGCGTTGCAAGGGGAGCGTTTGACCCGAGACCCGTTGTCGGAGGTGATCCGGGTGCAGCGCAACGGCGTGAACTATTACGTCAAGCGCTACGTCGGTGCCGGCAAAGGTTTGCGACGCTATCTGGGCAAGCCACGGGTCAAGTCCGAATGGCAGAACCTCAAGCGCTTCGCCAAATGGGGTATTCCCACCGCCGAAGTCGTGGGCTGGGGCTTGGAGCGAAACGGTGCGACCTATGCCCGTGGCGCGCTGATCACCCGTGAACTGCCCCGCACCGAAGACCTCTCGGCGCTCGCCGAGCGTCACGATTCGCGGCTGGCGGACCGTGCCTGGGTCGATCATGTCAGTCGGCAACTGGCTGGCTATACGCGGACCATGCACGACCACCGCTTCACCCATAACGATCTGAAGTGGCGCAACCTGCTGATCGATGATCACTCGCGGCTGTTCCTGATCGACTGCCCGAACGGGGATTTCTGGCGTGGTTTCTGGCTCAAGTACCGCATCACCAAGGATTTGGCATGCCTGGATAAAGTGGCCAAATACCATTTGTCGGCCACGCAGCGCCTGCGTTTTTACCTGCAATACCGCCAGCGCGACCGGCTCGATGCGTGCGACAAGAAACGCATCCGTCACGTGGTGAGATTTTTCGAGGGGCGTGAATGACTGACTTTCTGGCCGCTGAAGACCGAGCGTTGCTGCAACGCCATGGCCTGGACAGCTTCGAGGCCTTGTGGGCGCGGCAACTGGATGCGGTGGACGAACCCAACACCTCGGGCGACGGCTGGAGCAGCGTGTTCCGGCTGGAGCTGGACGGGCAGGGTTATTACCTCAAGCGCCAAAGCAATTACCTGACCCGGACCTGGTCCCACCCTTTTGGCGAGCCGAGTTTTTCCCGGGAATTTCGCAACATCAGCCGTTATCGGCAGCTGGGGATTCCGGCCCTGCAAGCGGTGTTCTATGGCCAGCGCAAGGTGGAGGGCGAGGTGCGGGCGATCCTGCTGACCCGAGCCCTGGATGGCTGGGACGACCTGGACTCGCTGTTGCAACGCTGGCCGAGCCTGACGGCGACGCAGCGCACCACCGTCCTCGACGCCTGCGGGCAGTTGGCGCGGCGCCTGCATGGCATGCATCAGGTGCACGGTTGCTTCTACCCCAAGCACATCTTCCTGCAAGCCACCGACGACGGTTATCAAGCGCAATTGATCGACCTGGAAAAGACTCGACCGCTGCTGTTTGGTCAGCGCGATCGGGTCAAGGACCTGGAGCCGTTGTTGCGGCGCGCGTCCATCTGGAGTGAGGCCGATGTACGCCAGCTGTTGTCTGCCTACTTGGCTCAACCGCTCGACGCCGGGCTGGTCGACAGCTGGATGGAGCGCCTGAACGCCCGGCGCAGCCACAAGGGAGCCCGTTGATGCATTTGTCCGAATTGAAGACTGCCGGCCGCAGCCCCAGCCTGCCATTGAGCCTGGAGCTGGCCGACGCCGCCGGCCCGGCGCAATTGCAGCTGCTTTCGCTGTTGCGGGTGTTGCCCGGGCAGCGCTATGTCGGGGCGGGCATTTGGCGCGGTCGGCCGGTGCTGGCCAAATTGTTGGTGGGCAACAAAGCCGCCCGGCACTTCCAGCGGGAACTGCAAGGCGTGCGCTTGCTGGCGGAACAGGGGCTGACGACGCCGCTGTTGCTCGCCGATGGCTTGAACGAGGCTGAAGGCGGCTGGTTGTTGTTCGAGTTGCTCGAAGGCGCCGAAAGCTTGGGGGATGCCTGGCAACGGGTCGAACACCTGCCCTTGCTGGCCGACGAACAGACGGCGGTGCTGGCCGAAGCCCTGGGTGCCATTGCGCAACTGCACGGCAAAGGCCTGTGGCAGGAAGACCTGCACCTGGACAATCTGCTGCGCCACGACGGCAAGCTCTACTTGATCGACGGTGCCGGCATCCACGCCGAAACCCCGGGGCAACCGTTGTCGCGGCAGAAAGTCCTGGAAAACCTGGGGGTGTTTTTCGCCCAGCTTCCCAAGGCCCTCCAGCCGTTCAATGAAGAGCTGTTGGTGTATTACCTGTTGGGCAACGCCGAACACGCGCTGCCCATGGAAGCGCTGCAAAAACAGATCGACAAGGTGCAGGCCTGGCGCCTGAAGGATTTTCTCGAAAAAGTCGGGCGCGAGTGCAGCCTGTTCAGCGTACAGCGCGGGGCGTTCGGCTTGCGGGCGATCCGGCGCGATGAAGAAGCGGCCATGACGCCGGTGCTGGAGCAGGCCGATGCACTGCTCGACCAGGGCCATCTGTACAAGACCGGCGGCGCGGCCAGCGTCGGTAAAGTCGAGGCGAACGGTCGCACCTTGGTGATCAAGCGCTACAACATCAAGAACTTCGCCCACTGGCTCAAGCGCTTCTGGCGCCCGAGCCGGGCCTGGCATTCGTGGCGCGAAGGCCATCGCCTGGCCTTCCTCGGCATTGCCACGCCCAAGCCATTGGCCTTGCTGGAAAAGCGTTTCCTGTGGCTGCGCCGTGGCGCCTACCTGGTCACCGAGCACCTGTCGGGGCCGGACATCATCGAGCGCTTCGGCCCTTACGTGCAGAGCGGTGAAGCCCCCGAAGCCGAGTTGCTGGCGCTGGATCGCTTGTTCGCCGACCTGATCCGCGAGCGCATCAGCCATGGCGACTTCAAGGGCCACAACCTGTTCTGGCAGCATGACCGCTGGGCGCTGATCGACCTCGACTCGATGTGCCAGCACCGCACCCAGGCCAGCTTCGCCACGGCCTACGCCCGGGATCGCGCGCGGTTCATGCGTAATTGGCCTGAGGACAGTGCGCTGTATCGGGTGATTGACCAGCGGTTGCCCAAAACAGTCGATAGCGCCTCGTAGAGTCCTGTGGCGAGGGAGCAAGCTCCCTCGCCACAGGGACGGTGCTCTGCCTTCCCAATTAACACCGGACAGCGACCCGCCACTCACTGCTAGAGGCTTAAGATCGCTTTTAAGCTATAATCCCGCCCTTTAGCTGCCCCGCACCCCTGGCGCGCGGCACATCCATTTTCGCGGCGCTTGTCGCCCGTATGCAGATATAAGAGGCTAGACCCTGTGGCATTGACGATTCTTGGCCTGTCCGGCGCCCTTAGCCATGATCCTTCCGCAGCGCTGTACATAGACGGCAAGCTGATCGCGGCGGCCGAGGAAGAGCGCTTCGTACGCGATAAACATGCAAAGAACCGCATGCCCTACGAGTCGGCGAAGTTCTGCCTTGAACAAGCCGGCATCAAGCCTTCCGACGTCGATGTCGTGGCGATTCCGTTCGCCCCGATCAGCCTGTTCGGCGAGGCGCGCTGGCACTACGCCAAGCGTTACTGGTACGCCCCGGACCGGGCCCTCGACGCGATCCTGATGGGCAACCGTCGCTACAAGCGCTATCGCCGCAAGATCGTCTGGTGCCTGGAGCAACTGGGCTTCGATCCGAAGAAAATCAAGATCGAGCCGGTCGAGCACCACCTGGCCCACGCCTCCAGCGCCTACCACTGCTCGGGCTTCCAGGAAAAAACCGCGATCCTGGGCATCGACGGCAAGGGCGAGTACGCGACGACCTTCTTCGGCTACGGCGAAAACGGCAAGATCCACAAGATCAAGGAATTCTTCGACCCGGACTCCCTGGGCGGCCTGTACGGCGCGATCACCGAGTTCCTCGGTTTTGAAATGCTCGACGGCGAATTCAAGGTCATGGGCATGGCGCCCTACGGCGATGCCACCAAGTACGATTTCTCCCGCCTGGCCTCGTTCGAAAACGGCGAGCTGGTGATCAATACCGACTACGCCAACGTGATCGGCCTGCGCCGCTATAAAGAGAAGGGCAAGGGCTTCTACTTCTCGCCGAAGCTGATCGAGTGGCTCGGCCCGAAGCGCGAAGGCGACATCGCCGACGAGCCGTACATCCACTACGCGGCGAGCATGCAGGCGCTGTTCGAGAAGCTCGCGCTGCAAATGATCGACCACTACCTGGGCGACGTGCTCAAGGAAACCGGCAAGCTGGCCTTCGCCGGCGGCTGTGCGCTGAACGTCAAGCTGAACCAGAAGATCATCGCCCGTGACGACGTCAAGGAGCTGTTCGTGCAACCGGCTTCCGGTGACGCCGGTACGGCGGTGGGTGCGGCGGCGTATGTGTCCCACGCCCGTGGCGTGCCGGTGGAGAAGATGGAACACGTCTACCTCGGCCCGGCCTACAGCAACGAAGACGTGATCGCCGCGTGCGCCCGTCATCCGAGCAAGCCTGCCTGGCGCAAGATCGACAACACCCCCGAGCGCATCGCCAGGATCATGGTCGACGGCAACCCGGTGGCCTGGTTCCAGGGCCGCATGGAGTTTGGCCCGCGTGCCTTGGGCGGCCGCTCGATCATCGGATGCCCAAGCGCCAGCGGCGTGGCCGATCGGATCAACGAACAGATCAAGTTCCGCGAGCGCTGGAGGCCTTTCTGCCCGTCGATGCTCGACACCGTTGCGCCGCAGATGATCAAGGTCGATCACCCGGCACCGTTCATGACCTTCACCTTCGAAGTCGCCGAAGAATGGAAAACCCGCGTGCCGGAAGTCGTCCATGAAGACGGCACCTCCCGGGCCCAGGTGCTCAAGCGCGAATACAACCCGCGCTACTACGACATGATGAAGGCCCTGGAAGTGCTGACCGGCAACGGCGTGTCGCTGAACACCTCGCTCAACCGTCGTGGCGAACCGATGATCTGCTCGCCGACCGATGCGCTGAACATGTTCTTCGGTTCCGACCTGCAGTACCTGATCATGGAAGACATCTTGGTGGTCAAAGACGGCGTGGACGCTTATGACACGCTCGGCTGAGCGACAGGTGCTGCAGTTCTGCCACGGTTATGACGGGCCGTTCCTGGACTGCGCCCGTCAGTACGCCAGCTTGTTCGCGGGCACTGGCTATCGCGTGACCACGGTGTTCCTCACCGGGGCGGCCGATGCCGAAGTCGCTGCCGCCTGTGCCTCGGACGAAGTGCTGTTCATGGAATACAGCTCCAGTGCCATTCGTGGCCTGAAGCTGGGCGCCATCGGCGATCTGCGCAAGATCGCCGCCTCGCGCAATTTCAGTTTCTGCATTGCCCATCGCTTCAAGCCGATCTACATCGCCCTGTTGGGTACTCGCTTGCCGGTGATTGGCGTGCACCATGCCTTCGGGGACTACCAGCGGCGCACTCGCCGGTTGTTCGCCCACGTTTACCGCAAGCGCCTGAGCCTGCTCGGGGTCTCCGATGCGGTGCGTGACGACATGCGCCGTTGCCTGCCGAAATGGCCGGCTGCCCGGATCCAGACCCTCTACAACCGCATCGACCTTGATGCCGCCCAGGCCGGCCTGGTCTCCCGGGAGGAGGCGCGGCATACGCTGGGGTTGGATACGGACACCTGGATTGTCGGCAATGTCGGCCGCCTGCACCCGGACAAGGACCAGGCCACATTGCTGCGCGGCTTTGCCGCGGCGCTGGGGCATCTGCCGGTCAACAGCCAGTTGGCCATTCTCGGCAAGGGCCGCCTGGAGCAGGACCTCAAGGCGCTGACCCGAGAGCTGGGCATTGCCGATCGTGTGCTGTTCCTCGGCCAGGTGCCTGAGGCGCGCCGTTATTTCCGTGCTTTTGATGTGTTCGCCCTGAGCTCCGACCATGAACCGTTCGGCATGGTGCTGCTCGAAGCCATGGCCGCCGGGGTACCGTTGCTGGCTACGGCCTGTGGTGGTGCCAAGGAAGTGGTCGAAGGCGTTGGCATCCTGTTTCCGCTGGGCGACGCCGAGCACATGGCCCAGGGGCTGCAACACCTGGCGGCCATGGACGATCTGCAGCGTCGCCAATGCGCCGAGCTGATGCTCGATCGCTTGCGCGAACGTTTTTCGGATCGCGCCGTACGCGAGGCATTCTGGCGTTTGCCCCAAGTCACCGAACTGGCGCCGAGGGCCTGATGTTCAACCGATTCCAAGGCTGGCGCGAGCGTGGCTGGACCGCCGTCGATGCGTCGATTTATGCCCAGGCCTGGCAGCGTTTCGGCGGCAGCGTGGCCACTCATCCCCTGGTGGTCGAGCGCCTGGCGGCCCTGGCCGGAATTCCCGTGCGTTACCTGGCGTTCGAGCAGGACGGTGAGCTCAAGGCGGCCATACCGACCTGGGGCCGCGACCTGGCGCTGTCCAAGGATGTGCTCAAGCGCAGCGGCAAGAAGGGCTTGTTCGACCTGGGCAATGCCGAGCTGATCCTGCCGGCGGCGCCCGATGCGCAAGCGCCGTTGCGTCATCGTGGACGTTACCTGTCGGCCCTCAACGAGGGGCGCTTCAGCGGTTTGAAGTTGCAGCAGGAACAACTGGCCATGGCCCGCACGCCGGAAGAGCTGTCCAAGAAGTTTCGCTACAACCAGCGCCGTGAACTGCGTTTGCTGGAAGAGGCGGGCGGCGTGGTGCGGCCGGTCGACGAGTTTTCCAGCGTCGAGCTGGCTTCGATCTACTGTGACCTGTTCCTGCGTCGCTGGGGCTTTGCGGCCACCGGTGCCGAACGCATGGGCGAGGTGATCGAGCTGTTGCGCGAATGGCTGATCGGCTCGGTGATCTTTCTCAACGATGCGCCGATTGCGATCCAGCTGGTGTATCGCGTCGAAGCGCCCGAGTGGATCAGCGTCGAATACATCAACGGTGGTGTCGACCCGCAGACCCGCGAATTCAGCCCTGGCAGCGTGTTGAGCTTCCTCAATACCCAAAGCGCCTGGGAACACGCCCGTGCCGCCGGCAAGCCGCTGCGTTTTTCGTTCGGCCGGGCGGACCGGGAATACAAGGACCGTTGGTGCAACCCCGTGCCGGTGTTTACCGTATGAACCCACCCATGAGTCGCAAGCAACAGTTACTCCAGCGCCACCGTCGCAACAAGCGCGTAGGGTTGTTGTTTGCCCTGGTGGTGTTGGTGTCGCTGGGTGTCGGGGTGGCCTGGTGGCTGCCCCTGGTAGTGGCGGTGCTGGGCTGGATCGCCCACGAGGCGTGGTTCGCCGATCACCTGTTCTATTCGCCCCGGGACGATTACCAATACAGCTTCCCGCCGTTCACCCAGCAACCCAAGGTGCATTTGAATGCCGGGCGGCTTCGGTTGGACGAAGGCGTGATTCTGGATGATGGCGCGACGCTGATCCTCGCACTGCGGATCAAGAGCACCTGGCTGGGACGTTTCATCGACCCGCTCGTCGAGTTGTCGGGGGGGGAAAGGGACCTGCAAACCTTCGAGCGCGGGGTCAATGGCCTGCGCTATCTCAACCTCAGCGAGCAGGGCCCGGCGTTGTCCCGGGGCGAGCTGCGCCTGCGCGGGCGTCATTGCCGTTTGCTGGGCGAGCCGACGCTGTGGTCCTTCACGGCGCCACCAGTGCAGCATCAGCGGGTGATGGTCATCGCGCCCCATGCCGATGATGCGGAGCTGGCTGCCTACGGTTTGTACAGCCAGGCTGACGAGGCCTGGATCGTGACGCTGACAGCGGGTGAAATCGAGGCCGGGCATTATCGGAAGATGGGCCTGGACAGCGTCGAAGCCGCGCGACTCAAGGGCCGTTTGCGAGCCTGGGACAGCATTGCCGTACCCCGCTGGGCCGGCGTGCCTGAAGCGCACTGCGTGCAGTTGGGGTATTTCTGCCTGCAACTGGCGGCCATGCAAGCCGCGCCGAGCCAGCCCCAGGGTTCTCGCGAGGCGGGTCTGAGCGATACCCGGCTGTTCCGCCAGTTGAACCCGTTCGCCCTGCCCGGCGATGACGACGGTGCGCCCACCTGGAACAACCTGCTGGCAGACCTGCGCGTGCTGCTGCTCAAGGCGCGTCCCGAAGTCATTGTATTGCCACACCCGACCCTTGATCCGCACCCCGATCATCTCTGCGCCCATCATGCCGTCTTGCAAGCCCTCGAAGGCCTGGAGTGGCAACCGACCACGCTGTTGGGCTATGCCAATCACCTGCACGACAATGACCGCTGGCCCATGGGTGATGCGGGTGCGGGCATTGCGTTGCCGCCGTATTTCGACCCGGCCCGGCCGATGCATCCCGTCAGCCTGCCGCTGGCGTTGTCCGGCCAGCGCGACAAGGCCATGGCGTTGGGCATGATGCATGACCTGCAACCGCGCGCGCCGTTCAAGCGTCGTTTGCGCCGTGGCATCCAGCGTCTGCTGGCGGGGCGCACGGGCTCGGCCTATGGCGAGAACGAATTTTTTCGCAAGGCTGTGCGTCGCCATGAACTGTTCTGGCGGCTGTAGAGGCCCAAGGCGGGGCTTCTTTGCGCTACGGCGCAAACAGGCCTCCGGTTATTTATCAAGTCGTTCGGTGCCGCAAGGAAAACGATGAAAGTTCTGTTTCTGGTGCAGAAAGAACAGCGGGCCATCCTGGACCGGCTCTACGAAGGCGTGGCCGCTCATTGCGAGTGCGACCTGCGCTGGCTCGACAGCAAGGAACAACGCAACCTGCGGGGGTATTTCCGCCGCCATGTGGACGTATCGCGTTATGACCGGATCATATTTTTCCTGCGTTTCAAGCAGGAAATTCGTCAGGCCGGTTTCATCCGCACGATCCCCAACCTGGTGATCCTCGAGCACGATGCCTATCAGAATTACATTCCGTGCAAATACACCGGAAAATTCAGTGCGCATTACCGTCGCATGCCGTGGGTGCGGGTGATCAGTTCCGGTTTCATGGTGACCGAACGTCTGCGCGACGAAGGTTTCGATGCGGTATTCGTGCCCAAGGGCTACGATCAGTCGTTATTGCAGGATCAGGGGCGTGAACGGGATATCGAGTTGGCCTTCGTCGGCAGCACCAACAGTGTTGCCTATAGTGGTCGCAAGGCGCTGCTGGATGAGCTGGGCCGGGTTGAGCCACTGGTCGTGACCCGGACCAAGTCCGGCGAAGAATATTGCGAGACCCTCAATCGTATCCGCTTTTTCGTCAGTGCCGACGTGGGTATGGGCGAGTTCATGATCAAGAATTTCGAAGCCATGGCCTGCGGCTGTGTGCTGCTGGCGTTCGACCAGGGCATCGACGAAGCGCGGGCCTTGGGGTTGCAGGACATGCATAACGTGGTGTTGTACCGTGACATCCCGCAACTCCAGGAAAAGCTTTCCCGGCTGCGCGCCGACCCCGAGCTGGCGCGCAATGTGGCGCACAACGGCCAGAAGCTGGCGCTGGAACAGTTCAGTTTCGCGCGCATCGGGCAGAAAATCGTTGAAGCATTGGAGCCACCGTTGCGGCCTCGTGCCCCGTTGAGTCTGCTGGAGACATTGCGCCTGAAGCTGGGCGTTTGATACGAACCGTTGAGCCATCCGGTGTTCAGATGGCGTTTGACTAAATGGTATTTCAGTGCAGTTTTCCGACGATAGTGACATTACCCTGGTGGTAACCAGTTGCGGCCGGCTCGATCTGCTCAAGCGGACCCTGGAGAGTTTCGATCGCTTCAATACCGCGCCCATTCGTGAAGTCTTCATTACCGAAGATGCCGGCGACGAAGGCGTGCATGGCGTGGTTCCCGCTCATTGGAAAGACCGCACCACGGTCTTCGTCAATCGGCCGAAGCTTGGGCAGTTGGCCTCGATCGACCTGGCGTACGGGCAGGTGAAGACGACTTACATTTTCCATTGCGAGGATGACTGGGAGTTCTATCGCCCGGCCTTCGTGGAGGATTCGCGCACGATCCTGGAGCAGCGGCCCGGGATCCTCCAGGTATGGCTGCGCAACTATGTTTATGACTTGTGCGTACACAGCCCCTATATCCGCCTGGGCGAACGGGAAGTCATCGGTGGAGTGCCGTGTTATCCGTTGATTTCAGATAAACCCGAATGGCAAAGCTTTTCTCTCAACCCGGGGCTGCGACGGCTGAAGGAGTACCAGCTTTGCGCCCCCTTTGCCGGTTTCGGCGGCGAAAAAGCCCTGTCCCTTCGCTATGCGCAACTGAACTTGACGGCGGTCACTCTGGAAGGGGATGCTGTTTTGCACACCGGATTCGGGGTTCATGTGGAAGTCCCCGTGGAGCGTCAACGCAAGGCACGTCGCAGGCGCCGCGAGCAAGTTAAGCTGTCCCTGGTCCTCTTGCTTGGAGTCTGCATTGGCTGGCTTATCAACTACTGAATGCCGCGAAGCATGAGTCCCGGTCCGCGATAGAAGGTTTGCTGCTCGATGAGCATTATCAATGTCATGTGGGCGGGCGGTGCACCGTTCGCTTCGGTACACAAGGTTCATAATCAGATTCTCTCGCGGATGGAACCAGCGATGCCTGTCAAGACATGGCTCTTGCAGGGCTCGGCGGCTGCCTGCCAGGTTGATGTGGGGACGGCACTCGAGTGGAATATGACCTCGGCCCGCCTCAAGGGCCGGCACATCTGGCGCCTGCTCAAACCACTGATGCACAGCCGTTTCCGCCAGGCGTTGCTCGACAGCCAGGCCCGCGTGGTGTTGCTCGATGGCGTCGGCGTAGCCCGCACTTTGCTGCCGGTGCTCAAGCATTTGCCGCAGATTCGTGTGGTGGTGGTTTTTCATGGTGCGACACGAGTCAATCCGGCCGGCCGAAAGTTGCTGCGTGAGTTCCCGGCTTCGCGCCTGGCCCTGGCGGCGGTCTCCGAAACCCTGGCGATGTCGCTGCGCGAAGAGTTGGGTCTCCAGGTCATTGCGCTGCGTAGTGCGTTCGATCCGGCGGCGTTCCAGGCGGACCTTCTCCCCCGCGAAGATGCACGTGACCGGCTGGGCTTGCCGCGCTCAGGCGTGCGGGTATTTGGAGCGGTGGGGCGGCTGGTGGATAAAAAGGGCTTCGCCAGTCTGCTGGAGGCGTTTGGCCGGGCTGCGGCGGACCATCCCGACTGGCGCCTGGTGATTGTCGGTGAGGGCCCCACGCGTGAGGCGCTGCAGGCGCGGATCGAGCAGCCAGACCTGCTCGGCAAGGTCTTGCTGACAGGGCATCTGGAGGAGGCGGCAACAGTCTACAGGGCGTTTGACTGGGTGCTGGTCCCATCCAGGGACGAGGGCCTCGGGTTGATTCTTCAAGAGGCGGTGCTGGCTGGCATCCCGGTGCTGGCGAGTGATATCGCGGTCTTTCGCGAGCAGTTGGGCGACACCGGCTGGTACGCGCCGGTTAATGACGACGGGAGCTGGAGCGAGGCGATCCTGCGGGCCGCCGAGGCGCCGGCCGAGGCCGTCGCGTTGGCCCAGTACCGGGCACTGGCACCAGACGAGGCCTGGTTGAGTTTCAGCCAGACCGCCCGGCAGTTGATTTCAGACCATCAGTAAGGCGTTTTCCAATGCCTGCATCGGAAAGCTCCCGTTCAGGTTCTCCCGGGCAATATAACGAGCGAAATGTTGCAGGTTGCGACGTGCCAGGTAGCGCGGCAGTGGCGAGCGCAGGAAGCGCATATCGGCCACATCGATCAGTCCCAGTGTGTTTTCGGGCGTGACGACGATGTTGCCCAGGTGCAGCGAGCGAAAATAAATACCCCTGGCGTGCAGGCTGCGGATCAGTTCGACCAGCGCCGGAAGGGTCTGCTGCCAGCTGAAATTTTCCTGATTCGATAATTGACGCAGGGTTTTACCAGGGAGCGGTCGATACAGTACGGCGGTCATGCCGGGTTTTTGCAGTTTGTAGAAGGCCAGCACCTGGAGAGTCGGTACGCCGAGTTTCTGCAAGCGGGCCGCATTATCGATGAATCGCGTTGAATAAGGCCTTAGCAGGGCCGAAGAAAAAAGCCGCTTGCGGCGAAACAGCTTGAGGATATTCCCATCCTGCAGCAGATAGACTTTTGGGCCGTAGCTGTCGGCCTCCAGAATGCTGGCGCCTTCAATCAATTGATTCAAAGCGGCTTGGGGAAGCCGTGAGGATTGCATCGTAGGGAAACCTTGTTGAAAGAACCGGTGCCGTGGCGGGCCATGATGCCCAAAAGTTTTTGTTTTCACCATGCCGGCTTGGCTGGTAGACCGTTTAGGAGCGTTAGATGCAGGCAACACGTTGGGCACAGGGCTGGATGGCCTTTGGCTTATTATGGTTTTTGCTGGCGATAGCCCTGGCACCGACCAACAAGATTTATCAACAGGGGTTGGTTGCATTCGCCTGGCTGCCGGCGATCGTCTTCGCCTGGCCGGCCCGTCATCGGCTGGCAGAGTTATGGCGTGCCCAGCGCGTGATCTACGCGGCGTTGCTGGCGCTGATGGGCTGGGCGCTGATCACGCTGTTCTGGACCGAAGCGGCGGAGCCGGCCCGCGAGGCCAAGCGACTGCTGTACATCCTGGTGTTCCTGATGTTTTTCCCGGTTTTCGCCGACGGCCAGCCCGAACGGGTGATTCGCATCATGCAATGGGGGGGGCTCGGGCTGGCACTGACGGCGCTGATGGCTATCGTCCGTTTCTACGGCATGGCAAACAACCCGTGGAATGCGCGCCTGGAAGGGTTGGGGGAGTTGTCCCATCCGATCCTCGGCGGCTACGTGATCGGCCTGGCGGCGATCTGGATGTTGCATTGGGTACCGCGTCACCGCGGCCTGCAAGTGCTTTGGGTGCTGGCCCTGGCGCTGTTGGGGAGCTTCGTGGTGGCGAGCCAGAGCCGTGGTGCGGCGCTGGCCTTGCTGCTCAGCATACTGGCCATGCCGATCTACTGCCGGGACCAGCGGGCCCGCGTGATTGCCGCCACGGCGCTGGTGCTGGCGATGCTGACCTTCTGGCTGCTCGAGCCGTTGGTCATGGCGCGCGGTGCTTCCTATCGGCCCGAGATTTTCATGTCGAGCCTGCACATGATTGCCGAGCGCCCATGGGGGGGGCTTGGCGTGGCGGCTGACTATCGGGTTGTCAGCCACGGCCTCACGTTCGATCATGCCCACAACCTGTTCAGCCACGTCGCCATTCAACTCGGGCTGCCGGGGCTGCTGCTGTGGTGCATTGTCTGGTTCGCCGTGCTGCGCGAAGCCTGGCGGGCCCGGGAAAGCCTGCTGGGCCGGGGCGTGCTCGGCATGTGGGTGTTTTCGTTCCTGGCGATGCAATTCGATGCCGCGAGCCTGACCGGAACCCCCCGTGCCGAATGGTTCATTACCTGGCTACCGATTGGCCTGGCCAGCGTTTTGACCTGGGCGCAGGCCAATGTCGGTGGCTGTGATAAAATTCCGCGTTCTTCCTAACCAGTGAGCCCGACGATGAGTGACGCACCGCCCAAAGCGGAACAGGATTCCAGCCTGAAGATCTATTTTCGGTTGTTGGGATACGTCAAACCCTACGCGGGCATTTTTCTGCTGAGCATCCTGGGTTTCGTGATATTTGCTTCGACCCAGCCCATGCTGGCCGGGATTCTCAAATATTTCGTCGACGGCTTGAGCAACCCCGATGCGGTGCTCTTTCCCAGCGTGCCGTACCTCCAGGACTTGAAACTGCTGATGGCGGTGCCGCTGCTGATCATTCTGATCGCTGCCTGGCAGGGCCTGGGGTCGTTCCTGGGCAACTATTACTTGGCCAGGGTTTCCCTGGGACTGGTGCATGACCTGCGGGTCGAGCTGTTCAAGAAGTTGCTGGTGTTGCCCAATCGCTACTTCGACACCCACAACTCCGGCCACCTGATCTCCCGAATCACCTTCAACGTGACCATGGTCACCGGTGCGGCTACCGATGCCATCAAGGTGGTGATCCGTGAAGGTCTCACCGTGGTGTTCCTCTTCGCCTACCTGGTGTGGATGAACTGGAAGCTGACCTTGGTGATGTTGGCGATCCTGCCGCTGATCGCGGTCATGGTCAGCAGTACCAGCAAGAAATTCCGCAAGCAGAGCAAAAAGATCCAGGTGGCCATGGGCGATGTGACTCACGTTGCCTCCGAGACCATCCAGGGCTACCGCGTGGTGCGCAGCTTCGGCGGCGAGGCCTATGAAGAGCAGCGCTTTACCAACGCCAGCCAGGGCAACACCGACAAGCAATTGCGAATGACGCGTACCGGTGCGGTCTATACGCCGATGCTGCAACTGGTGATCTACACCGCCATGGCGGCCCTGATGTTCCTGGTGCTGTTCCTGCGCGGTGACGCGACGGCCGGTGACCTGGTGGCCTACATCACGGCTGCCGGCCTGCTGCCCAAGCCGATTCGCCAACTCTCGGAAGTCAGCTCCACCATCCAGAAAGGCGTGGCCGGTGCCGAGAGCATCTTCGAGCAACTGGATGTCGAGCCGGAGGTCGACGGGGGGACGGTCGAGCAGGAACGGGTCAGCGGTCGTCTCGACGTGCGCAACCTGAGTTTCACCTACCCCGGCGCTGAGCGCGAAGTGCTCAAGGACATCAGCTTCACCGCGGCACCGGGGCAGATGATTGCGCTGGTGGGTCGTTCGGGCAGCGGCAAGTCGACCCTGGCGAGCCTCATCCCGCGCTTCTATCACCATGAGGTCGGCCAGATCCTGCTCGATGACGTGGAAATCGAAGACTACCGCCTGCGTAACCTGCGTCGTCATGTCGCCCAGGTGACCCAGCATGTCACCCTGTTCAACGACACGGTGGCCAACAATATCGCCTACGGCGACCTGGCCGGTGCGCCACGGGCCGACATTGAAAAGGCGGCCCGGGATGCCTATGCGATGGACTTCATCGAGCAGTTGCCCCATGGCCTGGACACCGAGGTGGGCGAAAACGGCGTGCTGTTGTCCGGCGGCCAACGCCAGCGCCTGGCCATTGCCAGGGCATTGTTGAAGAACGCGCCGCTGCTGATCCTCGACGAGGCCACCTCGGCGCTGGATACCGAGTCCGAGCGGCATATCCAGGCCGCGCTGGACCAGGTCATGAAAGGCCGTACGACCCTGGTCATCGCCCACCGTCTGTCGACCATCGAAAAGGCCGATCTGATCCTGGTGATGGACCAGGGGCGGATCGTCGAACGAGGGACCCATGGCGAGCTCTTGGCGCAGAACGGCTACTACGCGCGTCTTCATGCCATGGGGCTGGACGCTCCCGCCCAGAATATCGCCTGAGTTCGGACCCCAGGCAGCGAGCCGGCCGGTTTCTCTCGGCCGGCTTCGCTCCCATCCGGTGTTGGACACACATGTTGCATGCACCTCGGAACCCATGTGGGAGCGAGCTCGCTCGCGATAGTGGTGTGTCCGGGCCGCAGTACGCCGCCGTTTTCAAATTTGCCTTTGTTCGCGATCCGCTGGAGCGTGCGTATTCAGCCTATGCTTTCCTGCGGGGCAATACGCTGGGCGTGCGCGACCAGGCGGCGCGGAAAATGATGGGCCAATACCGCGACTTCGATGATTTCGTCGCGCGATGGCTGCACCCGGAGAACATCACCCGGCAATTGCATTTCGCTGCCCAGACGGATTTCCTTATCGATTCCTTCGGCCACCTGGCGATGGACTTCATCGGTTACCAGGAATACCTGGACCGGGGCGCGAGGTTACCCCATGTGAACCACAGCTGGCAGCGTGCCACGGTGCCGGTCGGGGACATTTGCTCAGTGCGGACTCGTCGACTGGTGCGGCGGGTATACCAACGTGACTACGAGATGCTTGGTTATGAATGAAACGTCGAACGTATCGATGCAGCCGGCGCGGATCAGTCCTTATGCACAGGCGCTCACGCCGGCGGACCGGGCGGCCATCAAGGCCCAGCGACCGCGCTGCATCTGGCTGACGGGACTGTCGGGGGCGGGCAAGTCGACCCTGGCCAATGCCTTGGAAGTGCAGCTCAACCGGCAGGGCTTGCACACCTCCCTGCTCGATGGCGACAACCTGCGCCAGGGGTTGTGCCGGGGCCTGGGCATGGATGCCGAGTCCCGCCAGGAAAATATTCGCCGCATTGCCGAGGTCGCGCACCTGATGGTCGACGCCGGCCTGATCGTCATCGTGGCGGCCATCTCCCCGTTTCGGGCTGACCGGGAAGCTGCCAGGCAGTTGTTTTCCGAGGGCACCTTCGTCGAGGTTTATGTGAGTACACCCTTTGACGTCTGCGCCCGGCGTGACCCCAAGGGGTTATACCGCGAGGCCCGCGCCGGGCGGATCAAGAACTTCACCGGGCTCGACAGCCCCTACGAGGCACCCCTTGCGCCAGACTGCGCGATCGATACCAGCGAGGTGGAGCTGGACCAGGCCTGTGCACGACTGGCGGCGTTGCTGCAAAACTGACGGAACGAACGTCCTGGCTTCGCGTTGCAGCCATGGACAAGCCTTCGCCAACCCTGTGCTAATATCGCGGCCCTGTTCATTTTGTATGTGGGATGCTCCATGAAGTTGTCCATGCCGCGATTCGATCAAGCCCCTGTATTGGTGGTCGGCGATGTCATGCTCGACCGCTACTGGCATGGCGGTACCTCACGGATTTCCCCTGAGGCGCCGGTACCGGTGGTCAAGGTCGAGCACATCGAGGATCGCCCGGGCGGTGCCGCCAACGTTGCCTTGAACATCGCTGCCCTCGGCGCACCGGCCTCCCTGGTGGGCGTGACCGGCGACGACGAGGCCGCCGACAGCCTGACCAACAGCCTCAAGGGCGCAGGCGTACGTGCGATATTCCAGCGCGTTGCGCACCAGCCGACCATCGTCAAGCTGCGGGTCATGAGTCGCCACCAGCAACTGCTGCGCATCGATTTCGAAGAACCTTTCGCCACCGACCCCCTGGCCCTCGGTGCCGAGGTCGACAACTTGCTCGAAGGCGTCAAGGTCCTGGTATTGTCGGACTACGGCAAAGGCGCGTTGAAGAATCACCAGGCGCTGATCCAGGCCGCCCGTGCCCGTGGCATTCCGGTCCTGGCCGATCCCAAGGGCAAGGATTTTTCCATCTACCGTGGCGCCAGCCTGATCACGCCGAACCTCAGCGAATTCGAAACCATCGTCGGCGGTTGCGTCGATGAGCACGAATTGGTGAGCAAAGGCGCGCAACTGATGCAAGACCTCGACCTCGGCGCCTTGCTGGTGACCCGTGGCGAGCACGGCATGACCTTGCTGCGCCCCGGTCACCCCGCGTTGCACCTGCCGGCCCGTGCCCGTGAAGTGTTCGATGTGACGGGTGCCGGCGACACGGTGATTTCCACGTTGGCCGCCGCGATCGCTGCCGGCGAGGAACTGCCCCACGCGGTCGCCCTGGCTAACCTGGCGGCGGGCATTGTCGTCGGCAAGCTCGGCACGGCGGCTATCAGCGCCCCCGAGCTGCGCCGCGCCATCCAGCGCGAGGAAGGCTCCGAGCGGGGCGTGCTGGGCCTGGAGCAACTGCTGCTGGCCGTTGACGACGCCCGTGCCCACAACGAAAGCATCGTCTTCACCAACGGTTGCTTCGACATCCTGCACGCTGGCCATGTGACCTACCTCGAGCAGGCCAGGGCCCAGGGGGATCGCCTGATCGTCGCGGTCAATGACGATGCCTCCGTGAGCCGTCTCAAAGGGCCGGGGCGTCCGATCAACAGCGTCGACCGGCGCATGGCGGTCCTGGCCGGCCTGGGCGCGGTGGACTGGGTGATCAGCTTCAGCGAGGGCACGCCGGAAAACCTGCTGCGCCAGGTCAAGCCGGATGTGCTGGTCAAGGGCGGTGACTACGGGATCGACCAGGTCGTCGGCGCCGACATCGTCTCGGCCTACGGCGGTACCGTGAAGGTATTGGGGCTGGTGGAAAACAGCTCGACGACGGCGATCGTGGAGAAGATCCGCAACAACTGATGTGTCAGGCAAAGCGCAGCACCTGTGGGAGCGAGCTTGCTCGCGATAGCGGTATATCAGCCTAATCGAGGCTGAACGATCCAACGCAATCGCGAGCGAGCTCGCTCCCACAGGGCCCATTGTCCAGCCAGGAAGTGGGCATCAGGCCTAACGAGCCACCTTGCGCGGCACGATCTTCTTGAGCAACTGCCGGGCCTTGCCCTTGAGCCGGGTCAGGCCCGACTCCTTGCCCGGTGGCGTCAGCCCTTGCTGGCGCAGCCAGTCCTTCCAGCGAATCCGCTCGTCACGCACCAGCCAGCCGTCCTGCCGGGCGAAACTTTCCGCCAGGTACAGTCCCCGGGTGCTGGCCGGGTACAGCTGATCCTTTTTCAAGGTGTACAGCTCGGGCAAGGGTTGCCCATCCTGCAGCGGCATCAGGTACAGGTCCGGTCGCTTGCGGTCCAGGCGTGCCACCAACTGGTCGCCTTCCAGACGCTCATCGACGTGAAACAGGCTCAGGGACTTGGCTTCCTTGGGCACGTCCAGGCGCAAGTCATAGATCAATTGCAGCGATGCCGTCGGCAGATGCACGTAGGCCCGTGGCCGTTCGATCAGTTGCAGGTTGGCGCTGCGCACCGGGCGGGCCGAGCCCGACAGGGGCGTCAGGCGAAACGGCAAGGCCTCGCGGTAGTGCAAGGCCGTGGCGTAGGGGGCTGGCAGCCAGGTGTCGTTGAAGCGCCCGCCCAGCCAGCCTTCAGGGGTTTCCAGCAGGCATTCTTCGGCGATCTCGCTGATGGCGGTGAGCAGCGGCAGGTTCAGTTCGTGGGCCGGGACGTAGCCGGAAATCAGCTTGAGCACCACGTCGCCACGATCCTGCCGGCGCTGGCGCACCAGCACCCAATAGTCGCGGTTCTGCCAATGCAGGGTCAGGCGCACCGAGACGCCCAGGTTCGCCAGCTCCAGGGAAAAACGCTCGGCATCGGCCACTGCGACAGGGCGGCGGCGCTGCAAGGTCTGGGCAAAATTCAGCGGCATCCCGACACTCTGGTAAGTCAGGCCTTCGGGGGTCGCTTCGACGAACAGGGGCAGGGTCTTGAAGTTGCTGGGGTTCTTTCTGATGAGCGTACGCGGCATGTCGGCTCCTTCCTTCAGGCCGCGTAGGGCGGCGTCAGCGTTTACGCAGAACCGTGGCTACGGTCGCGACGTTATGGGCGAGGTGCAGCGGATTGATGGTGCCGACAATAGCACTGGCGACTCCAGGATGCTCAAACAACAGTTCGAAACTGGCACGAACCGGGTCTACCCCGGGGCTCAGGCAGGCGTGGCCGCTGGCCAGGGCCTTTTTCACCAGGATCGCTTTGCCGTGCTCGTTGGCGTAGTCAATGACCGCCTTTTCGTTTCGTTCGTTCAGATTGTAGGTGACCATGGCGCAATCGCCTTGCTCCAAGGCCTTCAAGCCGCCCTCGACGGTCTTGCCGGAAAAGCCGAAGCCACCGATCTTGCCTTCGCGCTTGAGCGCCGCCAGGGTCGGGTAGACCTCGCTGTCGTTGAGGATCGCCAGGTCGTTGCCGTCGGAATGCACCAGGACCAGGTCGATGTAGTCGGTTTCCAGGCGCTTGAGGCTGCGTTCCACCGAGAGTCGGGTATGGGCGGCACTGAAGTCGTGGCGTGACTGGCCGTCACTGAATTCTTCGCCGACCTTGCTGACAATCACCCAGTCGTGACGTTGGCCGCGCAGCAGCGGGCCGAGGCGTTCTTCGCTACGACCATAGGCCGGCGCAGTGTCGATCAGGTTGATACCCAGGTCGCGCGCGAGCTTGAGCAACATGCGCGCTTCGTCGTCATCGGGGATCTGAAAGCCGTTGGGGTATTTGACGCCCTGGTCGCGGCCCAGCTTGACGGTGCCCAGGCCCAAGGGGGAAACCCGCGGGCCGTCATGGCCCAGAGGGCGATAGAGGTCATGCAGGGTCGCCTGGCTCATGGCAGCAGTTGCTCCCAGGCAGGCACGCCCATGGGTGGCTTCGGCAGGTCCGGCAGCGGAGCCGGGTGACTGGGCTGGATGCCATCGCGTTGCAGCGCGTTGACCACCCGATCGGCGAAGTCCGGGGCCAGGGCCAGTTTGGTCGGCCAGCCCACCAACAGGCGATCCTGCTCGGCGAGGAAGGCGTTGTCCGGGCGGGTCAGGCCCGACTGCAACGGTTCGGCGCGGTCAACGCGCAACGTGGCCCATTGCGCGGTGCTGAGGTCGATCCACGGCAGCAATTGGCCCAGTTCTTTCTGCGCGACGGCGATCTGCTCGGCGGGCTCGCGGGCGATGGCATCGCCTTCGGCGAGGTCGCCCCCCAGGTACCAGACCCATTGGCCATTGGCGGCCGGGTGGGTGGTCACGGTGACGCGTGGCTTCGGCCCGCCGCCCAGGCAATGGGCGTACAGCGGCTTGAGGCCCGGCCCCTTGGCCAGGACCATGTGCAACGGCCGGGTCTGCATGGCCGGTTTGTCCAGGCCCAGGGCCTTGAGCAGGTCAGCGGTGCCCGCGCCCGCGCTGAGGACAATGCGCTGGGCCCGAATCTCACGGTCGTCGACCTTCAGTCCGACCCATTCACCCGCTTCGCGCAGTGGCTCGATGTGCTGCCCGGCCAGCAGGCTGTCGCCGGCCAGTTCCGCCAGGCGCTCGATCAGGCTGGGAACATCCACCACCAGCTCGGCGAGGCGATAGACCTTGCCCTTGAAGCGCTTGTCTTGCAGGGCCGGCGGCAATTGGTCGCCCTTGACCTGGTCGACCCGTCCGCGCACGGCCTTGCTGGCAAAGAAACTGGTGAGGTTGCCGGCCAGGGTGCCGGGGGACCAGAGGTAATGGGCATCGGACAGCATGCGCACGCCGGACAGGTCCAGTTCACCGTCACCCTTCAGGGCTTCGCGCCAGCGGCGCGGCATGTCGGCGATGGCTTCCGAGGCCCCGGTCAGGGCGCCATGCAAGGCGTATTTGGCGCCGCCATGGATGATGCCCTGGGATTTGACACTCTGCCCGCCACCGAGGCTGGCGCTTTCCACCAGCACGGTTGAAAACCCCAGGCGGCGCAAGCGCGCGTTCAGCCAGAGGCCGGCGACTCCGGCGCCGACAATCAGGATGTCGGTGGAAATAACGGATGGCATGCAGCGACCTCAGTGTTCAAGACGAGGGCGCAGTATACAGACTCGATGAGATGCGTCTGATCCCCCTGTTCACGGTCAGTCCAACTGTGGCGAGGGGATTTATCCCCGCTGGGCTGCGCAGCAGCCCCAGAACCTGACAGCACGGTATGCCAGTTGCCTTGAAAAAGGGGGCGCTTCGCACCCCAGCGGGGATAAATCCCCTCGCCACAAGGTATTCCAATTAATGATCAGTGTGTTTTCAGT
The DNA here is from genome assembly GCF_900104425.1 of Pseudomonas sp. NFACC13-1. NCBI lineage: Bacteria > Pseudomonadati > Pseudomonadota > Gammaproteobacteria > Pseudomonadales > Pseudomonadaceae > Pseudomonas > Pseudomonas sp. NFACC13-1. The sequence goes on along the minus strand of NZ_FMXV01000004.1, from coordinate 13,078 downwards.
GCCCGGCGGTCTTGGAGAACAGCTGGATCACCACCACCCCCAACACAATCAACGCCATCCCCAGCATCGCTGGCACGTCCAGTTTCTGCCCGTAGATGAACAACGCCGCCACGCTGACCATGACGATGCCCAGCCCGGCCCAGACCGCATAGGCCACCCCCACCGGTACGGTGCGCACCACCAGCGTCAGCATCCAGAACGCAGTGCCGTAGCCGACGATGACTAGCAGCAAGGGCAGGGGTGTGCTCAGGCCTTTGATCGCTTTCATCGAAACAGTGGCGATCACTTCGGCGCAGATGGCGATGGCCAGGTAGTAGTAGGCGTTCATGGGCAGTTCCTCTTTGACGGTTGCGTCTTTCGATGGGGTCATTCTAGAGATCGCCCAAATGCGGTAAAGTCATTACCTATCTGTATTGGAGATAGGTTGAGCCATGAACGTACAGTGGAACCTGGAGCAATTGCGGCTGTTTGTCGGCGTCGCCGAGAAACGTTCGTTTTCCGCCGTGGCCCGGGACCAGCGCAAGGCGCAATCGGCTATCAGCAGTGCGATCGCCATGCTGGAAGACGACTTGGGGGTGAGCCTGTTCGAGCGCAGCAGCGGCCGCCAGCCCAGGCTCACCGACGCGGGTGAAGCCCTGCTCGAAGAAGCCAGGGAAGTGCTGCGCCAGTGCGAGCGCCTCAACGGTCGGGCCCAGGCCTTGATGCGCGGGCAGGAAGCGTCGCTGCGCCTGGCCCAGGATGAAGCCATGCCCTATCAACCGGTCATCGACAGTCTGGCGGCCCTGGCCGAGCAATTTCCCACCCTCGAAGTGCAACTGGCCAGCGCCGCCCAGGGCGACGTGGCGCGCAAACTGGTGGAGCGGCGCGCCGACCTCGGCTTGCTGTTCTATCACGACCAGATCCCTGAGGCGCTGGAGCGCCGGGTACTGGGCAGCGTCGAAATGGTCACGGTGTGCCGCCGGGGACATCCCCTGGCGAACCATGCTTATGTGACCTGCCGGGAAATGGCCCGGCACCGCCAGTTGTTGATGGCGACCCAGTCCAGCGTCTATCCCGGCAGCGAGCAGGCCAGCCCGCAGGTCTGGCGGGCCGACAGTTTCTATGTGTTGGCCGAATGGCTGAGGAGTGGCCTGGGCTGGGCCTGGCTGCCGCGGCATGTGGTGCAATACCCGGCGTACCTGGGTGACATGGTCGAACTCAGCAGCGAATGGACTCCGCCGGCCCTGGTGGTGGAACTGGTCTGGCGCCGCGACGAACCCCTGGGGCCGGCGGCCCGTTGGCTGGCGGAACGTTTTGCCGTGCAGTTGCAGGCGATTGGCTGAAAAACCGATAAACTCCGCCGCCATGAACAGAACTCTCTATAGCGCGTTGTTTTATCTGGGGCTGCCACTGGTAGCGATTCGGCTGTGGTTGCGGGCCCGCAAGGCGCCAGCGTATGCCCGGCGCATCGGCGAGCGGTTCTCCTGGGGGCTGCCGACCCTGGTGCCGGGGGGAATCTGGGTCCATTCGGTGTCGGTGGGCGAGAGCATTGCCGCCGCGCCGATGATCCGCGCCTTGCTGCAACGTTATCCACAGTTGCCCATCACCGTCACCTGCATGACGCCCACCGGGTCGGAACGGATCCAGGCGATGTTCGCCAACGAGCCGCGCATCCAGCACTGTTACCTGCCTTACGACTTGCCCTGTGCCGCCAAGCGCTTTCTCGACCGGGTTCGCCCGGTCCTGGCGGTGATCATGGAAACCGAGCTGTGGCCCAATCACATTCACCAATGCGCCAGGCGCGGCATTCCGGTGGCCCTGGCCAACGCGCGGTTGTCGGAGCGCTCGGCCCGGGGTTATGCACGCTTTCCCAAGCTCACCCGGCCCATGCTCGCCGAGATGAGCCTGTTCGCCGTACAGACCGAAGCCGAAGCCGAGCGTTTTCGCCAGTTGGGCGCCCGGGCGGCAACCGTCGAGGTCACCGGCTCCATCAAGTTCGACCTGACCATCGACCCGCAACTGCTCGAAGACGCCAGCGCCTTGCGCGGCCAGTGGCAGGCAACCGAGCGCCCGGTGTGGATCGCCGCCAGCACCCATGAAGGTGAAGACGAAGTGGTACTGGCGGCTCACCGTCGGCTGCTCGACAGTTATCCCGATGCGTTGCTGATCCTGGTGCCGCGTCATCCCGAGCGCTTCGACTCGGTGCACCGGTTGTGTGAAAACGAAGGCCTGGTCACCGTGCGGCGCTCCAGCGGCCAGCCGGTTACCGCCCAGGCTTCGGTGCTGCTCGGCGACACCATGGGCGAACTGCTGTTTTTCTACGCATTGGCCGACAGCGCGTTTGTCGGTGGCAGCCTGGTGCCCAACGGTGGGCACAACCTGCTCGAACCGGCAGCCCTGGCGAAACCGGTGCTCAGTGGGCCGCACCTGTTCAACTTCCTCGAAATCGCCGCGCAACTGCGTGCTGCCGGAGCGCTGGTGGAAGTGGACGATGCCGAAAGCTTGGCCCTGGCGGTGCAGCGTCTGCTCGAACTGCCTCGCGACGCCCAGCGCATGGCCGAGGCAGGGCTGAAGGTGATGCGCACCAACCAGGGCGCGTTGCAGCGGTTGCTGGAGGGGTTGGGGCGGTTGCTCGCAGGGCGGTAATCGCTGGCCTGGCCCGTAGGAGCTGCCGAAGGCTGCGATCTTTTGATCTTCGCTTGAGATTCAAGTGTCTGGAAAAGATCGCAGCCTCGTTGCACTCGACAGCTCCTACTGCGCCGGCCGCGAGCGCAACTGTTGTGCCGCTGCCTGGGCCAGGTCCGGCGGCAGGAAGTCGCGGTCGGGGTTGTAGTCGGGCTTGAGGTAGCGCGACAGGTCCTGCAGGTCTGCCGGGCTCAACGTCCCGGCGGCTTGCTTCAGACGCAGGTTGTCGAGGATGTAGTCGTAGCGGGCGTTGTTGTAGTTGCGCACCGAGGTGTACAGCTGGCGCTGGGCATCGAGCACGTCGACGATGTTGCGGGTGCCCACCTGGTAGCCGATTTCCGTGGCTTCCACCGCGCTCTGGTTGGAGATGATCGACTGGCGCCGGGCCTGGACCTGCTCCACGTCCGTGTTGACCGCACGGTGCAGGTTACGGGTGTTTTCCACCACCTGCCGACGCAGGCCTTCGCGCTGCTGTTCGGTCTGGGTGAGCTGCGAGTAGGACTCGCGCACTTGGGAACTGGTCAGCCCACCGCTGAAAATCGGTATGTTCAATTGCAGGGCCAGCGTGCGTTGCTCTACGTCGCCGCTGTAGGCGCGACCGAATGCGTTCGGGTTGCTGAAGCCCAGGGCGTCGTTGTCACCTTTTTCATATCTCGCCACGGCGTCCAAGGTCGGCGCATGCCCGGCCTTGCGCTGGCGCAAAGTGTCTTCGGCGGCATCGACCGCGTAGTTGCTGGCCAGCAGGTTGAGGTTCTGCTTGGCCGCGGTATCGACCCAGGCCTTGGCGTCGTTCGGCGTCGGCGGCAGGATCGGCAAGGTGTGGACGATGCCCTGGAGCGAGTTGTACTGGCGGTTGGTCAGGGTGATCAGCGCTTCGAACGCGTCCTCGACCTGGCGCTGGGCGAGGATCCGGTTGGCGCGTGCGGTGTCGTAGCTGGCCTGGGACTGCAGCACGTCGGTCTTGTCCGACAGGCCGACGTCGAAGCGTTCGTTGGACTGGTCGAGCTGGCGCTTGAACGCGGCTTCCTCGGCCTTGGTCGAAGCGAGGTTGTCCTGGCTGCGCAGCACGTTGAAGTAGCTCTCGGCGCTTTGCAGGATCATGTTCTGCTCGGTGGCCGACAGTTGCAGTGCAGCCTGTTCATTCACCGACTTGGCGGCCTGGAACTGGAACCAGCGATCGGCACGGAACAAGGGTTGGGATAACGTGGCCTGGTAGGAGCGGGCGCTGCGGTTGGCGACCGCGGCAGGCTGGTCGATATCGGTGCGTACATTAGCGACTTCCGCACCACCGGACAGGTTCGGCAGCAACCCGGCACGGGCCTGGGGCACCACCTCCTTCTGGGCACCGTATTGGGCGCGGGCGGCCGCCAGGTCGGCGTTATTGTCCACCGCTTCCTGATAGACGCTCACCAGATCGGTTTTGGTGGTCAGGGGCGCTTCGGCAGCCCAGGCCATTCCGTTGGACGCACAAGACACGGCGAGGGCCAGTGAAAGTTTGCGCAGCATGAGGCGATCCCTACTTCTCGAATGTTTGCGCACAAGAGGCGCGGCGTAGCGAGTGTAGTTGCGCCCGCGCACGGCAACAATCCTGTATATGCGCCATTCATCACGGCTTTTGCCCGGGTGATGGCGTTCTGTGGTGGTTGTGTCTAGACTGGCCGGGTTCTTGTCGGGGTGCCTTGCTATGAGGCTGAGATCGAATAATTTCGGATCCCGTTGAACCTGATCAGGTTAACGCCTGCGTAGGGAACAAGATTTCTCGTCACCCGGCGAGTCCTCTTGTGCTTCGTCCGGGATGTCGTTCGACCATTGAACGCACTCGAGCAGCAAGCACAGCATCCGCACTTTCGTGCTGGGTGCGTCCATTCGCTACAGGTTCGCTCCGACAAAAATCCACTGCCTGGATGTGTGTCTGGAGAGCCCGTGATGACGATAAAAGCAAAAAGCGCGACCAACCTCAGTGATTCGGCCAAGGTCGATGAGCAATCGGTCCAGCCCTTTACCCGCTCGCAAAAAATCTATGTCCAGGGCAGCCGCCCGGATATTCGTGTGCCCATGCGTGAAATCAGCCTCGACGTGACGCCCACCGACTTCGGCGGCGAAATCAACGCGCCGGTTGTGGTGTACGACACGTCGGGCCCGTACACCGACCCGAACGTGACCATCGACGTGCGCAAAGGCCTGGCCGACGTGCGTTCTTCGTGGATCGAAGCCCGTGGCGACACCGAACGCCTGGCGGGCCTGAGTTCCAACTTCGGCCAGGAACGCCTGGCCGACCCCGAGCTGACCAAGCTGCGCTTCGTCCACGTGAACAACCCGCGTCGGGCCAAGCCCGGCGCCAACGTCAGCCAGATGCACTACGCGCGCAAAGGCATCATCACCGCCGAGATGGAATACGTCGCCATCCGCGAAAACATGAAGCTGGAAGTGGCCCGCGCCGCCGGCCTGCTGGACCAGCAACACGCCGGCCACAGCTTCGGCGCCAGCGTGCCGAAAGTCATCACCCCGGAATTCGTGCGCGATGAAATCGCCCGTGGCCGCGCGATCATCCCGGCCAACATCAACCACACCGAACTGGAACCGATGATCATCGGCCGTAACTTCCTGGTGAAGATCAACGGCAACATCGGCAACAGCGCGCTGGGTTCGTCCATCGAAGAAGAAGTGGCGAAGCTGACCTGGGGCATCCGCTGGGGTTCGGACACGGTCATGGACTTGTCCACCGGCAAGCACATCCATGAAACCCGCGAGTGGATCATCCGCAACTCGCCGGTGCCGATCGGGACCGTGCCGATCTACCAGGCCCTGGAAAAAGTCGGCGGCGTGGCCGAAGACCTGACCTGGGAGCTGTTCCGCGACACGCTGATCGAGCAGGCCGAGCAGGGCGTCGACTACTTCACCATCCACGCCGGCGTGTTGCTGCGCTATGTGCCGATGACTGCCAAGCGTGTCACCGGGATCGTCAGCCGTGGCGGTTCGATCATGGCCAAGTGGTGCCTGGCGCACCATAAAGAAAACTTCCTCTACACCCACTTCGAAGACATCTGCGAAATCATGAAGGCCTACGACGTCAGCTTCTCGCTGGGCGATGGCCTGCGTCCGGGCTCGATTGCCGACGCCAACGACGAAGCGCAGTTCGGTGAGCTGGAAACCCTCGGCGAGCTGACCAAGATCGCCTGGAAGCACGACGTGCAATGCATGATCGAAGGCCCTGGCCACGTGCCGATGCAGTTGATCAAGGAGAACATGGACAAGCAGCTCGAGTGCTGCGACGAAGCGCCGTTCTACACCCTCGGCCCACTGACCACCGACATCGCGCCGGGTTACGACCACATCACTTCCGGCATCGGTGCGGCGATGATCGGCTGGTTCGGTTGTGCCATGCTCTGCTACGTCACGCCGAAGGAACACCTCGGCTTGCCGAACAAGGATGACGTGAAGACCGGGATCATCACCTACAAGATCGCCGCCCACGCGGCCGACCTCGCCAAGGGCCACCCGGGCGCGCAGATCCGCGACAACGCCTTGAGCAAGGCGCGTTTCGAGTTCCGTTGGGAAGACCAGTTCAACCTCGGCCTGGACCCGGACACTGCCCGTTCGTACCACGACGAAACCCTGCCGAAGGACTCGGCCAAGGTGGCGCATTTCTGCTCGATGTGCGGGCCGAAGTTCTGCTCGATGAAAATCACCCAGGAAGTGCGCGAATACGCCGCCAACCAGCGCATTGAAACGGTGGATGTCGATGTCGCCCAAGGCTTGGCGGAGCAGGCGGAGCGGTTCAAGCAGGAAGGTAGTCAGCTTTACAAGAAAGTGTGATGTGAGCTGAGGTCGGCGGTGTTTTCACCGCCGCCATCGCGAGCAGGCTCGCTCCCACAAGGGATCTCGGTCGTTCACAAATCTTGTGTTCGCCGCAAGTCCCCTGTGGGAGCGAGCCTGCTCGCGAAAGCGGTCGATAGAACAACAATATCCCTCTGAGATAACAACCCTTGAACATCCAACCCAGCACCTACTCCCCTGACGCCGCGGTCCCCCTGGACAAACGCGTCTTCGGCGCCCGCGATCTGTTTTCCCTGTGGTTCTCCCTCGGCATCGGTTTGATGGTCTTGCAGGTCGGTGCGTTGCTCGCGCCAGGCCTGGGCCTGAGCGGTTCGTTGCTGGCGATTTTCCTCGGCACGCTGGTGGGCGTCCTGCTGCTGGCGGCGGTCGGGGTGATCGGCAGTGACACTGGTCTGTCGGCCATGGCCGCCCTCAAGCTCAGCCTGGGCGGCAAGGGCGCGAGCGTGCCGGCGGTGTTGAACCTGCTGCAATTGATCGGCTGGGGCTCGTTCGAAATCATCGTCATGCGCGATGCCGCCAGCCTGCTCGGTGCCCGAGCCTTCAGCGAAGGCAGCCTGGGTTCGAACCCGCTGCTGTGGACGCTGTTCTTCGGCGCCCTGGCGACCCTGCTCGCCGTGAGCGGGCCGTTGACCTTCGTGCGCAAGGTCCTGCGCAAATGGGGCATCTGGTTACTGCTGGCGGCCTGCCTCTGGCTGACCTGGAACCTGTTTGCCAAGGCTGACCTGGCGGCGCTGTGGGCCCAGGCGGGCGATGGTTCGATGCCGCTGGCGGTGGGGTTCGACATCGCCATTGCGATGCCGCTGTCGTGGTTGCCGCTGATCGCCGACTACTCACGCTTCGGCCAACGCGCCAGGAACGTCTTCGGCGGCACGGCCGTGGGTTTCTTCATCGGTAATGTCTGGCTGATGAGCCTGGGCGTGGCCTACACCCTGGCCTTCGCGCCGAGCGGTGAAGTCAACGCGTTGCTGCTGGCCCTGGCCGGTGCCGGGCTGGGCATTCCGTTGTTGCTGATTCTGCTGGACGAGTCGGAAAACGCCTTCGCCGACATCCACTCGGCGGCAGTGTCCAGTGGCATGCTGTCGGGGTTGAAGGTCGAGCACCTGGCCTTGGCGATTGGCATCATCTGCACCTTGATCGCCTGCTTCGCACCGTTGGCGCAATACCAGAACTTCCTGCTGCTGATCGGCTCGGTGTTCGCGCCGCTGTTCGGCGTGGTGCTGGTGGACCACTTCATCCTGCGCAAACGCAGCAGCCAAGTGGTGTCAGCCGCGTTGCGCTGGCCGGCCCTGTTGGCCTGGCTGGGTGGGGTGAGCACTTATCACGTGCTGGCCAACCTCTATCCGGATGTCGGTGCAACCCTGCCGTCGCTGATTCTGGCAGGGTTGCTGCAACTGCTGTTGGGTCGGGCTTTCAGCTACGGCCGGGGAACAGCTCGGGCTTGAGGATGCCATTGAGGCGGGGATAGGCGATCTTCAGTTCGATGTGACCCAGGGCGTACGGCGCGATGGTGCTCACTTCGTACTTGAGGATCACCCCGCCGTAGGTCAGCGCCACGTGCGGGGTTTTCTGGAAGGACCACTGTTTCAGGAACTCGGGCTCCTGATCCAGCTTGGTGCTGATCAGCCAACTGTTGTGGGCGACCTGGGCGGCTTTCCAGAAGGCTTCTTCCTGGCCTGGCAGCAGCATGTCCGACAGGGTCAGCACCTTGTGCTGCTGGCGCGAATAGTTGATGAAGCCACGCCCTGGCGTGCCATGGGCACCGCCGGTGTCCAGATAGCTGGACAATTCGATGATCACCAGGCCGTCATGTTGCTCGCGTACCTTGGCCTGCAAATAACTGCTGTTGCGCGGTGCGGCGTTGCGCAAGAACTGTTCGCGATAGGCCGCCAGCGTCGGTGCCGCCGGGGCGTCCGGGGTGCGGGTCATTTGCAGCAGGCGTTTTTCGACGATGCCGTCCAAGGCAGGCTCGGTGGGGAAGTGCAGGGTATCGATGTTCACCAATGGGCAGTCGGCGCTGGCGCAGCCGGGTTGCAGTTGTTCCGAAGCGTCGCGGGTGGTCTCCAGCGGTGCGCGATAGTTGGGTTGGAACAGGCTTTGGCAAGCGCCCAGGGTCAGGGCAATGGCAGCCACGGAGGCGGTTTTGAAAAGCGACATGGGCGTCCTTCATGAAACACGGAAAGGCAAAAAGTTACCCGCTTCGACTGTCGGCAAGGCAATCAGTTCGCCACTAAGCTCATTAGAGTGATTTTCAGCGCAGCCGTCCATCCCGATCACCGGAAAGGGGCTGCATCAAAGGGTACGGGCGCGTTAGGATGGCGCGAAGCCGAGGTTGGAACCTCGTATTGATCCATTGCACACGAGGATTGTCATGACCGACTTCGCCAACGCCACACCGAACACCGTGGACATCGTCAAGCGTGAAACCTGCTTCAAGGGTTTCTATAAGCTCGACCGCCTCGTCTTGCGCCACGAGTTGTTTGCCGGTGGCATGAGCCGTGAGATCAGCCGTGAACTGTTCGTGCGTCATGACGCGGTGTGCGTGCTGCCCTACGACCCGCAGCGCGATGAAGTGGTGTTGATCGAGCAGTTTCGCGTGGGGGCCATTGGCAAGACCACCAACCCCTGGCTGGTGGAACTGGTGGCCGGCCTGATCGACAAGGATGAGCAACCGGAAGAAGTTGCTCATCGCGAAGCGCAGGAGGAAGCTGGGCTTGTCTTCGCTGCGCTTTGGCCGATGACTCGGTATTTTCCATCGCCAGGCGGCAGCAATGAATTCGTACATTTGTTCTTGGGGCGTTGCGACAGCACGGGGGCAGGCGGCCTGCATGGCCTTCTGGAAGAAGCCGAGGACATTCGGGTGAAAGTCTGGGCCTACGAAGATGCCTTGCAAGCCGTGCGCGACGGGCGTATCTGCAACGCAGCCAGCATCATTGCCTTGCAATGGCTGGCCTTGAATCGCGATGAAGTGAGGGGGCTATGGTCCTGAACAAGCTGCGCGACCGCTATCGCGTCGATCTGGTGGGGTTGCAGGCCGCCTGCGAGGCCAACTACGCCCGCCTGATGCGCTTGTTGCCGGACATGCGCAACGACCCGTTGCCGCGCCGCATCGCCGTGACCCACGGCGACCAGATGCTCGGCGTGCTGGCCCTGGAAGTGCTGCAGGCCTGTCCCTACACCACCACCTTGCAGGTGCGCCAGGAACACAGCTTGCCCTGGTTGCCGGTGCCACAGCTGGAGGTTCAGGTCTATCACGATGCGCGCATGGCCGAAGTCGTCAGCGCCGAACATGCACGACGCTTTCGTGGCATCTATCCTTATCCCAATGCCTCGATGCACCAGCCGGATGAAAAGGCCCAGTTGAACCTGTTCCTGGGCGAGTGGCTGAGTCATTGCCTGGCGCTGGGCCACGAGTTCGAAGTCGTTCGGTAGTTGTGAACCGGTTCCGGTTCGCGGGTTTCCCCTTTCGATCGTCCCCCAGCATAATTGCGGCTTCATGCAACGGCGTGATTGCGCCTGGGAGAGAGCGATTTGCCGAGCGTATCCAGCTTGACCACTGCCGACGCGGCGTTGTTGGTCCAACTGTCCGATAGCCATTTGTTCGCCGAGGCCGATGCCTCGTTGCTGGGCATGAATACCCGTGACAGTTTGCGGGCGGTCATCGATCTGGTGCTCAAGCAGCAGCCGGACATTGACCTGATGCTCGCCACTGGGGATCTGTCCCAGGACGGCACGCTGGAGTCCTACGCGGCGTTTCGGCAGTTGACTGCCCGAATCGATGCGCCGGCGCGGTGGATCCCCGGTAACCATGACGAGCCGCGGATGATGCTCGAGGCGGCGGTCAAGAGCTCGTTGCTCGATCCGGTGGTGGACGTCGGCAATTGGCGGGTGACGATGCTGGACTCGGCCGTGCCGGGTTCGGTGCCGGGATTTTTGGCCGAGGAGCAGTTGATTCTGTTGGCCAATGCGCTGAGCGAGGCGCCGGAGCGGCATCATCTGGTGTGTCTGCACCATCATCCTGTTTCGATTGGGTGTGCGTGGATGGAGCCGATTGGGTTGCGTAATCCGGAGGCTTTGTTTGCGGTGTTGGATCGGTTTCCACAGGTGCGGGCGGTGCTCTGGGGGCATGTGCACCAGGAGGTCGATCGGGTGCGCGAGGGGGTTCGTTTGTTGGCTTCGCCTTCGACCTGTATTCAGTTTGAGCCGGGGAGCGAGGATTTTGCGGTGGGCTCGCAGGCGCCGGGGTATCGGTGGTTGCGGCTTTGGCCGGATGGGCGGTTGGAGACGGGGGTTGAGCGGGTGGTTGGGTTTGCGTTTACCCCTGACTATGACTCCAACGGGTACTGAGTTCGGCCCAACTGTGGGAGCGAGCTTGCTCGCGATGGCGGTCTGATTGAGTACATATCCATTTCTGCGGTAACGGCTGCTGACGGTTCCGCTCTTACAGCGGGTCACTTTTGGCAAACGCCCCAAAAGTAACCAAAAGGTCTTTGCCCCACCACTCGGCACCTCGCCTAGGCTCGGTGTGCCCTCACTCCGGCATTGCTCCGTGGGCCGCCGCGAAGGGCCATCCATGGCCCAGCGCGGCTATCCCGGCATCCATGCCGGGATGCCCACTCCACAATACCTGCGTTCGGCCAGCGTGGTTAACGGGGCGCCGAAATCAACGTCCACCGCGAGGCGGCCTTATAGCCGGCCTGGCTCTTGCGGGGGGTGTACACCCATCAGACTTGTTTGAGCTGGACCTGTGGGAGCAAAGCTTGCTCGCGAGGCGGCCTGATAGCCGACCTGCTCTTGCAGGTGTACTCAGTCCAATTGTGGGAGCGAGCCTGCTCGCGAAGGCGGCGGTACATTCAGCATAGATGCAAGCAGACCCACCGCCATCGCGAGCAAGCTCGGCTCCCACCGGGATCGGCGGTGGACACTGACCTTATAAACGACCAAAAACCTGTGTGGGAGCGAGCTTGCTCGCGATGGCGGTCTGATTGAGTACATATCCATTGCTGCGGTAACGGCGGCTTATGGTTCCGCTCTTACAGCGGCTCACTTTTGAGAAGCGCAAAAGTAAGCAAAACGCTTTATGCCCCACCACTCGGTGCCTCGCCTAGGCTCGGCATGCCCGAACGAAGGCATTGCTCCGTGGGCCCGCCGCGAAGGGCCATCCATGGCCCAGCGCGGCTATCCCGGCATCCATGCCGGGATGCCCACTCCACAATACCTGCGTTCGGCCAGCGTGGTTAACGGGGCGCCGAAATCAACGTCCACCGCGAGGCGGCCTTATAGCCGGCCTGGCTCTTGCGGGGGGTGTACACCCATCAGACTTGTTTGAGCTGGACCTGTGGGAGCAAAGCTTGCTCGCGAGGCGGCCTGATAGCCGACCTGCTCTTGCAGGTGTACTCAGTCCAATTGTGGGAGCGAGCCTGCTCGCGAAGGCGGCGGTACATTCAGCATAGATGCAAGCAGACCCACCGCTATCGCGAGCAAGCTCGGCTCCCACAGGGATCGGCGATGGCGGTCTGACAGCCGACCAAGCTTTGTGGGAATGGTCGGACACACTTTCTGATTCAAGTAGATTTTTCCGACGAGCCCTGGCGGTTGCCGGGTGGGAAGGGCTGTCGGTAACCTTTTTCCGTCGCTGAAAATTCAGCGGTCGGGCCTGGAAACCCGATAAGTGAGCATGCAACAGCGCGCCACATGAGATACTGCATCGCTTTTTTTGCGTGTGCAGTTCTGCGTTATGGCGGCTGTGCGCGGGAGACTTTCGAGTCTGCCGGGTTTGCTCCTTCCGGTTTTCCAGCCCGCGCATAGCTGCCACCTTCTCGCCTGGAAACGGGAAATGGCGGTTCCACTACACAACAGGAGCTGCATCATGTTCAAAGCCACACCCAATCCCCCCGAAACCGATTCCCAAAAGCACGATGAAGCCGCCAAGCGCGCCCTCGATTATTATCTCGACCCCAAGCCTCAAGCCAAAAAGACACAACCCTCAAGCCAGCTGTTCTTTGTCGCGGAAAGCGCAGACACCGAAACTCTCCTAGCCAACCTCAGCGAAACCCTGGCCTCCGCCAGCGCCATGCTTGGCGACCTAACCTTTGACCTGGAAGGCTCGCGTCGGCATTTCGCCCTGGGGATCCAGCAGATGGTCGAGCTCAGTGAGCTATTGGCGAACCGGGCGTTGGACATCGTCGATCCGCGCTAACACCGAGCGGAAGCAATGTGTGGGGCACTCATCTCCTTGGGTTGCGAAGCACCCCCAAAAACTGCCGGTTGCCACAAACCTAATGTTGGAACGAAAAGGCAAGCTTATAGCCGACCTGTCTCTGGCGGCTGTACTTCTAGCCGGAATCCAACTGTGGGAGCGAGCTTGCTCGCGAAGACAGCGGCACATCCAACGCTCATGCAAGCTGTTCCACCGCCATCGCGAGCAAGCTCGCTCCCACAGGGGAAACGCGATCACCCTAAACCAGGCCGGCTATCAGGCCGCCTCGCGGAGGACGTTGATCTCGGCGCCCCGTTAACCACGCTGGCCGAACGCAGGCATTGCGCAGTGGGCACCTCGGCATGGATGCCGAGGTAGCCG
>NZ_FMXV01000049.1:0-18270 GCF_900104425.1 Pseudomonas sp. NFACC13-1 | reverse complement strand
GAGCCCCTTTCTACAGGAAGGCTCTCGAACCTCAACCTTGGAAGCTGAGGCTCGGCAATAGCTAGATCAGATTGAGTTCCTGGCCCGTGCGGTTCATTGCCCGGAGAGTTTTCTCTACTAACTCATCAAGCTCAGAATGGTTAGCGATCAAAGCAGGCGCCATGATCATCCGACGCAAGGTTGAGCGGATAATCAAACCCTCTTCAAAACCGACAGTCCGGCAGTGCCAGGCGATATCGTTCTCCTGGCCTTTAAACCCGGCCCTGAGCACCCCCTCCTGCCAACCGGCTGCACCAGACTTGACAGGGCCGCCCTGATTATAGGATTCACCTGTGAAACGCCCCGTAGAGCGCCTGCAACATAAAGTCAAGCTTCGTATTGTCGTCTTTATAAATCGTTGCTGCCCAAGCACTCTGATCCACTACAGCCAAGGCTAATCCGAGGAAAATATTAACAGCGCCGAACTGGACCTTGAAGGAGCGAACCTTCTGTTCATTCGGCTTCTTGCAAGTCAAGGTGATCCGGCTTTTCGAAGACATACTTCATCATTTTAATTATTGGAGGCAGGAAGGTAAGTTCACGACGCCGAGTGTTTTTTTTAAGTTTGCTCGCTTGGAGGTGATCGTATGCCCGGATCGGGAGGCATGGCTTGTCTCTGCGTGACAGCAGAATTAGCTGTCGCTGCCAAAAATGGAGACCCTCGCCGGTGTCACGTCACCGGCAGGTCGGTCGTCGCGCGCGCACCTACGCAGGCGAGCTGTTTCGGTTTTGCCGTTGCCCGGCTCGAGCATGCAAATCGGTGTCGTGGGCGTGAACTTTATGGTCGCTCATGACGTGACGCTTGATGGCGTTGATCTCGGACTGGCGATACGGTGGCAAATGGTCAACAAATGGAGACCACTTCCCTATCGTACCGGTCAGTCTGAGATGGAGATCCATCGCCTCAGCCCATGCGACTTTGTCACTGTGAGCATTGGTGATTTTTTGGCCCCCCCTTTGGGCCTGTTGAACATCAACCGGATCCGGGTTGCACCGATCGCCCATGAAGTGAATCGCCTGGATCGATTACCAATCGGTAACTACTTTTTTCACGACGTGATAAGGCCCAAAATTTTGGCCAAATATCTTGATCGCCAGGCTGGGTTTTCTGTGATAATGGAACATTGGTATATCAGTTGGAACAACCACAGGAGAGCCCGTGAACGCACACGTTTTTCATCCGGATCAGTTAGATCATCGTCTGCCTAAAACAGCTCAGGTTTATGAGCTGCTGCGTTCAGCTATCATCTCTCTGAAACTCCAGCCCGGTGAAACAATAAGTGAGAAGGACCTCTGCGCTCAGTTGGATATTTCGCGCACACCTCTGCGCGAAGCCATCCTACAACTCGCCAACCAAAAGCTCATTATCATTCGCCCCAATGCGAGTACGGTGGTCAGCCCCATCAAGCTCAAAGACGTGCTAGAAGGCCAACTGGTTCGCGAGACGCTGGAAATGCGAAGCGTCAAATTGGCGGCCCGCTTTTTCAGTGAGCGGAACGCCGATGCCTTCAGCACGTCTTTACTATTGCAGCGCAGCGCATCTCAGCGAAAAGCTACTGACGAGTTTTACGCACTGGATGAAGAGTTCCACAAAATCATCTGTGAGTGCTCGGGCTATCCCAATCTGTGGCGCTTGCTCAATGGTGCAAAGGGCCAATTGGACCGTGTACGCCGGCTCGCCTTTCCGGTGCAAAATCACTTCGACGAAGTCATCGCCGAGCATGAAAAAATCGCAGCAGCGATCATGAGCAATGATGAGACTGCAGCTGAAAATATAATGCTTGAACACCTGGACAGTATTTTTGAAACACTGCTGATTCTTATTGACGAACGAGCCGACTTTTTTACCGAAGACTCGATCGCTATCAAGCAATGCAAGGAACTTAAGGATTTCCGTCGTTTGGTCGGATAGCCACTCTCAGAGCATCTGTGGCCGACCCGCTTACGCAAAATAGAAAGGCCCCGCGTCGATGGCGGGGCCAAACGGTCGACGCCGTATACGGTTAAGCGTTACGTACCACTTCCTTCATAGTCTCTTCGAAACGATTCAGCAGCACATCGGCATGCTCTATCTGAAATGGAAGCAATGGACGAATTTTCAACGAGTTTTCCCCCCGCCCTGTTGTACTCATCAGGACTCGACGCTCACGCAGCCCATTTACAACCTGGAGGGTGATGTCTCTATCTACCTCCTTTGACTCTTGATCCTTGACGAACTCTACCGCCAGATAAAGACCTGCACCGCGAACGTCACCTATCTGCGGATAGCACTTGGCGATTTCCTTGAAACCGCTAAGAAGATAGTCGCCCACCACCTTCGAGTTGTGCATGAGCTTTTCATCGCGGATTACATCAAGCACCGCTTGCGCAGCAGAAATGCAAACGGGATTCCCGGCAAAGGTATTGAAGTAACGAATTTTGCGGCCAAACTCTTCCAGTAATTGGGGCTTTGCCACAACTCCAGCTATGGGAAGACCATTACCCATTGGTTTGCCCATGACGACCAGATCGGGGTGAATGCCATGGCGCTGGAAGCCCCACATATGGCTTCCGGTACGACCAAAACCAGGCTGGACTTCATCGGCGATATACAGACCGCCATGTTTGTGGACGGCTTCGATGGCTGGTTTCAGAAATCCAACAGAGTCTGTGAGCAGACCATCAGTCGAGAACAGGCTGTCGGCGATGAACGCTGCAAACTTGATACCGTGACGTTCCATGTCTTCAACAGCAGCGTCGATGTCATTCGCTAAACGGGCGCCCACATCGACATTTGGACCAGCACGATATGCGTCTGGTGCGCGAACGGTACGAACATGAAGATCAACGGGTACGTGTTTGCCCATCGTCGTCGAGATTGCAGCCACGGCTGAAGTGATGCCATGGTACGCGTATTCGGTAACGATGATTCCGGTGCCACCGGTATTGAATTTCGCAATCCGCATAGCGAGATCGACAGCCTCACTTCCGGTGCAGGTGTACATCACACTACCGAGATCGCTCCGAAATGTTTCAATCAGTTGTTCAGTGTAATCGAGCAGACTTTCGTTCATGTAACGCGTGTGTGTGTTCAATGTCGCAATTTGCTTGGACACTGCCTCAGCCACCCGTGGATGACAATGACCTACAGAAGGAACGTTGTTATAGCAATCAAGGTATTCGTTACCTTGAGGGTCATACATGTGAACGCCTTCTGCACGTACGAATTGAACCGGATGCTGGTACATCAATTTATATGCGGAGCCAAGTAACCTCTGGCGACGCTCAACGATAGAGCGCTCCTGAGCATCAAGGGTGTTCAACAACGCCATGTCGAACCCGTTTTGCATGCCGGCAGTGGGGGAATAAGCTTCAGACATTACAGCCTCCTAATTGGAACGAGAGTCACTTGGGTTCGACTGACTAAATACTACGATTGGCCAGGGGATCGGGTTTTACGACTTGTATTGGCAAGCGCGAATAAATTGGGCGTTGACCTCTTCTTTATCCATTAGTACGAGCGCTTGGAGTTGCTGCCAGGCACGCGAGGTATTTCGCAAAATATAAGCAGCATTTTCCGGGAAGCGTTCTGCGCGCCATTCGCTGATCGTGATACGTACGACCATCCGCGTCATGATCAAGTCATACATCAAGGCAAACTCGTCCAACTTTAACGGAGTGACCGAGTGGTAGCCGGCGACGAAAGCCTTCGCCCCATCAAGAAAGTGTTTAAGCTCGCCGAGCTGATAGGCTGCTCCTACCGCAACATCATTGATCAACGGAGTGCGAACCATATCCCCAAAATCTAGAATCGCAACGACTTCGTCCGTATTCTCGGGCGAAACAAGCGCATTATCGGAGTTAAGATCGTTGTGCACGATTTGAGTACGCATGCTTGCATATCGGGGCTTAATGTCGCGGACAAACCTGTCCAGAATGTTATCCAATAGTGCACGGCGCTCTAAGTTGCTGATCTCAGTCACCATCCCACTCAGCCGATCAGCGTGTTGAATATCCCACACAAGCGTGTGATTAGCCGCCGGGTGGTCAAAATCACGTAAAGCCTTGCCAAGTCGAGCTGATACAACACCTAGGTTTCGCTGTTGTTGCAGGGTGACTGGCGCATTTCGCAGCAGTTGACCTTCCAAGTATGAAACGAGACGTACCGTACGCTCCTCCCCTCCCATCATTAGACGAAGCTCTGCTTGCCCATCCTTCGTCCGAATGACGCGCTGAACCGGCAGAGTTGGATCGGCGTGTTCTATGTGCAACAAAGCTTCCGTCTGAAGATTGCTAACCTCACTATCCTCTCCGGGATGAGCGAATTTCAAAACATAACTGCCATTCATGCACGTGAGACGGAAGTTCTGATCCCGTTCGCTTATGAGTCGCGAGGCGGTACCCGACACTCCAAAATACAACTGTGCCACCTCTACCGCCTCTTGCACTGAAACCTCCGCGGCCACCTTGGTAAGGCTATCGTTTTCGCTGAGTGACATTGCCTGATGGATCTCGCTCATAGGAGCCTCGCATTAATTCGAATCAAAACCAATATATCAGTATATTAAGAAACCGTACAGAAAACGGCTATTTAAATCCTGATTACCTGACTCTGCGGCGATAAGCGGCTGCGACGTCAGGCAACGACGGCGCTGGTGTATCTTCTATGAGCAAATGCCCCTTCGTTTGCAAGAGGATTTTCAGCGTGTCGAAGATACTGTCCATATGCTCAAGCATCATCCGTTCCGCTTGGACTTCATCCCGATTACGGACTGCTTCATAGATCGTACGGTGCTCATCAATCACTTCGGCAAAATGATCCTGCATCGGAAACGCAAGTCGCCGAATGCGGTCAAGCTGCCCTTTCGAACCATCGAATACATGCCATAGATTGGAGAAGCCGGAGCATTCGCAAATTAAACGATGGAAAGCTTCATCTAAAGAGTAGAATTCCTCCGACTCCTTTCTCACCAACGCATTCTGTTTTCGCAAAAAGAGCGTATCAAAAGAACCCTCGAGTTTCGGTTCGAAAAAGCGCGCAGCCAGCCGAACACAACGAAGTTCAGCAGTCTCACGAATGAGCTGACCTTCCAGGACATCTACTAATCGGATGGGGGCGACATGCGTGCGGGCGTTTGGCCTGATCAGAACGAGTTTTTCACTGGCTAACCGCAGCATTGCTTCGCGAAGTGGCGTGCGTGAAATTTCCAACTGCTGGCATATATCTTTTTCGTTTAGTACTTCGCCTGGCTCAAGGCGCAAGCTTATGATTGCCGACCGCAATAGCGCATACACTTGAGCTGTTTTCGGCAATCGATGATGTAGCATATCGGGAGAAAACAACTCATGTATCTGCCGCATACCGAATCCTTTACGCTCGCTTACACTGCATTCAGTGAGCAATTATTTGACTCAAGAATTGCTTCGCGCGCTCGGTTTGTGGCGCATTGAAGAAGGACTCCGGGGTTGCAGACTCAATGATCTCTCCACGATCCATGAAAATGATTCTGTCAGCCGCCTGGCGAGCAAATCCCATCTCGTGAGTGACGCACAGGAGCGTAATACTGCTTTCGGCAAGGCCACTCACAACGTCCAATACTTCTTTCACCATTTCAGGATCCAGCGCAGAGGTGGGCTCATCCAGCAGCATGATTTTCGGATCCATGCAAAGAGCCCTCGCAATCGCTACACGCTGCTGCTGCCCTCCTGATAACTGGCTAGGGTAGTGGTTCACTTTGTCCGACAGGCCCACGCGCGACAACAGCGCCATAGCTTTTTCCTTCGCCTGGGCCTTGCTCAACTTAAGAACTCGCACCTGGGCAAGCATGCAGTTTTCCAGTGCGCTTAAATGAGGAAACAAGTGAAATCCTTGGAACACCATGCCTGTCTCTCGCCGGACGATGTCGACACCACTACCATCTGTGCCTAATTGCGTGGTATTGACTCGAAGCGATCCTTCCTGAAATGCCTCAAGTCCATTGATACACCGGATCAGAGTTGACTTTCCGCTGCCAGATGGGCCGCAAACCACGATTCTTTCACCCTTGGCGACCGCAAGGTCAATGCCGTTGAGAACGACAAAATCGGCATACCTTTTTTTCAGGCCAACCATCTCGACGACTGAGTTATTTGACACGGAAAGCGGAAGCGAATCAGTCTTTTGAAGCATGGAATCTATCCTGTGATGATTGGCTGCTGAGTTCGCCGTACTGAACAATGTTTTCATCCGATACCTCAGCGAATCAGGTGTTTGGTCAGCCGGGCGTTGAACCAGGCACACATGCGGCGGATCGTTTCCACCAGGGTCAGGTAAAGCACGGCAGCCCACAGATACACTTCGAAATCGAAAGAGCGAGAGAACGCCAACCCCGTCATACCCATCAGCTCAGGCACGGTAATCGTGCTCGCAATAGCCGAAGATTTGAGCATCAAGATAAGTTCATTACTCAGTGGGCGCAGACCAACGATCAAGGCTTGCGGGGCAATGACATCTCGCAGACCGGACGCCTTGGACATACCCAAAGCATGGATCGCTTCCCACTGCCCCTTCGCCACTGACAACACCGCACCGCGCCAAATCTCTGCCTGGTAAGCCGCGGTATTTAAAGTGAAGGTCAGGACAGTGCACCAGAAGGCGTCCCGAAAAAACCACCACAACCCGATCGACTGTAACTCGGGACGCAGCTGGCCCGCACCGTAGTAAACCAAAAAAGTCTGGGCGAGCAGCGGCGTTCCACGAAACAGATAGGTGTAACCATAAGCAGTGCGGCTGATCCATTTGATCTCGCTCATCCGAGCAGCGGCCAGCGGCAGCGCCAGGATGGCGCCCAGTGCCACGGAAAGAAACACGATTTGAAGAGTAAGGCCCAAACCCGCCAGCATCCGCGGCCCGTAGGTTTGCAGGAGCTCCCAGTTCATGAATCAAGTTCTCCCATAAAAACGGTTGGCGCGTTTTTCCATCACGTTGAGCACTTGTCCCGACAGAATGGAAAAGAGCAGATAGATCCCACAGGCCAAAGCGTAGAAAAAGAATGGTTCCTTGGTATTGCTCACCGCAAGATAGGTTTGGCGCATGAGATCAGAGAGTGAAATGACCGACAGCAGCGAAGTTTCCTTGAGCAGCACCAGCCAGAGATTGCCCAGGCCTGGCAGTGCGATGCGCCACAACTGAGGAGCAGTGACGAAGCGAAACCGATCCAGCCTGGAAAGCCCCAGCGCAAAGGCCGCTTCACCTTGCCCGCGAGCAACAGCCTGAATGGCAGTGAGAAAGACCTCGCTGGAAAAGGAGCCAAAGACCAAGCCCAACGCCAACATTCCGGAAAAAAAACCATTGACCTGGAAGGCCTGCCAACCGAGGGACGCCGACGCTTCCTTGATCAGCAGTTGAACGCCGTAATAGATGATGAAGATCGTCAGCAGTTCTGGAAGCCCACGAAATACCGTCACGAATACGGTGCAAAAGCGGCTAAGGACTGGCCTGCCACTGTTCATGCCCAAGGCAAGCCCCAATCCTAGCGCCAGGCCCAGAGGCAAGGTGCACAGAGCTAGCTGAATTGTCAGCCAGGCGCCCTGAAAAAGTGGGGATGCCCAACCATCGGGGCCGAAAGAAAGAAGTTTGAGATAGTGTTCCATGTTCGGGCCTCATGGGCCTGCCCACTCGGACAGACCCAAATCACGCAACGGGCTACGCGCCGTTATTCACATCAATAAATGGAAAACGGAAAGTACTTCTTATTGATTTTTTCGTAGGTGCCGTCCGCGATGATCGCTTTTGTAGCCTCGTTCAAGTTGTCTCTGAGATCGGCATCTTCCTTACGAATACCAATCCCCTTGCCTACGCCGAAATATTGCTGATCGCGTACTTCCTCACCGACAAATCCGCAGCAACTACCGTCCGTGGTTTTTAGCCACTGATAGAGAATTGCGGCGTCAGAAAAAACAGCATCAACCCGGCCATTCGCAAGGTCCATGTTGGCATCGTCGACTGTTTTGTAGAGCTTGACCTGGGCATCCTTATATTTGTCTTCCAGGAAAGTAGCCTGGGTAGTAGAACCCTGCACGCCTATGACCTTACCCTTCATGCCAACCGACGAGGTATCGGTAATCCCGCTATCCTTGACAGCGATGAAACGTGCTGGTGTCGCGTAGTATTTATCGGTGAAGTCGATTTTCTTTTTGCGCTCGTCAGTGATGGCCATTGAAGCAACGATTGCGTCATATTTCCCAGACATGAGCCCTGGGATCATTCCGTCCCACTCTTGGGAAACGACTTCGCATTTTGCTTGGATTTTGGCGCAAAGAGCGTCGGCGATGTCCACGTCAAAACCCGTCAGCTTGCCGTTCTCGATGTAGCTGAACGGAGGATAAGTCCCCTCCGTTGCAATTCGAATCTCCTTCCAATCCTTCGCATTGGCAGAATTTGCGAAGCTTGTCAGAGTGGAAATGATTGCAGCGGCGACCAGTGATTTTTTATATAGGTTCATCGTACATCCTCAGCTCAGATCCAGGTGGGCTTGCATACTGATATATTGGTATACTTAGATAACAATAACAGGATCGCAGGGTGTGGCAAGGGGCTTGTGAAAAAATTTTGTACCGTTCAGCCGCGGGTGGTTACGTAGGTGATGAACGCTTCCACAGCTTTCACCAGAGCGGCCGGATCCTCCCTCATAGCGTAGTGCCCTACTCCGGGGAGAAGTTTGCAATGACTGTTTGGCAGCAGCGGGAGAACCTTCTGCGTCATAACCTCCAGCGTCGCTCCGGGGTCCAGCTCTCCCACGATCACCAGCACCGGTGCCGTAATCCCTCGGATTTCTTTCTCCATGTCATCGTGTGTCCAAGACTGGAGATAACCCGTGAGCGCATCCGGACAGGTGGTATCCAGACTGACCGCCAAGGTGTGGTTTAGCCACGCTATTGATTGGCGATGCCCTGTATTTATGTCGATCAACGCACGTCGAACATGAGGGGCAGCCATCGCTGAAACCAACAGGTTTCGTCGCTCTTCAGTAATTTTTGACCCACTGGCGGGGACTGTCGAAAGAAGTACCGCACACTGGATTCGCTCCGGCGCGATATGCAGTAGCCATTGAGCTGACATACCAGCCATTGAGTGTCCAAGCACACTGAATCGTGTCCAACCCAACCTATCGGCAAGTTCTAGAACATCTTCGGCAATCGTACGTACGCTAAACGGCCCATGCGAGTCGATCCGGTCGCCATAGCCTCGGCAGTCCATGAACACATAACTGAAGTTTTCCAGATCCAGGTACGCATGCATGGGATCAAACAAACGCCGCCCGGCCATCCAGCCGTGCACGATGATCACTTTCAGTGGGCCGCGTCCGAGCTCAACCTCAGGTACATTAACCATAAAACACTCCCCCGCCGGCTTGCTCCGGCGATCGTTGATGCCCGAACTGAATGTCAGTACTGGTCGACCGTGCCAGTAGGTAATGAGGCACTGTCATCAATCCCCTGACGGACTGCTTTAAGGCTCGCACTGGCTGCGTTGGTCAACATTCGAATGTCATTGGCGACGGTGACCATATCAAAGCCCCACTCCAAAGCACGTAACGCATACGATGCCGTACCGCAGTGCAAGGCAGCCTTGATTCCGTGACCATGCGCGCTGGCCAGGATGCGTTTGATGGCCTCGATGATCTCCGGCTCCTCACGGTCGAAACCATTTGGATAGCGCATTCCAGTGAGCCCTATGGTCAGGTCGGCGGGGCCGATGTAAAGCCCGTCGAGACCCGGTGTTGCGGCAATCGCCTCAAGATTCCCCATGGCTTCACGAGTCTCAATCATCGCAAAGCAGAGCATGTTTTCGTCCGCTTCAGGTCCGTAATTTGTCCCCGCTGAAATACTGGCCCGGCTTGGCCCATAGCTGCGAATTCCGGCCGGCGGGTAACGGACACAGGAAACCAGCTCCGCAGCTTGCTCAGCCGTGTTGATCATTGGGCAAACGACCCCATAGGCTCCAGCATCAAGCGCTTTCATGATTGCACTTGGATCAAGCCATGGCACCCTGATCATTGGCACTACCTTGCTGGCCCGCATCGCTTGCATCATCCCGACCGATGCCTGGTAATCAACGATGCCATGCTGAAGGTCGATGGTCAGAGCATCGTAGCCTTGCTCCGCCATCACCTCGCTGACTAAAGGACAAGGGATAGACAGGAAGCCATTGATTACCGGCTTGCCTTCACTCCAAAGTTGCTTGATGTAATTGGGTTTCATCGCCGTGCCTTTTCGTCACATGATCTGGATACCGACATCGAGCCCGATACCGGCGATTGATACAGGCCTGTCTTACGCTCGTCGGTATTTAGTGAGTACTGCCATGTCCGGGAAAAAGCCCAAACCAGCTTCCTGAGGAACCGTAATCTGATCGCCAGTACGTCTGCCTTCAACATCAGCCAGCCAAGCCTCGGGGTGGACGAAGTTGTATTCGAGCGCATGAACGGACGGATTGGCAGCGGCGAGTTGCAGGCTGGCGAAGAAGCCGGGGCCGAAATAGGGTGAATGCGGCATCAGCGAGACACCCGCAGCGTCAGCGAGCCGAACAATTGAAGAGAATTCGGAGATCCCGCCCACCTTCGTGACGCTCGGTTGGACGATGTCGACGGCTTGCATATCGAATGCCTGCTTGAACTGAAACGCGGTGGTCCAATTCTCACCACCTGAAATAGGCAGCCGCTTATGACGCAGGGCATTCAATGTGTTGAAGTCTTCTGGCGGATAGATAGGTTCTTCAAGCCATGCCAGGTTGAGCGTCTCTATCCTTGCCCGATTATTTTCAACGAACTCGGGAGACCATTGGCAATTCACGTCGACGCAGATGTTCCGGTCGGGCCCGGCGGCCTCTCGACAAGCCTCAATAATGTCGAGGTCAACTTCATGGAGTTTGATGGAATTGAAACCGGCTTCCATCACTTCCTGGCAAGTTTCGACGGCAAGCCCCTTGTCGCCATAACGCACCATGCTCGCATAAAAGGGAATCACCTCGCGGCGGCCTTCCCCTAGCAGTTGATAAAGCGGCACATTGGCACGTTTTGCTGCCAGATCCCACAGTGCAATATCGACGCCGGAAATTGCGAAAATGGTGATCCCGTAACGTCCAAACATATGGAGACTTTGTTGAGTTTTCCGATTCCACGCAGGGATATCTTCGACCGTTTTACCGATCAAAGAGGGAAGAACTAGCCGGTCAATGATCGCCTTCGTCGCGTCGACCGTAAAGTATCCAAAACCTTCGCCCCAGCCCACATTACCTAGCTCGTCTTCCAGCCGGATCAAAGCAAACTCGAGGCTCTTCCAGGCGGTCGGCATGATGCCCACGCCCGTACCACGCAGATGAAACGGAATTTCGACGATCATCGTTTCTGCTTTTACAATCTTCATTTGTAGTCCCTCGGGTCCGGGAGCGGCTGTTGGGTGAAGTAACCGCCGATGTAACCCGCGCCTTCCGCCTCGGTGATATTCGTCAACGGTTTGAAGCTCGGACTGCGGTGCTCAGATGAGTAATCGCGAGGTTGGTACCGCGCTTCCACTGAGGCCGAATTCTTGAGCAAAGGGTCGGGACATTTCGAGACGCCGTACACGATCTCGAAAATCCTCGCCTCTGCCGCAAGCCCCAGCTTGATTAACTGAACCATGTCATAGGCACTTACCCATAACCGTTCACGACGGCCATCAACAACTTGTTCATCTGCGTTACCGATGCGCAGGATCAGACATTTGATCCCGAAACGATGGGCGTACATTGAACAGGCTGCCTCACCGAATACCTTACTCAGCCCATAGAAACCATCAGGTGCAATATCAGATGACGGCGTATAGGGTTCTGAATTGAGGGGATGCAGCCCAATGGCATGGTGGCTGCTGGCAAAGATGAAACGCTCGACGGAAAATTCCCTGCACGCCTCAAGCAGGTTCAACACCGCTTGATAATTTGGCCCGATTGACGCTGCATAGGTGAGATTTGGAGCAACAGCGGCAGCCAGGTGAATGACCCCTACCACACCTTCCACAGCACTACGGGAAATTTGGGCATCTGCCAGATCACCAATGATTGTGGTCTCACCCGGCAAGAGATCATCGATTGGGAAAATGTCACAGAGGTTCAGGTCGTAGCCTTCAAGAAGAATGGGGCGCAGCAACCTTCCCACTCGACCGGCAGCACCGGTCACCAAAAGCCGAGGCTTGTTCATGGAGCTCTCCTGCTGTACCAGGCCGCGAACGGCCTGGCGTATTGTTATTGATATGCAGTTGATGAGTCAGCGTCGAAAGCGAGGCCTACTTAGCGGTCGGCATGCTGAACTCCGGCCCTTTGGCGATGCTGTCCGGCCAGCGCTGCATGACGCTTTTATAGCGACTGTAGAAACGCAGCCCTTCCTCTCCATAGGCGTGATGATCGCCAAACAAGGAGCGCTTCCACCCACCAAATGAATGCCAGGCCATCGGTACAGGTATAGGAACGTTGATACCGACCATACCCACATGAATATTGCGTGCGAACGCTCTGGCGACACCGCCATCGCTTGTGAAGCACGACACACCATTGGCAAATTCATGGGAGTTGATCAGGTTGACAGCCGCTGAGAAATTATCGACTCGCACAATTCCCAATACCGGACCGAAAATTTCTTCTTTCCAGATACTCATATCGGTTGTCACGCCATCAAAGAGCGTCGCCCCCAGGAAAAAGCCTTCCCCATTCTCAACTTTGAACGCTCGACCATCGACCAGTAGCTTGGCACCTTCTCGAACACCTGCTTCGATATATTCCACTACCTTGTCCCGATGCTGCGCAGTGACAAGTGGCCCCATATCAGCATCAAGGTGAACGCCATTCTTGATACGTAGCGCTTCAATGCGTGGACGAAGTTTTTCGATCAATCGATCAGCGACGTCCCCCACGGCGACTGCCACCGAAATCGCCATGCAACGCTCACCTGCCGAACCGTAGGCGGCACCGATCAGTGCGTCTGCCGCCTGATCCAGGTCCGCATCAGGCATGACGATCATGTGGTTTTTGGCGCCCCCCAGTGCCTGGACGCGCTTACCACGCTTGCTCGCTTCGTTGTGGATGTACTCCGCAATTGGAGTCGAACCAACGAAGGAAATCGCTTGCACATCGGGGTGCTGAAGCAGCGCATCAACAGCAACCTTATCGCCCTGGACCACGCTGAAGACGCCATCCGGCAAGCCAGCCTGCTTGAGCAAGTCAGCCAGCAACAAGCTAGCGGAGGGGTCGCGTTCAGAAGGCTTAAGAATGAAGCAGTTCCCGGCGGCCAATGCGATAGGGATCATCCACAGCGGAACCATGACAGGGAAGTTGAACGGCGTAACACCGGCACAGACGCCCAGCGGTTGACGAAGGTTCCAGTTGTCTATTCCTCCGCCGATGTTGTCACTGAAATCAGTCTTCAGCAGATTGGGTGCACCGCAGGCGAATTCGACGATTTCAATGCCTCGAGTGACTTCCCCCATGGCGTCAGTGAAAACCTTGCCATGCTCGCTGGTGATGATATGTGCCAGCTCTTTGTGGTGCTTATCCAGCAGCTCTTTGAACTTGAACAAAATCCGAGAGCGCCGTAATGGCGAGAGTTCTGCCCAGGCAGGGAATGCAGCCTTGGCGCAAGCCACTGCGGCATCGACTGTCTCAACACTGGCCAGCGAAACCACAGCCTGTACTTCACCAAGGGCAGGATTGAATACTTCACTGGTCCGAGCCCCGGCACCCTCGACCACGGAGCCGCCGATAAAATGGCCAATGATGTGCCGCTCGCTATTGTTAGAACTCATGGGTGTCCCCTGCTTATGCGTGAAGAGTGTTCTGTACGTCCAAGCCCCACCTGACTCTGTGTTCGAGCAAGAACGTGGGAAACGAATCAATACACTAATATATCAGTTAAAATTACACAAGGTGCATAACGTCCCAAGCCAGCTTAATCAGGTGGATTGACGTGCCACGGAATAAATTTTTCTGAGAAACTACTTAAAAATCATGACCTAACAATCCGCCGACGGAGGGAAAAAACTTAGGGGGCGAAAAATTGCAGTCTCGATTAGCAACAGCTTTTCAGCTGAACACGCTTCTTTAGCTGTAGGCCGCCCTCGCACGGCTTGGTTACTAAGGCAGTGGGCATTTACAGCTTGAAGGCTGCGGTATAACCCGAAAGCTGCCTGCTTCCGCAATCCAGTTGGTCCGTAGCCACTTTGACTTGCTCAGCGCTAGACAGAATCACCTTGGTCATGTCATCGATTTTCAGGATATTGCTACTGACTTCGTCTGCCGTGACGGCCTGCTGCTCTGCGGCAGCGGCGATTTGATAGATCATTCCAGTAACCTGCTCCACAGCGAGGGAAATGCTTTCTAGATGATCGTTAAGCCCTACCACGGCTGTTACGTCCTTGCGCGCTTGGGCACAGGCGGATTGCACGCCAATGACCGAGTCCCGCACAACCTTCTGCAGGGCGCTTACGGTCTCGCTAATGACCTGGGTAGATTCCTTGGTGCGTGTCGATAGTCCCCTGACTTCGTCAGCCACCACGGCAAATCCACGCCCGTGTTCTCCAGCCCGTGCGGCCTCAATCGCAGCGTTCAACGCAAGCAGGTTGGTCTGATCCGCGATGTTTTTTATTACAGCCACCACATTGTCGATTTGATGTGCCTGCGCTTCCAGTGATTCGAGATTACTGACCGCATTCTCGAGATTCGACGTCAGCCCCTTGATGCTTTCGATTGTGATACGGCTCTGCTCTGCTCCAACTTTGGCAACAGCATCCGCTGCTTGCGCTTGCTGGGATGCGTGCTCGCAATTGCGGGCGACGTCTAAAGCCGTTGAGGCCATCTCGGTGGCTGCAGAAGCGATAATACTGACTTGGACCTGTTGCGACTCCACGGCTCTTAATGATGAGTCCGACTGATGCGTCAAATCGCCAACGGTGAAATTCAATTCGCCAGTACGATCGTTGATGTTCATAAACGAGCGATGCAGTTGCCGTACTGCCTCATTGAGCGAGGACCCGATATCCGCCAGTTCATCGCGCCCGTAGAGAACAACTGAACCACGCAGATCGCCTTCCCTAAGGGAATCAGCTAAAGACGTAACACCCAGCGCACTGCGCCGAATTGCAAATTGGACGCATAACAGAATGTAAATCGCAGCACCGACTAGTGCGGCGAAGGCCGCAAGCGTAAGTATGAAAGATCGCTTGGCCTGGCCCTGATACACCGCGAGTCGAGCGTCGAACTCCAGAAGCGCAGACTGCTGCAACTGCGTCAGGTGCTGCTGCAATTGAAGCATTTTGCCAGCGAACACAGCCCCATCATTCGGTACAGCCTTGGCTTTAAAAAAATCATCTTCCACGCTTGAGAGGCTTTCGGCGATCTCTTTCAGACCCGCTCGGTACGTCTCCAGCCACACCGACAACTCTTGAGCCACTCCTTTTGGTAAGTCAGGCACGGCTGCGGCGGATGCCAGCAAGCGGGCCTTGGCGCTTGCGTCCCTGAGCTGCGATCGAGACATCAGGTTGAAACCTTTCGAAGCGATAACACCCTGCCCTATTCCGCTCAATGAACTGGCCACCTCCAACAACTCAGGAAGTGTTTTAGTGGCCAGTGTCATGAGTTCATAGGTTTCCGGCCATGGGTCCAGATTCAGCTTGTTTTGCCGCACAATGAGCGCGGACAAATCGCTCAACCCTTGTCCTTGACTGGTTGCAACGTTGTAAGCGTCTGGCCACCAACTCGCCATTGCTTGAGAATCCAAGGCAGCTGACTCCAGGCGTGCATGGTTTGTTTTCACAGTCTCGACCAGCTTTCCATGCATCGGTGCTGGAAAAGCAAGCGTTGGATTTTTCACCAACCCAGCCTCAAAACGACGCTCGCTGGTCAGCCAGGTTCTCATTCCCGTCTCTCGCGCCTCCAGTGAAATCGAAGCGATATCCACGGCCTTCCAATGACTGGCCTCGTTGCGCAGGGACACCCAGGTTCGCCTGGCCTCGTCCAGCTCAGAAAGCATAGCGACGCCACTGCGCTCACGATCAATCGCGTCCAGCCGCTGAAGATAGCCAGAGCAAAGCCCGTACGCGCCGTAGGCGACAGGAATGAGAAAGACCACCGATAGGATCTGAAACTTCCGTGCAAAGGCAAGCTTTCCAATCAGGGTGACTCCTGGCTTGAGTAGCATATTCATGGCTTTAGCCCCTGGACACGGTGAAAGGTCAAATCGGCAAGTGTTAAGCCTGTCGCCAATGAATCAAATGGTGCACACTCGCCGAGTACTCATATATCAATATACTAACGCAGCGATAGCAAGAGGCCACAGCAAAAAATGTCCATCACAAACCCGACTATTTAGAAGAGTTCAAACCTATGACCTCTTCGAAATCCATCCAGCGCGTCAAAATCGGCGACCTATGGGCGTTCAAAATTCGCTCCGGAGATGCCACGGCCGTAATCCTGGAGCAAGGATCACAGCTGCTCAGCTACGGCTTTGAAGGAGAAGAGCCGGTCATATGGGAAAGCCCACACGCTAAATTCGAAAGAGGAACGGCAGTCAGAGGCGGTGTCCCAGTCTGCTGGCCTTGGTTTGGCGACATGGCATGGAATTCCGAGCGGATCCAGTCCATGTGCACAAGCGCTGACTCCCCGCCCTTCCACGGCTTGGTACGAGATAGGGATTGGCAATTGGACTCCATACAGCTGACCGACTCGAGTATCGGCGTAACGTTCGGATTTGAAATGATTCCGAATCATTCAACTCTCTGGCCTCATCATGCACGTTTGCAACTTAGCTTCACCGTGGGGGAGTCAATTACGCTGGAACTGACAACCGAAAACCTGGGCAAAAGAACCCTCGCTATCAGCCAGGCTCTGCATTCTTATTATGCGGTGAGTAACGCCGAGAATATTCGCTTTATAGGCTTTTCAGGACTCAAGTATTTTGACGTTCTAGACAACTGGAAAATGAAAACACAATGCGAAGAACCGACAATCCGGCAGGAGACAACCCGGGCTTATATCGGGACGCCAAATCGATTCATCATTGAAGACCAGGCCTGGCAGCGACGGATTGTCGTTTCCACTCAGGGCAGCCGATCAGCAATATTGTGGAATCCGTGGAAAGAAAGGGCAGCACTGATTGATCAATTCAGGTCAGACTCCTGGAAGGACATGGTGTGCCTGGAAACTGCACGCATGGCAGAAGACAGCCTATTGTTAGAGCCGGGTGATATAGACAAAATGGCACTTAACATTTCCGTCGAGAGACTTAATACTTCCTATCAGAAAGGGCATCGAAACATCTGAAAACCGCCTAGACAACTAAACACAGGCGGCCCCCCCCCATAATCAATGTAAGCGCTCCATGCCCCCTCTTTTTTAAAGGTAGGAATCTCCGGCTATCTTGGAGTTTGCGGCGCGCAGTTCCACGGCAGCAAGGCCTCGAAGTCTTCTACGCTAGAGGCTTGTGGCAGACGCTCAAGGGTATAGCGCGGCCACGCATAAGGCTCTTGACCGTTGGCTTCAGCCGTTTCCAAGGCATAGTCGGATCCTCGCGAAATAGAAGATCGCGCTCTTGGCGCCGCTGGTCACCAGCACTTGCTGGGCGGTGTAGGTCAGGGCGTTTTCCCGCGCCGGACTACTTGTTAATCCAATCTGCCTTTGCCTGCACCGCGTTCATCGCGTTTGCAGTTGACCGTAAAGCCAAGGAAATGAACTCATCTTTCAGGCTCATGGCATCTCTCGTGCTCCAGAACATGATGAGTTCTCGGCAAGCTCGTCTCACCGAGAAGTGTCAACCATGTCCCCGTACACCTGTTGGCGATGTCCCCGCTCTATTCGCGGTTCCGCAGTCGGCAGCCGCGGAGCGGAATAGTCAGAGCCAGCGGCGAACCTTGGCCTTGTAGCGGCGGTAGTCGTCGCCGAACTTCGCTTCGAGATAGCGCTCCTCGCGGGCGATCACCTGCCTCTGGATCGCGATTAGCACCAACGGGAGCAAGGCGAAGGCGATCGGCCCGTCAAAGCCAATCGCAAGGCCGGCATAGATAAGCGCCATGCCGAGATACATGGGATTGCGCGTCCACCGATAGGGACCGGTCGTTGCGATGAGGGTCGTTGGCTGCGACGGCGGAATGTTGGTGCCCAGCCGCCGGAACAGCCCTGCCGCTGCGAGCATCATCGCCGCGCCGGCAACGAACAGCAGCGCGCCCGTCGCGACCAGCAACCGCCAGTCGATG
>NZ_FMXV01000073.1:0-1331 GCF_900104425.1 Pseudomonas sp. NFACC13-1 | reverse complement strand
CAGCCTACCACCTTAAACTTGGACAACCAACGCCAAGCTGGCCTAGCCTTCTCCGTCCCTCCATCGCAATAACCAGAAGTACAGGAATATTAACCTGTTTTCCATCGACTACGCTTTTCAGCCTCGCCTTAGGGACCGACTAACCCTGCGTCGATTAACGTTGCGCAGGAAACCTTGGTCTTTCGGCGTGGGTGTTTTTCACACCCATTGTCGTTACTCATGTCAGCATTCGCACTTCTGATACCTCCAGCAAGCTTCTCAACTCACCTTCACAGGCTTACAGAACGCTCCTCTACCGCATCACTTGCGTGATACCCGTAGCTTCGGTGTATGGTTTGAGCCCCGTTACATCTTCCGCGCAGGCCGACTCGACTAGTGAGCTATTACGCTTTCTTTAAAGGGTGGCTGCTTCTAAGCCAACCTCCTAGCTGTCTAAGCCTTCCCACATCGTTTCCCACTTAACCATAACTTTGGGACCTTAGCTGACGGTCTGGGTTGTTTCCCTTTTCACGACGGACGTTAGCACCCGCCGTGTGTCTCCCATGCTCGGCACTTGTAGGTATTCGGAGTTTGCATCGGTTTGGTAAGTCGGGATGACCCCCTAGCCGAAACAGTGCTCTACCCCCTACAGTGATACATGAGGCGCTACCTAAATAGCTTTCGAGGAGAACCAGCTATCTCCGAGCTTGATTAGCCTTTCACTCCGATCCACAGGTCATCCGCTAACTTTTCAACGGTAGTCGGTTCGGTCCTCCAGTCAGTGTTACCTAACCTTCAACCTGCCCATGGATAGATCGCCCGGTTTCGGGTCTATTCCCAGCGACTAGACGCCCTATTAAGACTCGCTTTCGCTACGCCTCCCCTATTCGGTTAAGCTCGCCACTGAAAATAAGTCGCTGACCCATTATACAAAAGGTACGCAGTCACCCAACAAAGTGGGCTCCCACTGCTTGTACGCATACGGTTTCAGGATCTATTTCACTCCCCTCTCCGGGGTTCTTTTCGCCTTTCCCTCACGGTACTAGTTCACTATCGGTCAGTCAGTAGTATTTAGCCTTGGAGGATGGTCCCCCCATATTCAGACAAAGTTTCTCGTGCTCCGTCCTACTCGATTTCACTTCTAAGATCCTTTCGCGTACAGGGCTATCACCCACTATGGCCGCACTTTCCAGAGCGTTCCGCTAAAATCAAAGAAGCTTAAGGGCTAGTCCCCGTTCGCTCGCCACTACTAAGGGAATCTCGGTTGATTTCTTTTCCTCAGGGTACTTAGATGTTTCAGTTCCCCTGGTTCGCCTCTTGCACCTATGTATTCAGTACAAGATAACCATCTT
>NZ_FMXV01000020.1:0-125155 GCF_900104425.1 Pseudomonas sp. NFACC13-1 | reverse complement strand
GCACCGATGAAATCCTTGGCGTGCACCTGGTGGGCCCGAGCGTCAGTGAGATGATCGGGGAGTACTGCGTGGCCATGGAGTTCAGCGCTTCGGCCGAGGACATCGCCCTGACCTGCCACCCGCACCCTACCCGTTCGGAGGCGTTGCGCCAGGCGGCCATGAATGTGGAGGGAATGGCGACGCAGATGTAGGAACAACGCAAAGCTAAAGTGAACACTTTTTATGGCGAGGGAGCTTGCTCCCGCTGGGCTCTGTAGGAGCTGGCGAAGCCTGCGATCTTTTGATCTTTCGCTTGAGACTCAAGTGTCTGGGGAAAGATCGCAGCCTCGTTGCACTCGACAGCTCCTACACCGCTCCTACAGAGCCAAGCGGGAGCAAGCTCGCGCCCACAATGGGTGCTTCACCTCAGGAGGCTGACATCCGGGCCTTGCGCCGCCGGCGACTGATCACCCCCAACACCACTGCCACCACCAGCACGAGCCCGCCCACTTCCAGCCAAACCTTGTAAGGTCGCAGCGTCGAGCGGATCGGGTCCAGGGCCTGGGTCACGTAGCGTCTGTTCGCCTTGCCGAAGTCCGGTTCCTGGCATTGATGACCAAAATCCCCAGCCCAATCCACGTACGGGCCTTCCTTCACGTAGCGCTGGTACAACGCGCTTTGCTCTTCAAGGCTGGAGTTGTACCCCACCGCCTTGCACAGCACCGCCGCAAACGCCTGGCTGGTATGGGGCAGGTAATCCGCCGCCTGGCTCGCCAGCGCCGTGGCGACAAACCGATAGTGATAACGCACGTCCGGCTGCGCGACGCTGGCCTGCTGGCGTTGCACTTCACCTTCGGCCACCAGTGGGCCGACGTTCAGCTCGACCGGCTCCAGGCTGTAATTGCCGCCCAGGCTGGCGTAGTCCGGCGCCATCTCATAGCCGAGCAGTTCCATACCCCATTTGCGCGCCATCCACGACGCTTGGAAATACGCTTCGGCCCGCCGGGTTGGCCACCATTTGGACTCGGCGTCCTGGCGCAATTGCCCATAGGCACGGGCCTTGTTCTGCAGGTCCGGGTTATCGAAATAAGCCGGCGCCTCATCAAAGCGCCCTTCCCTCAGCAAACGCCTGCCCAGCAGATTGCGCAAGCTCGCGGCCACCGGCAGCGGCACGTAGTTGTCTCGGTCCTCTTGGCTCAACGCCGGTGGCGCCGGGACTTGAGCGTCGACGTACTGCTTGAGCTCATCCACTGTGAGCACCCGCTCGGCGACGGCGGCAGCGTCGTACCAATAGTTGCTCTGGCCGCGATAGAGCTGATCGAAGGCTTGCAGGTAATCACCGCGCTGCAAGGCCAAGATCGCGCTTTCCCCTTCGACCCGGCACTTGGGTTGCACCGATTCGTAATTCCAATCCGGTGTGCGCCGGCTGCCCCAGGATTCATCGTTCGGAAACGCCTGGGCAGCCTTGGCATAGGCCGCCGCCGCGGCTACCTTGTCGCCGTCGCGCAAGGCCAGCTTGGCGCGCACCCACCAGGCCAGGCCTGTGTCCGGAGCCTTTTGCACAAACGCCTGGGCGTTGGCGTAATCGCCGTGCTGGTAACTCACCGCTGCCAAACGGTCAGCATCGTCCAGGTTGTCCCGGGCGTTGGTCTGCAACAGTTTGACCAGTCTTTTCTCACCCGAAGGTTCTTCACCGTCCCACCAGCCAACGCGGCTGAGCAGGTAGGCGGTGACCAGTCGCTGCACCGCTTTGGTCTTGAGCAGCTCGCCCAAGCGTTCATCCGACTCGACGCTCAGGCCTTGTGCCAATTGCAGCAACGAGCTGTAGCCGACCGGGGACCCTTGCAGGTTCTGGATCGCGTACAGACCGATGGCGCTGTCCCAGTCGTCGGCGGTGTAGGCCACTCGGGCTTCTTCGCCGAGACTGGCGATGCCCAGTTCCAGCGGATCGCTGAAGCCGGCGATGCTCATTTCCCGGGCCTGGCGAAACGCCGCTCGCGCCTGGTCCTGCAAGGCCACAGGGTCGCCGCTGCCCGCCTCGGTGCTCACGGCAAACAATGCCCGCCCAAGGGAATACGCGGCCCAGGTGCTGCGCAACCGTCGCTGGTCAGCCGGTAACGCCAGCAATTGCTGGAACGCTTCCACGGCGCGCTGATGCTCACCGACGTTAAAAGCCGTCGCGCCGAGCGCATACAGGCGCAGCTCATCGGGCAGGTTGGCCGCCTCGGTCGCCACCTGGTCGATATCGGTCAGCGCCCGCAGGCGCTCCACCACCGCTTGTTGCGGCGGGGTCAGGCCAATCTGCTCGGCCTGGTTGCGTTGTTCAACGTAGGAAGGCAGGTCGTCATAGCTGTAGTCCGGGTTGCGCGTCGCCTCGGTGGCCGGCTTGAGCCCGGCAATCGCCTGGCCGAGACGGCTGACCTCGAAGCGAAAGCTGCCTTCGGGCAACTCCGCCAGGGTCTGGGCGCGGTTATCCAGCAGGCGCATCGGGAAATCCGGCCCGCAGGCCAACGCCGGGCCCAGCGGCAGGCACAGGCTCAGGCACAGCAGGTGACGAGGCCACTTACGGGTAAACATTGAAACCTCCTTGGTCGATTTTCGTACAGCGCGCCCAGCCGATTGCTCGTTGGCTACCAGCCGCCAAGCGGCCCTCCTGAATGCGAGTGAAGGTAAGCAGTCCGGGGGTTTGTTGCAACGTATAACCGGCCAAGGCATCGACACCGTCACACGCCCCGACCGCCAACGTCAGGCGCTGGGGCCAGGGGCGGTCGAGATTGCCCTGGTTGACCAGCCGGATATCGTACAAACCGCCCCGCTCCTCCCACTGCAATGCCAGGCGACTGTCCAGGTGATCGCCCCGGGCGACGGCGCCGAGCGTGGTCAGGCTCCACGCTCGCCGGTCGCCGGCCAGAGGCAGACGAAACCAGATCAGCCCCGCGAGATGTTCCGGCGGGTCAGCCCGCAAATCCGCCGCAAGCCCGGCCACTTGTTGCGGATCGGCCAGCAACTCCCGACGCTCGCCGCCGCGATCGATCGGCACTTCGCTCTCCACCACCGGCACGCCGCTGTCCTGGGTCAACAGCGCCACGCCGTAGGCTGGCAGGGCCAGATAAAACGGCCGCGTGGTGACCTCGCTCCAGCGTTGTGCCCAGTACCGGGCCTGTTTCGGATCGAACAGCCCCTGCCGTGGATCGCTCACCGCGTGGACCTGCAGCACACTGCTGTCCACTGCGTCCAACAATCCCGGCAATGCGGGGCTGTCGAGCCAGGCCGGTAGCGCCGTGATGCTGAGCCGCAGGTTGGCCGGCAGGCTGTGCCGCAGTTGGCCGAGGAAGTTTCCATAGGCCGGCAGCCGTGCATTGCCGGCATCGTGGTCGACCTCCACGCCCACCGGGGTCAGGCCTTGGGCTTGCCAATCGCCCAGCACTTGCTGGATTTGCGCAATGATCTCGCCTTGGTCCAAGGCCTTGAGCTGGCCATCCAGGCGAATCACGGCGATCAGCGGACGGCCGTCCGCCTTGAGCAGGCCCGGGTCGATTCGCGCACGGCGCCAGCCCGCCCCGGGAAAAGCCTGCAACGCCAGCACCCGCAGCGTGGAAAAATCGCCCAGGCTCTGGCGCAGCGCCGGCTCATGAGCCTTTGTCCATTGGCGCTGCCAGATATACAACTGTTGATCCAGGACTGGGGGTGGCGGTTGTTCACAGCCCGCCAAAAGCAACACGGCGAGGGCCAGGGAGAGCCGGAAAAAAACAGTCATGAAGCCTTACCGCGCGCAAAAGATGTGCAGATTAACGCCGAGCGCGTCATTGTGGGAGCGAGCTTGCTAGCGATAGCGGTGTCTCAGTCAATCTATAGGCGGCTGCACCAACGCTATCGCGAGCAAGCTCGCTCCCACAGGGTTTGAGGCCTACCAACGTCATCAAGGCTTACGCGCAATAATCACCTGACTCTTGGCCACCACCGCGTCCAGCGCTTGCTTGATCTGCGCCCCGCGCGGTGAGTTCAGCACCGCTTGCCAGGTGTCGGCCCAGTGATTGAGCAACGGGTGGTCGGCGTTGCTGAAGTCGACCTTGGCCTCCCAGAACAACAGCATCCACATCGACCAATAGAACCCGTATTGGCTGTGGCTCAACACCTCCAGCCCGGCCTCGCTGACCATGGCCTTGAACTGCTCTTCACTGATGATGCGAATGTGGTTGGGCTTGCGGAAATACTCCGGCGCGGCGATGTCTTTTTGCAGGTCTTCGGAGCTGGGGTGCGGCACGCTCAGCAGGTACAGCGCGCCGGGCTGGCCGACCCGTACCAGTTCAGCGAGGAACTGCGCCGGGTCGTCGACGTGCTCGATGACTTCGGTGGACACTACCCGGGTGGCCGTGGCATCGGCAATGGGCAGCGGGTTGCAGTCGGTCACATGGCACTCGAC
Organism: Pseudomonas sp. NFACC13-1; assembly: GCF_900104425.1. Lineage (NCBI taxonomy): Bacteria > Pseudomonadati > Pseudomonadota > Gammaproteobacteria > Pseudomonadales > Pseudomonadaceae > Pseudomonas > Pseudomonas sp. NFACC13-1. The sequence continues at coordinate 120,753 of NZ_FMXV01000020.1, read as the reverse complement.
GCCGCGCGCAGGGGTGTCGCTCAAGCGCTGGCGCGTGGCTTCGACCTTGGCCGCGTCGATGTCGGCGATGATGATCTTCGCCCCACGCATTCCGCAAAAATGCACGTTGCCGCCGTCGCCGCACCCCACGTCCAGCAACGTGTCCTCAGGCGTCACAGGGAAACCCGTGAACAGTTCGCCGGTTTGCTGGTTGAACCAGCCGCTGAGCATCGCATCGTGCAGCCCGAGCATGTACGGGTCGACTTTCTCGGCCACCGGTTCGGCGGGCGCGGGCGTGCCCGTGGTGAGTTTCTTCAAAAGGCTCAGCATGACGGGGCTCCAGAAACAGGAAGGACGGTTCGGGCGGCGGACAGGCGTTCGACCAACCGGGCGCCACGATTGCGCATGGGCATTTCGACCCAACGGTAGTTGAGTTCGCTCAACAGCCCGATCAGCAACAACGCACACGCCAGGGCCGGCCAGGGATGGCTTGCCGGGTCCGGCGAGCCCAAGGGGACGAAACGAAACCACAACTCGCGCAACAGGAAAAACACCGGGATGTGGATCAGGTAGATCCCGTAGGAACGACTGCCCACCCAGGTCAGCGCCGTTTTCAGCCGACCGCGGGGCAACAGGTAATCCCGATCGTAAGAGGCCACCCAGACCAGCACGGCGCTGAACACCGCAATGACCCCGAGACGGTAGAACGACAAATTGAAGTGCTCGGTCGCGATCCAGGCCATCACGCCACCAAGGCCCAGCACCAGCAGCACACCCAGGGGCGGGCGGCGCAGCCACGTGGGCTCGAAGCGCCAGTAGCTGGGCCGCAGGCTCCAGATCGACAACAACACACCCAGCGCCAAGGCATCGGTACGGATCACCGACAGCCACAGCCCCCGCCAGGTGAAAAACTGCACGAGCACCACCGCCAGCAGCACCCACACCAAATAGCGACGCGAGACGAATACCAGCAGCGGCAGGATCAAATAGAACTGCTCTTCCAACGACAGCGTCCAGTACACGAAGCTCGCGCCGTATTCATACTGCATGAACGCATCGGCAAAACGCAGGTTGGCGAATTGCAGGAAACCGGCCAGGGTCGCCTGCAGGTTGGCCTGCACGCTGCCGAACGCGCCGGAACGGTTCAGGAAGAACACCGCGAACAACACCAGCAGCAGCCAGAGCCAGGCCGACGGCAACAGGCGAAACGCCCGGCGAATCCAGAACTCCCGGGTGACAGCCCAGAATTGCCGGGGGCTGTCGCAGCGACGCAATTGCGGGATCAGGCTGCGCCCGATGACGAACCCGGAGATCGCGAAAAACAGGTCCACGCCCCACCACAGCTGGAAACTGTCGGCCAGGGCCGCCAGGCGCGGCCATCCGCCAGGAAACGGCATGCCTTGCAGGTGATGGAACAGCACGCCAATCACCGCAACGGCGCGCAGCAATTCGATGTCCAGGATCCGCTTGCCGCTCATGAAGTACTCCCGGAAGAAGGATCGGGTTTACGCGCGATGATGACCTGGCTCTTGGGCATGAACCGGTCCAGCACCTGCTTGATCACCAGGCCGTCGGGTTGCGTCAGCATGTCCTGCCAGAGGCTCGCCCAACGCTCCATCAACGGTGGATACGGTGCCTGGATACGGTCGCGCACGGCACCCTCGAGGTCCCGGCCAGCCGCTCGTTCGCTGGCCCAGAAGAAAATCATGCCCATGACCCAGAAAAACCCGCTGGCCTGGCGATGCTCGATCACCAGCCCGGCGTCCTCCACCAGCGCGGCGAATCGTTCGGCACTGAAGATCTGCACATGGTTGGGCGCTTGAAAATAGCCCGGCGGCGCGATGCCTTGCTGCAAATGCTCGCCCACCGAGGCCGGCACGCTGAGCAGATACTGCGCCCCGGGGCGGCCCATGCGCACCAGCTCGGCCATGAACGGCTCGGGCTCATGGATATGCTCGAGCACTTCCATGCAGACGATCTTGTTCGCACAGCCATCGGCCAGGGGCAGCGGCAGGCTGTTGCTGACCAACCCCAGGAACGGCGCGGCGGCCTGGGCTTCGACTTGGCGAGCCAGGTCGCGCACCTTGTCCTGTTCGCTGTCGGTAAAGATCACGGACGCGCCCTGGCGCATGGCAAACAGCGTCGCCACACCTTCGCCGCAGCCCACATCCAGCAAGGTATCGCCGGCCGTGATGGCAAAGCCCTTGAGCAATTCGCCGGTTTCACTGCGAAACCAGCCGTCGAGCATCGCGTCGTACAGGCCGGCATCCCGGGGCGAAACGGCCACCGGTGGCGGAGGCGCCACTGGCCTGCGCCCGGCCAACCATCGCCGGATCATGGCTGCGCCGCGTTCCGGCGACGCTCGGACAGTTGTTCGAAAAACGCCCGCAAACGCTGCTCGGCGTTGGCCTGGCTGCAGAATTTCTCCAGGCTGCGCACGGCATGGGCCGACATGCGGCGATACCGCTCGGGATCATTTTTAGCCACGTCGTAGCTGGCGCGGTAGGCCGAGCACAGCGAGTCCCAATCGGTGACATAACGCAGGGTCCGGTAAGCCGCACGCGGGTCGTGGGGCCAGGCGGTCAGTTCTTCGGTCGAATCCACCACGAAGGCATTGTCGTGATCGATGTAGTCGGCCATCGCCGTGTTCAGCGGCGCAATTGCCGGACGACCGCAGGACATGAACTCCATCAACGGCAGGCATTGCCCTTCGCCATAGGAACTGTTGACCACGTATCGGGTGGCTTCCACCAGCCGTTCGTAGTCCGCGTCCGCCAGGTAACCGTGAATCAGCACGATGCGGCAGCGGTACGACTGGTTCTTGTAGACATGATGGAGCATGTCGGTGAGCGCGGCGCCGACATCGTGATGAGTCAGCTTGAGCACCAGGGTTGCGTCAGGAACATCGCGAAACGTCGCGCAAAATGCGCTGATCATGTCCTTCCAGTTCTTGCGCCCGTCGTAAGGATTGAACACCGAGGTATAGATCACACCGTCCAGCAGTAACTCGCAATCCTCGGCCGGGCCGTCCAGCACCAGCGGCGTGCCGGCCTGATGCACCGGTGGGCCATAAGGCCGCAGGTCGGTGGTGCGACTGTCGATCAGCAGGCCACGCAACTGCAAGCGCATGTGATCCACGGTCGGCCGCTGGGCCAGCACCGCGCCACGGGCGGCAAAGCGGTCCCATACCGGCGCGGCGACAGCGGCGATAGGAAAGTCCGCGCCCATCACCTCACGAACGGTGTTGACGGTGAAGCTGGAATGGGTGATCGCCATGCCGGTCGCGCCCAAGACCACTCGCCAGTCGTGCCGGGCCTCGCCCTGCCAGCTTTCGGTAGGAATGGTGCTGAATTCCCAGGCGAACACCGGGATCGTCGGGCAGGCGTAGTGGGCAGCGGTGCGATGAGGCGGCGAAAACGACAGGAATACGCACTCCTCGCCACGCCCCAGGCAATCGGCGTACAACTGATCGACCTCTTCGTCAGGCCGGGTCACTTCGACCACCCGCCCCAACCGCTCCAGCACCGGGCGAAACTCCTTGAGCACGAAGTAATAGCTGTACTCGGGCTTGCCGAGGTTTTCCAGAATGTTGCTCTGGTTGGTTTCCGAATAAATGATGATCAACATGAGGCGCTACCTGCCTGGACCGCCAGCGGCAGCCCTTCGTCACAGCCTGGCTCCGCCAGGAAATCCGCCAGGCGCCGCTGCACCGGGGCGAACGCGCAATAGCGGCGCATCCGCTCGTTCGCGGCAGCGGCCATGGCCTGGTAGGCCTGCGGCTGGTGCTTGGCCATGGCGTAGCTCTGCTGGTAGGCGAGTTTCAATGAACCCCAGTCGGGTCGATGGCGCAGGGTGCGATACAAAATGCGCGAGTCTTCCGGCCAGATGGTCGGTTCGCGACTGGACTTGACGATGAAGGCCACCTCGGCGTCGATGTAATCGCGCATTGCCGTGTGGTCCGGTGCGATGACGGGGCGTGCACAGGACATGAACTCCATCAACGGCAGGCACAGGCCCTCGCAGCGGGACGCATTGACGTAGAAACTCGCCGCGCCATACAGCCGGGCGAATTGTTCGTCCTCCAGGTAACCGTGCATCACCACCACCCGGCAACTGAACGGCGACAGCTGGGACAGCAGCGTCAACAGCTCGACGTAGTAGGTCGACAGGTCGTTCTGAGTCATCTTCAGCACCAGCGTGGCGTCCTCGACGTCACGCAGGGCCCAACAGAATGCGGTGACCAACTGATGCCAGTTCTTGCGCCCGTCATCGGGGTTGAACACGCTGACGTACACCACGCCGCTGACTTCGGTTTCCACCACTTGGTGGGTGTCCGGCAGCACGGCCTGGGGATGTGCCGGTGCCGCCGGTTCGGGGGTAGGCTCTGGAACGGGCTCGACAACCACTGGCAGCGCTGCCGGCCCCCTCAGGATCCTGCTGGTGGCAACGCGCACCGGCACGGGCACCAGGTCGCGGACCGCCTCGCGATACCAGCACAGCAGGTTGTGCTTGCACAGCCACACGAGGCCCTGCTCGCGCTGGCCGGTGAAGGCGCGGATGACTTCGCGCAGGTAATGGCGGGAAATGAATGCGCGCCGCCGCCAAGTCAGAGGGGCTGGCTCCACGATCGGTTCCGGCTCTGGTTCCGGCACTTCTTCGAGGATCGGCGCGATCAAGCCATCGGCCGACAGCCCGAGGGGCCGGCTGTCGATGATGCAGCCCTTGATCTGCAAGGTCGTTCCCGGGTTGACCGGCAGGCTCGGGTGTCGCTCACGAACCGCCGCGAAACGCTCCCACAGCGGCGTGGGCAATACCAATACCGGGAAATCCTCGCCCAAGGTCCGGCGGATCGCCTCGGCCGTATGGCTGGACAAGGTAATCACCCGGCCATGACGGGCCAGCGTGCGACTCCAGTCATGCCGCAGGTCGTCGTCCCAGTGCTCGGCCGGGATCGAATCGAACTCCCAGGCCACCACGCAGACCATCGGGCAAAGCAGGTCCAGCGGCGTCTTGTGCGGGGGGGAAAACGAAAGGAACAAGCAGTCCTGCCCGGCCTGCTGCAGTGTCTGATACAGCGGATCGACCTCGGCGACCGACGACACCACATGCACCGGCCCCAGGCTTTCCAGCACGGGACGATAGGCCTTGAGCACGAAGTAATAGCTGTACTCAGGGCGGCCGAGGCTCTGGCTGATGGAGTGATCGTTTACGTCCGAGTAAAGAATGAAATTCATGGCATCCCATCATGGCGCCGCCGTCCCGGCGGCCCAACTTCATGACGGTCGAGTCACGCATCGAGCCGGCCCGGAGGCCGCCACGCGTCGCTCATCTCGCTACCCGTCTCGTTCTTGTTTTTTTGGTCCCGCCCCTGGGGTTCATCTCGAAGATCGAAACCAGGGACAGCGTGACGAGGGGCATTCTAACCACATCCGCCAAGGGTTCGTGAACCGCCCGGCAAGAATAAACCAGCTATAAATATGAGAACTGACCAGTCACGGTTTGCGCTGTTGAAATTGCTGCAAAATTGGCACAGATTGGTAACCAAACAACTACAACAAACGCTTCTCTAGGCTAATCGTTGAGTGGCTTTTCCCCGATCTTACGGAAATTTCCCACTCAATTCGCAATAGACGAAGCAACCATCAGGGGAGCTGGTGCTTGAAAAAACGTCTGTTCGTTACGGGCCTCAGCGGTTTCGTTGGACGTCACCTCAAATCTCGACTGAACGGTCATGATTCGACGTGGCAGGTGATGCCTGTCGCCGCACGCTACGACCTGACGGACGCCAAGACCCTGGAGGGCCTCTGGCCCGAGCTTCCCGACGCCGTGATCCACCTGGCAGGCCAGACCTTTGTGCCCGAAGCCTTCCGCGATCCGGCGCGCACCCTGCACATCAACCTGATGGGCACCTTGAACCTGCTCCAGGCCCTCAAGGCCCGGGGTTTCACCGGGACGTTCCTGTATGTCAGCTCCGGTGACGTCTATGGCCAGGTCAGCGATGACGGGTTTCCCATTACCGAACAACAGCCCCCTGCCCCTTGCAATCCATATGCGGTAAGCAAGCTGTCAGCAGAACTGTTAAGTCTGCAGTGGGGGATCAGCGAAGGTTGGCCTGTTGTGGTAGCACGCCCCTTTAATCACATCGGAACCGGGCAGAAGGAGCATTTCGTCATCGCGAGCGCCGCGCGGCAGATCTGCCGTATCCAGCAGGGGCTACAAACGCCGCAACTCTCCGTAGGCGATATTGATGTCACCCGCGACTTCCTTGATGTCGACGACGTAGTTTCGGCTTACCTCGCATTGCTGGAGAAGGGAACACCTGGCCGGATCTACAACATCTGCTCGGGGCGTGAGCAAAGCGTTCGCAGCCTGATCGAGCTGCTCGCAGATATCGCTCAGATCGAAATACAATTGACCCAAGACCTCGCGCGCTTGCGCACAGTAAGCCAGCGCCGCGTCTGTGGCAGCCATGCCAGACTGCACCAGATAACAGGATGGAAGCCTGAGACCACTACACAACAGTCCCTGAGATCAATTCTGTCCGACTGGGAAATACGGGTGCGGCAGGAATGAAAAAAAATATCTGCTTAATGCCTCATCAAGGCAAGGCAAAATGATGTTACTGACCTTGCATCACGCGCTATGGAGCTACCGCGGCTTCGTCCTGGGCAGCGTCAAGCGCGAGTTCCAGGCACGCTATCGCAACTCGCTGTTCGGCGCCTTGTGGACGGTGCTCAACCCGTTGTCGATGATCCTCGTCTACACGGTTATTTTTTCCCACATCATGCGCGCCCGTCTGCCCGGGGTCGAAGATGGCATGGCCTACAGCGTCTACCTCTGTGCCGGGCTGCTGACCTGGGGGTTGTTCGCGGAAATCACCACCCGCAGCCAGGGCATGTTCCTGGAAAACGCCAACCTGCTGAAAAAGATCAGCTTCCCGCGGATCTGCCTGCCAGTGATCGTGCTGTTCAACGCGGGGATCAACTTCGCGATCATCCTCGGGCTCTTTCTCGGTTTCCTGCTGATCACCGGACGCTGGCCAGGCATGACCTTGCTGGCCCTGGTGCCGCTGCTGGCCCTGCAAGTGATGTTCGCCGCCGGGCTAGGCATGCTGCTGGGGATCCTCAATGTGTTTTTCCGCGATGTTGGGCAGTTGTTCGGCATTTGCCTGCAATTCTGGTTCTGGCTCACGCCGATCGTTTACCCGATGACGATCCTGCCGCCATCGATCCAGCGACTGCTCGCCTTCAACCCCATGACCGCCCTGATGCAGAGCTACCAGAACCTGTTTCTCTATAATCAGTGGCCGGTCTGGAGTTCGCTGGTGCCGTTGCTGGTGGTGGCCCTGTTGTTGTGTGCCTTGGGCCTGCGCATGTTTCGCCGACGCGGCGGTGAAATGGTGGATGAACTCTGATGGGACATTTGCGCGTCACCGGCCTGGGCAAGGCCTACAAGCAGTATCCAAACCGCTGGAGCCGGCTGTTCGAGTGGTTGGTCCCCTTTTCTCGCCAGCGCCATCAACTGCACTGGATCCTGCAAGGTGTGGACTTCGAGATCCAGCCCGGGGAAGCCGTCGGCATCGTCGGGGTCAACGGTGCCGGCAAAAGCACCTTGCTCAAGATGATCACCGGCACCACCCAACCCACCTGCGGCCACATCCACTTGCAAGGCCGCGTCGCCGCGCTGCTGGAACTGGGCATGGGCTTTCATCCAGACTTTACCGGCCGCCAGAATGCGTTCATGGCCGGTCAGTTGCTGGGTATGCACGTGGACGAAATCGAAGCATTGATGCCCGAGATCGAAGGGTTCGCCGAAATCGGCGAGGCCATCGACCAGCCGGTACGCACCTACTCCAGCGGCATGCAGATGCGCCTGGCGTTCAGCGTTGCCACCGCCCGACGCCCGGACATCCTGATCGTCGACGAAGCGTTGTCGGTGGGCGATGCCTACTTCCAACACAAGAGCTTCGAGCGCATCCGCAGTTTCCGCAAAGCCGGTACCACGCTGCTGATCGTGTCCCACGATCGCTCGGCGATCCAGTCGATCTGCGACACCGCCATCCTGCTCGAACACGGGCGCATGGCCATGCGCGGCAAGCCGGAAGAGGTGATGGATTATTACAACGCGATGCTGGCCCAGCGCGAGGGCCAGGTGGTTCGCCAGGAGATGCTCGCCAACGGCCAGATACGCACGATCTCCGGCACCGGCGAGGCCGGCATCGTCGATGTGCAATTGCTCAACAGCCAGGGGCAGTCGGTGGAAGTCGCCGAGATCGGCCAGCCGATGGTGTTGCAAGTACGGGTTGAAATCCGCCAGGACATCGAGCGGCTGGTGTTGGGTTTTTTGATCAAGGACCGCCTTGGCCAGCCCATGTATGGCATCAACACCCATCGCCAGGACAAAGCCGTGACCGACCTCAAGGCCGGCGAACAGATCACCTTCCGTTTCAGTTTCGACATGCGCCTGGGCAAGGGCAATTACTCCGTCGCGCTCAGCCTGTCGCGACTGGACTCGCACCTGGACCGTAATTTCGAATGGCGCGACTACGGGCTGGTGTTTCACGTCATCAATAATCGCCAGGAGGATTTCGTCGGCTGTTCCTGGCTCCAGGCCCGGACCAGTATCCAGCGTTCGAGCCAGACGGCCGTCGAGGCGTTGCCGCAAAAGGAGTTGCCATGAGCCGCTTGCTGGTGGATTGCACCTACGTATACGACCACCCGAATGACAACTCCGGCATTCAGCGAGTGGTACGCAACGTCGTTCGCGAATTGCCGGCCAAGGACCAGGACCGCGAATGCATTCCCGTGGTGATGCTGCAGGGCAAGCTGTATGAAGTGATAAGCCTGGCTCCCCTGCCCACGAATGGGTGGGATCTGGCCGGCCTGCGAGCACGCTTGGTCCAGTTCGCCAATCTGTTCTGGCTCAGGCAGCGGACCCTCGAACGGCGGCGCCCCTTCAGCCATTCGGTCTGGGCACGCCGCTTCTTGTACGTTGCTTGCCGACTGTTCGCCCTGGGGTGCCTGAGCCTCCCCATTCGAATCCTCGATCGTCTGCTCAAACGCAAGCCTGCCCCGGCGCGCAGCGTACCGCTGGCACATCGAGCCGGCGATCAATTGGTGTTGCTGGACTCTTCCTGGCACTCAGGTTTCTTTCCCCTGGCCGAACAGCTCAAGCGTGATGGCGTCGGGATCATCTCGGTGATCTATGACCTGATTCCACTGACCCATCCGCAATTCTGCGACGCCGGGCTGGTCAAGGTGTTCAACCATTGGTTCGACTGGATTGCCCGCACCGCCGACGGCTACATCGCCATCTCCACCACCATCCGCGACCAGCTTCGCCAGGAAATGGTCCGGCGTGTTGGCGAGCAACAGGTGCGCGAGCGCTGGTTCGACTATTTCCATTTGGGCAGCGAACTGGACCTGATCGATACCACACAACCCGTCGACCCGGGCTTGTTGCGGCTGTTCAATCGCCCCGAGCCGGTATTCCTGATGGTCAGCACCATCGAACCGCGCAAAAACCACGCCTACCTGATCGATGCGTTCGAGCGGGCCTGGGCCGCCGGTTCACAAGCACGGTTATGCATCGTCGGGAAAATCGGCTGGAAATGCGAAGCGCTGATCGAGCGTATCCAGCGTCATCCACAGCTCGGCAGCCGCCTGTTCATGTTCAACCACCTGGCGGACCAAAGCCTGGAACACGCCTATCGACACTCCACCGCGCTGGTGTTCCCGTCCTACGTGGAGGGCTTCGGCCTGCCGTTGGTGGAGGCCATGCAACGCGGCTTGCCGGCGATGGGCAGCGATATCCCGGTGTTTCGGGAAATCGGCGGTGACTTCATGACCTACTTCGATCTCGACGATCCCCAAAGCCTGGCGAACCTGGTCATCGACATGGAACACACCGGGGTATTCCCGGCCAGGCGCAACCTGGATCAATGGCAATGGCTGAGTTGGCGCCAAGCCAGTGCGCAACTGGTAGAAAGGATCGAGGGCCACGTTAACGAAGTCATCGTCGACCGGGAAACAGCATGCGGATAGCCCTCAACGCGCGCATTCTCCAGGCGCCACGCACCGGCATCGGCCACTACGTGGCGGAACTGGCGACGGCCTTGACCCAGGAGCCGGATGTACAATTGTCACTGTTCCACGGTTGGGGCTGGAGCCCGCAATTGCCGCCAACGGCCAAGCCTGGCTATTCAAGGCTGAGCCCCTTGCTGCGACGGGTTCCGGGGGCCTACCAGGCGCGGCGCTGGCTGGAGCAGAAACGCTTCGATCAGGGCCGTTCAAAGGCTATCGACCTGTATCACGAACCAAGCCTTTGGCCGCTGGCCTTCGAAGGGCCGACGGTGATCACCCTCCATGACCTTACTCACCTGCGCTACCCCGAGACGCAACCACCGGCACGCCTGAAGGAAATCGAGCGACGACTCAGCCGCGCGGTGGAACAGGCGCAGCTGATCCTGACCGACTCGCAGTTCATCGCCGATGAAGCCCAGCAGTATTTCGGCCTGCCCGCCGAGCGCCTGAGGGTCGCGCCACTGGGGATCGCGGCACGTTTCCACCCGCGCGAACCGGAAGCGATCGACGCCGTGCTCAAGGCCCATGGCCTGGAGCATGGCCGATATTTCCTCTGTGTCGGCACCCTGGAGCCACGCAAGAACCTGTCGTTGGCCCTGCGCGCCCACGCCGGGCTTCCCGAATCCCTGCGTCAGGCCTTTCCTTTGTTCATTGTAGGAATGAGCGGATGGCAACAGGCGCAGCTCAATGATGAGTTGAAACGCGCCCTGGCCGGCGGTCATGCTTGTCTGGCGGGTTACCTGCCTGACGAACAGGTCGCCCAGCTATTGGCGGGGGCACGGGCATTGGTTTTCCCATCACACTATGAAGGCTTTGGCCTGCCGGTACTCGAGGCCATGGCCAGCGGCACGCCGGTGATTACTACCCGCTGCTCGGCGATGCCGGAAGTGGCCGGGCCGGCCGGGATCTATTGTGAACCCGACGATCCGCATGCCATGCGCGACGCCATGGAGCGGTTGGTTGACGATCGCCTGCACTGGCAGGCGTGTCGGGAAGCGGGGTTACAACAGGCCGCGCTGTTTTCCTGGGAGCGCTGTGCGCAGGTGACTGCCCACGCGTATCGCCAGGTCTTGGGAGGTTGAATGCGAGTCCTGCACTTTTACAAAACCTATTTGCCTGACTCCATGGGCGGCATCGTACAGGTCATCTTCCAGTTATGTGACAGTACTGACCGGTTGAGTATCGATAACACTGTGTTGGCCCTGAGTGGGCAGCCGGCCCCCGAGCCGGTCAAGATCCAACAACATATCGTCCACCAAGCCCGAATGGACTTCCAACTGGCGTCCACCGGTTTCTCCTACAGCGTTTTCAAGAAATTCCGTGAGCTGGCCGCCGAAGCGGATGTGATCAACTACCACTTCCCCTGGCCGTTCATGGACCTGGTGCACTTTTGCAGTGCCGTGAAAAAACCCTACGTCGTGACCTACCATTCGGACATCGTTCGCCAACGGCACCTGCTCAAGCTCTATCGCCCGCTGATGCGACGCTTCCTGGGCGGCGCCGACCGTATCGTCGCGGCCTCGCCGAACTATGTTCACACCAGCGATGTGCTCAAGGAATACAGCGCCAAGACGCGAATCATCACCTACGGCCTGAACAAGAGCAGTTATCCACAGCCTGACGCCGAGCGCATGGCGCAGTGGAAGGCAAAACTGGGCGAGCGTTTCTTTTTGTTCGTGGGGGTGATGCGTTATTACAAAGGCCTGCACATTCTGCTCGACGCCCTCAAAGGCGTGGATTACCCCGTCGTCATCCTGGGCGCCGGCCCACTGGAAAAACAACTGCATGCCCAGGCCACGAAACTGGGCCTGCGTAACCTGCATTTCCTCGGGCGCCTGGGGGACGAAGACAAAGTTGCGCTGCTGGAACTGAGTTATGCCATCGTGTTTCCTTCGCACCTGCGCTCCGAAGCCTTTGGCATCTCCCTGCTCGAAGGCGCGATGTTCGGCAAGCCGATGATCTCCAGCGAAATCGGCACCGGCACCAGCTACATCAACATCCACGGCGAAACCGGCCTGGTGGTGCCACCCAGTAACCCCGAGGCTTTCCGCGAGGCGATGCGCACCCTGTGGGAAAACCCGGCTCAGGCCCAGGCAATGGGCGTCAAGGCCGAAGCCCGTTACCGCCAGTTGTTCACCTCCGAAGAGATGGGCCAAAAGTGGGTGCAGTTGTACGAGGAACTGCTGGAGGAAAAGGCGCTTTCCTACGCCTAGGGCCCGTAGGAGCTGTCGAGCGCAACGAGGCTGCGATCTTGTCCCAGACCATTGAGTCGCGAGCGAAAGATCAAAATCAAAAGATCGCAGCCTTCGGCAGCTCCTACAGCGCAACCCAGCGGGAGCAAGCGCCCCCGTCAAACAGCGCCCCATTCAAATGCTCAGGCGTGCTTTTGCAACCCGGCAACCGTACGCGGCATGCCCACGAACCCGGGCAAGGCTTCGATCCGCGCCAGCCAGGCCCGCACATGGGCATAGTCCTCCAACGACACATTGCCTTCCGGTGCGTGGGCGATGTAGCTGTAGCCGGCGATGTCCGCGACAGTCGCCGTATCACCCGCCAGAAAATCACGACGGCTCAATTCCTGATCAATGACTTTCAGCACAGCGTGGGAACGGGCAATCACGTCCTCGGCGTTGTAGGCCGCGCCAAACACCGTGATCAGTCGTGCCGTGGCCGGCCCCGCATGGATCGGCCCGGCCGCCGCCGACAACCAGCGCTGCACCTGCGCGACGCCGACTGGATCGGTGGGCAGCCAGCGGCCCTTGCCATATTTGTGCGCCAGGTACACCAGGATCGCGTTGGAGTCCGCCAGCACCACGCCGTCATCGTCAATGACCGGTACCTGGCCAAACGCATTGAGCGCGAGGAAGTCCGCCTGTTTGTGCGCGCCCTTGGCCAAGTCGACGAAGACCTCTTCGACCGGTAGCCCGAGCAACGAAAGCATCAATTGAACGCGATGGGAATGGCCGGACAGCGGGAAGTGATAGTGCTTGATAGGGTTCATGGTCGACTCCGCAGGAAGTGACGCCATCAGCACAACGGCGTCGATGGGGTCATCTTCCGCTCCGGGCCAAAACAAGAGAATCACCCAGAAACGCAATCCATTATTTCAGCAAGAGAAACAATACATCAGTCGCTCAAGGCCGGATGTTCGCGCAATGCGCTGACGACAAAATCGACAAAACTGCGGACCCGCGCCGGCGCATTACGTCCGCCCTGGTACACCACATGGATCGGCAGAGGCGGCAATTCGAAATCGGCCAGGACGATTTCCAGTTCGCCGGCGGCCACGTTGCCCGCCACTTGGTAAGACAGGACTCGCGTCATCCCCAACCCCTGGCAAGCGGCGGTGATCGCCGCCTGGTTAGCCGTCACCACCAGCCTGGGCACGGGCCGGACGGCCAACGCTTGGCCTGAGTCGATGAAGGTCCAGCTTTTGACCTGGCCAATGGCCGACGACGCGACCACGGGCATTCGCTCCAGGTCATCCGGATGCCGGGGCCGCCCGTGGCGTGCGAAGAAGTCCGGGGAGCCGCACACCACTCGCCGTACTTCACCGACCCGCACCGCGTGCAGGTTGCTGTCCGGCAGCTCGCCAATGCGCAGGGCAACGTCGATGCCCTCCTCCACCAGGCTGACCGTGCGGTCCAACAACAAAGCGTTGATGCTGACCTCGGGGAACCGATGCAGATAATCCACCAGCAGCGGCGTGACGAACGACTGGCCGAACAGCACCGGCGCGGTGATCGTCAATTGCCCACGGGGCTGGACGTGGCTGCCGGCCGCCGAATCCTCGGCTTCCTGCAAATCGCTCAGGATCCGCCGGCAGTCCTCGAGAAAGCGCTGACCGGCTTCACTCAGGTACACATTGCGGGTGGTGCGCACCAGCAATGGCGTGCCGATGCGTTGTTCCAACCCTGCCACCGCCCGCGTGACACTGGCCGCCGACAGGCCCAGGCGTCGCGCCGCCGCCGAAAACCCCGACTCCTGGGCCACGGCGAGAAAAACCTGCATTTCCTGGAACCTGTCCATCCATCCCCCGATGAGAAATCCTGATACAAGTTTTCCGCGCGCCTCAAAAGCAGCGCTGCGCCGCCATTGTAGAGGCCTGCGCCAGTGAACCACAGCCTAGCGCAGCCGGACACCGGGACATTGGCCGGACCAGCGGCGATGGCCCTTGGTACCATCCCGCCTCATGACAGTTTCATGACCGAAGGAAGCACCTTCTGTGGGAGCGAGCTTGCTCGCTCCCACAGGGTGGGTATGTCGTTCAATGGATTGGCTTCAACTGAAAGGCCCGTTTCTCGTGAATATCATTTATCGCGCTTCAACCCACCCCCGCGCCGCCCTCATCACCCTGATCGGCTGCGTATTACTCGTTCCCATGGGCCTGCGTCTCGCCCTGGGCTGGTCCGACCCGCTGGGCTATCTGTCGGACCTGGGCATCGGTGGGTTACTGATCGCGTTGCTTTACCGTCGCCCCTGGTGGCTGGTACTGCCGGTATTGCTGGCCTGGAGCGCATTGACGCTGGCCAGCATCGAATTGGTCAGTGCGGTGGGGCGGATGCCCAATCCTTCGGACATTCATTACCTGACCGACCCGCAGTTCGTTGAAAACTCCACCAGCGGCGGCTTCGCCCATCCGTGGCTGGCCGCGGTCCAGTTGGCCGCGCTGGCGCTCTGGCTGATGACCCAATGGACCAGTCGCCCACACCGGGCGCCACGCTTGCCTCGCCACGCCTGGGCCGTGCCCGTGTTGCTCCTGCTGAGCCATGGCGCGCTGCAAGCCTGGCGTCCCAGTGAAGCGGACCAATGGAACGTGTTCAACCTGCCTCACCAACTCGTCACCGCAGGTATCGCCGCCGGGCAGGACCAAGCCCGGCAATGGCTCGACGGCGACGCCGTGGACCCCGCCCCGCCCATGGCGGGGCTGACCCGCCTGGACCTCGATGGCAACAGGCTGCTGGCCGAACCGGGGCGTGCGCGCAACGTTCTGGTCATCGCCCTGGAAGGCATTCCCGGCGCCTACGTGAGTGCCAACCGCCAAGCCCTGAACAGCCGCTATCAGGAAAACCTGATGCCCAATCTCAGCGCCTGGGCCGAGCGTGGCATGAACACTCCCGATTACGTCCTGCACAGCCACCAGACCATTCGTGGGTTGTACGCGATGCTGTGTGGCGACTACGACAAGCTCGACGACGGCACGCCCAAAGGCGTCGAAATGCTCAACCAGACCCAGCGCAACCAGGCCTGCCTGCCGGCCCAGTTGCGCCAGAACGGCTTTTCCACGCATTTCCTCCAGGGCGCGGGCCTGCGGTTCATGGCCAAGGACCGGATCATGCCGCACATCGGCTTTGACACGACCCTGGGCATGGAGTGGTTCACCCGGCCTGCCTACCTGGAGTTTCCCTGGGGCAAGGACGACAAGACCTTCTTCGAAGGCGCGCTGGATTACGTCGGACAACTGCAGCAGGCGGACAAACCGTGGATGCTGACCCTGCTGACCGTGGGCACCCACCAGCCGTACTCGGCACCGGATGACTACCTGCAACGCTACGACACCGCCAAGCAGGCAGCGGTGGGTTACCTGGACGATGCGCTGGACAACTTCCTGTCAGGCCTCGAGCGCCAGGGCATCCTCGACAACACCCTGGTGGTCATCACCTCGGACGAATCCCATGGCATCGACGATGTGCGGCTGGCCTCGTCCTGGGGGTTCAACCTGACGCTGGCGCCGGAACCGTTGCCCCGGATCAAGTCAGGCACCTACGGCCATGTGGACCTGACCGCCTCGATCCTCGATTACTTCGGCTTCACGGTGCCCACGTCGTTGTCCGGTCGCTCGATGTTCAGGGACTACCCGACGGGCCGGGAAATCATGTCGTTCACCAACGGCAAGCTGCGCTACCACGACGGCAAGGGCACATTCACCGAATGCGATTTCCTCCAGCATTGCCGTTACTACAGCAGCGAAGGTTTCATCGCCGACCGCGCCACCTACGGCGGACAATACAGCGGCCAGCGCGCCCGATTGATCAGCGCCCGGGCCACGGCCCTGGACCAGACCCTGATGCGCACGCCCCTGAACCAGCACTACCAGTTCGGCAGCGCCGATAAAATCCCGCTGCCGGCCCAGGTCACCAACGACTGGACCGATAACCTGATCGGTGCCCAATACCTGGAAATGCCCAAGGGTTCACAGACCCGCGTCAGCCTGACCATCCGCGCGGTGGAGGCAGACCATGCCGCCTACATTTCCCTCAAGGCCAAGGAGTTCGAGCAGGATGTGTCGATGGACCTGCCGACCGAGGTGGCGGTGACACCCGACCAGCCGCTGGTGATGAACATCAGTTTCGACAACCCACAGCAGCGCAAGGCGTTTTCCTTCCATCTGCTCGGCCATGGCGTCGGCGCCATCGAGATCAGCGACTTCAGCGTCGTGACCGAACTGCCGGACCAGACGGACCAGCCGCAATACCTGGACGATATGCAGGAAGACAGCGAGGCCCAATCCAGTTGAACAAAAAACGCGCAGCCATGGCTGCGCGTTCCAATGTTCGGGCCCAGGCTTGATCAAGACTTGATCAATTGCATGATTTCGAATGCGTTCAATGCCGCCCCCCGCAGTAACTGATCGCCGCTGATGAACAGGTCCAGCCCGTGCTCGCCGTAGATCAGGTTGTAGCGAATCCGCCCGACTTCCACCGCATGCTTGTAGGTGGACGTCATGGGCATCGGATAAGCGCCGAACTCGGGCTCATCCACCACTTCAACCCCCGGTGCGCTGCGTAACAGCTCGCGCACCTGCTCCAGCGACTGGATGGGAGTGTTGAACCGCAGGCTCAGGCTCTCGGCATGGGAACGCAAGGTCGGCACCCGGACCGCGGTCGTACTGATCGCCAACGTCGGTTCATCGAGCACCTTGCGCAATTCCCAGACCACTTTCATTTCTTCACGGGTGTAACCATTGGCTTCGAACGAGTCGACCTGGGGAATCACGTTGAAGGCCAGGTTATGGGCGAAGTGCTCGCTGTCATCGCGGTCGCCATAATCACTGAAGGACTTGGCCTTCTCTCGCAGTTCCAGCATCGCCGGCTGCCCCGCACCGCTGGCCGCCTGATAAGTGGAAATGATTGCGCTCTCCAACCCGAAGGCCTGATGCAGCGGCCCCAGCACCATCAGCGCAATGGCCGAGGAGCAATTGGGGTTGGCGATCAGTTTTTCGCCCTTGTAACGCTGACCGTTGATGGGCGGTACCAGGAGCGGAATCGCCGGGTGATAACGGAAGGCCGAGGAGTTATCGATGACGTAGGCGTTTTCAGCCAGACGCTCGCCATACTCCAGGGCGAAGGCCCCGGAGACACACAGGAAGACGATATCGCACGAGGCGCAACCCTCGACCGAAAAGGCTTCGATCAGGTGCTCGACCTGACCCACCTTCAAACGCTTGCCCGCCGAACGGCCAGAGGCCATGCAGACCACTTTGTAATCGGTATTTTCAAGCAATTGCAGCATGGTCATGCCCACTGCACCGGTGCAGCCCACCACGGCGACTTTCTTCATTTCGCGTCCCTTATCCACCTCTGCAAAGGCTTAACCGTCTTGGTTTTCCTGATTGCCTGCGATCGATTGTAGGGAGACGGGCCCGTCCGCTACAGTGCAGCGCAAGACAACAAACGGTGGAATCACGCCAAATGCACGCTCACCCCGGAACCGTGGCGATCCTCGTTTATGAAGGCCTGTGCGTATTCGAGTTTGGTATCGCCCTGGAGATCTTCGGCCTGCCTCGTCCGGAGCTGAATGTAGCGTGGTATGACCATCAAATCGTTGCCGTCGATCCAGGACCGATGCATGCGCTGGGCGGCCTTCGGATCGCCGTCGACGCGGGGCTCGAAGCACTGGACAGCGCGCGAACCATCATCATCCCCGGCTGGCGCAACCACCATGCAGCGCCCCCTGAAGCGCTGTTACAAGCACTGCGCCGCGCCCACGCCCGCGGCGCACGCCTGCTGTCGATTTGCTCGGGGGTATTTGCCCTGGCCGCCACCGGGCTGCTCGACGGCAAGAGCGCGACCACCCATTGGCAATTCTGCGCAGAACTGGCCGAGCGATTCCCGCTGATCAAGGTCGACCCGAACGTGTTGTATGTCGATTCCGGGCCATTGATCACCTCAGCCGGCAGTGCAGCGGGCATCGACGCCTGCCTGCACCTGATTGCCCGGGACTTCGGCACGCATATCGCCAACTCCGTGGCCCGTCGCCTGGTCATGGCGCCGCAACGGACCGGGGGCCAGGCCCAGTTCATCGTCGCTCCCGTGAGCAAGTCGCCACGCAACGAACTGACCCGCATCCTGCAGTGGCTTCGCGAGCATCTGGATCAGCCCCTGAGCGTCGGCGACATGGCCGCCCGCGTCGCCATGAGCGAGCGCACCTTCCTGCGGCGCTTCGTCGAAACCACCGGCCTGCCGCCCAAGACCTGGCTGCAGCAAGAGCGCTTGAATCGGGCGCGGGAGCTGCTGGAAAGCACCGACCAGAGCATGGCCGGCATCGCCCAGGCCTGCGGCTATCGGTCGGTGGAGAGTTTCCGGGCGGCGTTCCGGAACGCCGTCGGTTTGCCGCCCACCGCCTATCGCGAAAGATTCGGCAGAGGTGCGGTCCGCCCACAGCAAGCCTGGGCTAATCCAGCAAGCGATGCAGCTTGGCGTACTGCAACAACATGATGGTCTTGCCGTCGCAGATCTCACCGGTCTCGATCATGCCCAAGGCTTGGTCGAGGGACAGTTCCAGCACTTCGATCTCTTCGCCCTCGGCTTCAAGGCCGCCGCCTTCGTGCTGCTTGTCTTCGTCGAAATATTCGCCGACGAAAAAATGCACCCGCTCAGTCACCGAGCCCGGGCTCATGAAGGCGTCGAACACCTTGCGCACGTCCTGGATGATGTAGCCGGTTTCCTCCTGGGTTTCCTTGCGGATACAGGTGTGCGGGTCGTCGTTGTCCAACAGGCCGGCGCAGGTTTCTATCAACAGGTCATCGTGCCCGTTGACGAAGGCCGGGAAGCGAAACTGCCGGGTCAACACCACCGTTTGCTTGGCCTTGCTGTACAGCAGGATGGTGGCGCCGTTGCCCCGGTCATAGGTCTCGCGCGTCAGTTCGCGCCATTGGCCGTTGCGGCCGAGGTAGTCATAGGTGGTTTTTCGCAGCACGTACCAATCGTCCGAGAGGACTTCGACGTGCTTGATGCGTACGCGATCCTTGATGCTGATTGCCTGTGTCATTTACCCGCTCCGTTCAAGGCCAAAGGTCCCATTAGAACTCTATTACAACGATGCAGGCACGCGTGGCAACGCGCGTTTGTGGGCTGTCTTGAGGTAGGCGCGTTCAATGATCTGCCGCGCCTGGGGCGACACCTCTTGGCCCATCAGGTACGCATCGATTTCCTCGTAGCTGCAGCCATACGCCACTTCATCCAACTTGCCGGGCGCCAGGTCTTCCAGGTCCGCGGTCGGCGCCTTGCGCACCAGGTGCGCGGGGGCGCCCATCGCGTCGGCCAACAACCTCACCTGGGTCTTCGTCAGCCCAGACAAAGGTGCCAGGTCGCACGCGCCGTCGCCGAACTTGGTGAAAAACCCCATCACCGCCTCTGCCCCATGATCGGTGCCCACCACCAACCCGTCGCTCAGATTGGCAATGGCGTATTGCGCCAGCATCCGTGCCCGGGCCTTGGCGTTGCCTTTGGCAAAGTCGGTGAGTTCGGCCGAAGGCTGCAAGCCATCGATGGCGAGGCTGCCCATCAGCCCGTCGACACACGCGGCGATGTTGCTGGTGGTGATCACGTCCGGCCGGATGAAATCCAGGGAAGCCTGGGCGTCCTGCTCATCGGCCTGGGCCTTGTATGGCAGCCGGACGGCGATAAACCGCGCCGCGTAGTCCTCACCCCGCAGTTGCTCCACCGCCAACTGGCAGAGGCGGCCGGCGGTGAGGGAGTCGACGCCGCCACTGATCCCCAGGACCAGGGACTGGCAACCCGACTCGCGCACGATCTGCTTTATGAACTCGACGCGGCGGGCAATCTCGGTTGCTTCGCCGCCCCGTGTGAGTTGGCGGTCGATGCCCAGTTCCCGGGCAATGCTCTCTTGCTGAAACGAAGTCATATCAAGCTCCCAACTGTGGATTGATCAGGGCGACGTTGAACACTTGGGCGGCGTACCGCAGAAACGAGGCATCCTCGCAGACGTTCTTGATCGGGTCGTCAGAGAACTTCACCACCGGTTCGCCGTGGACCCGCACCAGTTTCATGACGATGCTCAGCGGTTCGACACCGTCGACATCGCAAGCCAGGCTGGTGCCCATGCCAAAACCGAATTTGGCCTTGCCACGAACATGACGCAGGATCGGCAGGCACTTTTCGAAGTTGAGGCCATCGGAGAACATCAGGTCCTTGGTGCGTGGATCGATGCCCAGTTCCTGGTAGCGCCCCAACACCTTGTCGGCCCAGACGATCGGATCACCGGAATCCTGGCGCAGGCCGTCATAGAGCTTGGCAAAGTACAGGTCGAAATCCTTGAGGAAAAAGTCGGTGCTGATGCAGTCCGTCAGGGCAATACCGAGGCGGCCGCGATATTCGCGCACCCAATTTTCCAACGCCGCGTTCTGGCTCTCGCGCAAGCGCCCGAGTTGCTGGTGCACCAT
The DNA here is from genome assembly GCF_900104425.1 of Pseudomonas sp. NFACC13-1. NCBI lineage: Bacteria > Pseudomonadati > Pseudomonadota > Gammaproteobacteria > Pseudomonadales > Pseudomonadaceae > Pseudomonas > Pseudomonas sp. NFACC13-1. Next base: position 100,008 of record NZ_FMXV01000020.1, on the reverse strand, counting down.
CAGCCATTGGTGAGCCATGGTGCCGATCAGGGGCAGATCGAACTCGTACGCCAGGTGAGCGTTACTGGTGCCGACAAAGACCCCAGGGAAATCGCTGCGCATCACATTCACCACTTCACGCTGGGCCCTGAACGACAGCCGCCGCCGGGTGGAGAAGTCTGAAACGCGAAACTCGGCAAGTTCTTCACGACTGGCATTTTTCTCCAGCCATTCGAACTTCTGGTACAGCTTGCGGGTGACGTCGGCCAACTCGACCTCGGGGTATTTCTCGCGGTTGCGCAGTTCGCTGACCATCGCCAATACCGGTTGCTCGAACATGATGCAGTGCAGCATCGGCCCACGGACGCGGATGTGCAGTTGGCCATCGACTTCCGAAACGTGGATGTAGCGCAAATTGAAGCGAAACAGGCCGAGAAACTGTTCGAAGTCCGGGGTCAGGTACTCACGGAAACGCTTGTTGAACAGAAACCGCTGCTCCCCCTCGCGCAACTGCAACCCGGCGAGCTTCTCCAGTTCGACACGAATGTCCGGGATCAGGTGACCGAGCCGCTCCTTGGAACGCACGATGAACTGGTATTCCACCTCGACATTCGGGTGCTGGTGCAAGACCGCCTGCATCATGGTGAAGGTGTAGTAGTCGGTATCCAGAAGACTCTGGATGGTGCCGCTGCTTGGATCGAATGCACTGTCCATGTCTTTTCCTTATGCGTTTGCCAGGCGGATGGTTTCTTCGCGGGTCGCGGCAACCGAGATCCCCGCTTGCTGCATGTCTTGGATGGCCTGAAGGGCGCCCTCCTCACTGATGGCCCGGCAGGCCGGGAGGTGAACGATCACCTTGAAGCCGGCGGCGGCCAGTTGCAGAGCGGTGGTCTTGACGCAGAAATCCAGCGCCAGCCCGCCGACAATGACCTGCTCGACACCCAGGCCCCTCAGGTATTCGATCACCCCGGTGGACAGCTTGCCGTGCAGGTCGTGGTAGCAGGCGCCGTACGGGTGCAAATCCGGCTCGACACCCTTCCAGATGAAATAGTCGTAGTCGTAGGGGGTCGGCAGTTGATCCAGCAGGGCGAAACCTTCGGTACCAGGGACGCAGTGGCTGACCCAGGTGATGTCGGCGTGCTCGAGCCCGGTGGGCACGAACATCTGTGCGTGATCGGCGACCACCCACGGGGCCAGGGGCGAATGGGCGTCCTTGCTGCCGATACGGAGGCTGGCCAGGGACGCGATGAAATTCAGCTCACCGGCAATCTGGTCACCGCCCGGCACCGGAAGCTCATCGGGGCATAGCGGCGTGAAGCTCTTTTGCGCATCGACATCGAAGGAAGCGGTTTTCCGGGTCAGGCTGTTCATGCTGGGTTTCTCCTCTTCATGGCCACGAGAGTACACAAGGTGTACTTTCATAACAAGCATTCGTAGAAAATATTTTTTATGCGTTCTTTCTATCCAATCCAAATGGCACGACAGAAGCAGGTTCCCAAAGAAAAGATTTTACTGATAGAGTACATGTCATGTACCAAAAGAGGATGAGCCATGTTCGAGATAGCCCTTTATGGCGGCGCCTTCAATCCCCCTCACGCCGGTCATGCCCAGGTGATGATCGAGGCCTCATGCCAAGCCAGGCGCGTGCTGGTGGTCCCAAGCCTGCGGCATCCCTACGGCAAGCAGATGGTCGACTACGAGGTGCGCCTGAACTGGCTGGAATCGATCGTCGAGAACGTTCAGCCGCTGTGCCGCGCCGAAGTGCGTGCAAGCCGGGTGGAACAGGTCGTGGCCCGCGGCGTTGAAGGCGCGATCTACAGCTACACCCTCCTCACCCATCTCGCCGACAGCCTGGCTCTGGACGGCAAGCGGATCGCGCTGGTGGTGGGCCAGGATGTCGCGGATCAGCTGCCGACCTTCTATCGCGGGCAGGAACTGCTGGAGCGTTTTTCCATCCTTCGCATGGAGGAAAAGATCCACGTGCGCAGCACCTTGGTTCGCGAACGACTGGCCTTGGGCGAGCCGCTTCCCACCCACTGGATGGCCCCCGGCATGAACCCGTTAAACTATGACCTTTACGCTACCCACGGAAATCGACATGCCCACTAGCACAGCCCCCGCCCGCGGTTACCTGCACACCATCGACCTCTGTGTGCTGCGCTTCTGCCGGGAGACCCAGGCGCTGGAAATCCTCCTGAACCGACGGGAAGCCGAGCCATTCGCCGGCCATTGGGCGCTACCCGGGATCGTGGTCAATGGTGGCGTCGAAGATCTCACGCTGAACGACGCCGTGGAGCGCCTGCGTAGCTCGAGCAAAGTGGGCCTGCCGCTGGCCTGGATCGAACAGGTCGGCACCGTCGGCGACGCGTTCCGCGACCCACGCTGCTGGTCATCCTCGACGTTCTACCTGGCGATTGTCAGCGAGGCGGTCCAGCTCGCCGAACACCAGGGTTTTTTTCCCCTCAAGGATGTCGCCGACGCCTCGATCAAACTCCCTTTCGACCACAACAGCCTGGTGGCCGCCGTCCAGGAGCGATTGCTGTCCAAGGCCCTCTACAGCAGCCTGCCGCTGATGTTCCTGGGCCCGGAATTCAGCGCACCGGAAGCGGTGAGTATTTTCTCCGTGGTACTCGACCGCCCGGTGCTCAAGACCAGCATGCGCCAGCGTTTGCTGAAGATGACCGAGGCGGGTTATTTACAGGAAACCGGCCGCAAGAAAAGCGGCGACGGCGGCCGCCCGCAACGCACGGTGGAAAACCTCAAGCCGGCCAGCGTTTACCTTTTTGATCGTTGTTTTCTGGAATAGGGCTTAGCGGGCCAGCGCAAATGCTGATGATTATTCGCAGGTGTTAAGTGGACCACAACGTATAAGCACTGCCCTATCCACTCGGAGCCTTGTATGTCATTCATCCTTCGCGTCTGCGCCCTTCTCTTGCTGTCGGAAATCGCCCTCGCTGGCCCTTTGATGGACGCCATCAAAGAGCGCCGCGCCGAACGCCAGCAAGACAGCGCCCCACTGAAGCTCCCCGCCGGCGCTAGGCTACTAAAAGATCTCCCCTACGGCCCCAACACCCGAGAACGCCTGGATGTCTACCTGCCCCGCAAGCCCAGCAATGCCCCGATCATTTTTATGGTGCATGGCGGCGCCTGGCGAACCGGCGACAAAACCGCCCAGCAAGTGGTGGCCAATAAGGTCAGCCGCTGGGTGGCAAAGGGGTTTATCTTCGTCTGCGCCAACTACCCGCTGCTGCCGGACACCAAGCCCCTGCAACAAGCCCAGGAAGTGGCAAAGGCGCTAGCAATGACGCAAGCCAACGCCGCAAGTTGGGGCGGTTCGGCTAACCATGTGATCGTCATGGGCCATTCGGCTGGAGCGCATCTGGTCGCGCTCCTGGCGGCCTCCCCCTCGTTGGCAGCCGCCCAAGGCGTCAAACCGTGGCTCGGCACCGTCGCATTGGACAGCGCCGCACTGGACGTGGAAAAGATCATGCAAGCGCGGCATATGCGCTTCTACGACGAAGCCTTCGGCAGCGACCCCACCTACTGGCAACAAACCTCGCCATCCTACGTACTGGCGAATGGCGCGACGCCAATGCTCGCTGTGTGCTCCACCCGACGCGACGTAGCCTGCGAGCAGGCGCACCTGTTTGCCACCCATGCCACCGCGCTAACCGTCAGCGTCAGCGTGCTGGAGCAAGACATGACCCATAAGGAAATCAACCAACTGCTCGGCACCCCCGGCGCCTACACCGAGGAGGTTGAACGCTTTATGGCGAGACTGGATACCGACGTGGATAAGCGCTTGGGCCGCTAGCGACACGTGCACTGGCGCCGCGTTGCGTGTAGCGCCTATCAATGAGGTGCAACGATGGCCAGCGGTTTCCTGCAATCCCAGTTTGCCAAAGCCGCCGTGCGTTTTTGCGTTAAGCACAGGCAACGAAAATAAACGCAGGGGATTTGATCAGTTCGGCGTTTAAGCCTCGATCCTTCCCAGCACCTCGAGGTTTTCCATGCGCCGTCCATTGTTCACCACCGTACCCGCTCTACTGTGTCTGATCTTGCTGTGCACCGCCGCCAGCGAAGCCGCTGAACGCCAGCGCAGCGGTGGTTTTTCCACCAGCCGTGGCCACAGCGGTACTTATCAAACCACTGTCAGCGGTCAGCGTGGTGCCGGGTTAAATCGCCAGCAAACGGTTACCGGCGCCGATGGCAAAACCGTTACCCGCTCCAGCATCCGTCAATACGACCCGGTCAGCGGCCAGTTCAACCGTTCCACCACCGCTGCCAACGGTGATACGCGCACCGTGCAAGGCACTCGAACCGATGGCCAGAATAGCGGCACCTATACCGGCGCCAACGGCAATACGGGAACCTTCAATCAGCAGACCAGTCGCACCGATGGCACGGCGAACCGGCAAACTGAGGTGACCACAGCCGCAGGTAAAAACCTCAGTCGTGACGCCAGTTACAGCTACGATCAAGTCAGTAACACGCTTAACCGCAGTGTAACCGGTAGCCAAGGCAATACCCGCTCGGGCAGCATCACCGTCACCCCCACACCTTAAGGCGCTGCCCACGCCATGACGCCCACCGACGAGCAGCTAATGATCGCCATTGCCAGAGGCGACCAGCATGCATTTGCCACGTTGGTGACGCGTCACCTGCCGCGCGCCTACGCCATTGCCCGGCGTTTTTTTGCCCAGCAGACCGACGCCGAAGACATTGCCCAGGAGGCGTTCACGCGGGTATGGACCCATGCCGCCATTTGGCAACCCGGCCGGGCGCAGTTCTCTACATGGTTGCAGCGTATTGTGGTCAACCTTTGCCTGGACAATCTGCGTCGACATAAACATCGCGCTGAGCAGGATATCGACAGCCTGCTGCACGAGTTGCTCGACCCCAAGACCGAAACCGCCGCTACTGTCGAGCGCGCCCGTGAAGCCGCGAAGATTCAACAAGTCGTGCAACGCCTGCCGGAAAAACAACGCATGGCGGTACTGCTCTGCTACTTCGACGAACACAGCAACACACAAGCCGCTGCATTAATGGGCCTGCACCCTAAAGCGCTGGAGGGCCTGCTCGGGCGTGCCCGCCAACAACTGCGGCGCTGGCTGCCCAAAGGCTTGAGCCCGTGCCACGAGGATAAACAGCGATGAACGACGCCGACGACGAGCTGCGCCAGCAACTGGCCAATCAACCCCTCCCACGCCCGCCCCATGGTTTAGCCGCGCGCATCGTGCAAGCCGCCACAGCTCAGCCGCAACGCCAGCCGTGGTATCGCGCCGTGCACCGATGGCGCTATGGGTGGCCAGTGAAAGTCGCCGGCCTGGCCTTGTGCGCAGCGCTGGGCGTGTTGGCTGGCCACTGGGCGACGCCTGCGACCGACGACGATATGCAAATCGCTGCCCACGTCATGGGCGGCCTGTTATGGACAGACGAGCGATGAACAAAACCTGGCTACTGAGCGGCGCCCTGCTGCTTTCCCTCGGCGTTAACGCCTTTCTCGGCGGCTGGCTGCTAAGCCGCCCTAACGCAGTGCCCTTCCTCGAACTGGGGCAGAACCAGCCGGTGAGGGAACTGATTGGCAAGGTGCTGCGTTTACCCGACGAGCAACGTCAGGACGTTCGCGCCGTTATCAGCCAACACGCGCCCGGCTTGCGCAAGCTGGCGGCGCAAGCACGCAGCAATCGACAAGTCATACTTGACCAACTGAGCGCCGACACCATTGATAGGCAACAGGTACAAACCAGCTTCGCCAAACAACGCGAAGCCACCGTGCAACTGCAAACGGCAGCCCAGGTGATGTTGTTGGACATAGCGGAAACATTGCCGCCCGAACAGAGACGGCAATTTATGCGTGAGGGACCGTAGGAATGTGCTGCGGTCATCGAGAAACTGACTCACAAGATTGCACAGCTCAAACGATTGAAGTTTGCCAAGCGCAGCGAGCAGATGAATTCAGGTGCGCCACGCTACCAACCGCTCGAGCACACTGGACGTCGACCTCGATGAGTGGATTTGGATACAGGTGAACAGATCCTGCCCTCAGGGGATGCCGTGTCCTGAAGGGCTTGACGTCCAGCCCTGGACGTCAGACCACGGACAAACTTTATTCCAAATCGACACCCAGAGTGTGCAGGATAAATAAACATTGTCACAGCACCAGAAGAGGCCCGGGTTGCGCGTACCGCCGTGGAATCGATCATCCAGGTTTCCAGATCAATTTCGTACAGAACCTAGCGCCTTTTTCAGCCAGCAAGCGCAAATGCTGGCGCCATCCGCTGCTGCTCATTGCTTGGGATGCCCAGATAGCGCGCGACCCTGGGCCATTTGCTGACGACGCCCTGGAACCTCTCGATGGTTTGTCTGGCATCGTCAGCGGAGACGCGGAAATAACCGGCCACGCTCATTGCCAGATCAAGGTCTATGGCGTTATCGGCCTCTGAAACGTTGAGCCTCAAGCCAGTGTCACCAGGGACAGGGTTCATGTCATACGCAGGCGAAAGACGCCAGCCGCGCCCAGGCTCCAGTAGGAAGCCATGGTTTCGTAGATGATCGTCAGTGTTCGAAACCAGCATGTTAAAGACAATTCTTCGCCAAAGCTCGGGAAGATCCACGTCGGCAGCGGCCCCCTCCCTGACCAATACCTCTGCAATCTCTAGGTAACTGGCCCCTGTCTCATGCCCATCACCATCCTGGTGGTCCGTCAGGGTCATCGCTGAAGCAAAGTGCAGCCGACCACCCTTTGCTGTTCTGTCAAAGCGCTTAACCATGAAACAGTGGTACTCACTCGCGTACCGTTGCGCTTTTCCTTCAGCCACATAGAGCCCACAGCCTTGGGCCAATGTGTTGACGACCATCTCCCAGCCGCCCACGTCGTGGGTGTCTCTATTACTGGGAAATTTTCCTATCCAGAGCGCGTGATCGTCATCTACTACACTTGCCTTGGGCCTCGCTCCACCCAGCGAGCCACCTGGAGCAATGAGCATTCGAATCCAGTCCTGACCCTGAGCCCCCCGATCCTCTCCAGCTTCAAATCGACGCGAAGCCTCTTCAAGCTCACGCATGCGGGCCATCGGGGGAGCGGCATGCTCCACATGGTCGTCAAGGAACGCTCCTTCTTCCTCGACTTTGAAACGCAGTCCCCCTACCCGGTAGGCGTCGTGAACCCCGATGAGATAGTCCGAGTCAAACAGCCGTGCGTCCTGCGGTACGACTCCTGCCCTTTTATCCCGCTCCAAGCGACGATCCATCAGCAGTCGCCCCCATCGATCAGGCGAGGAGTCCGATACGCACCCAAAGCAATTTCTCGTTGGATATTGCCGCCCTTCATAAGGCTGAATCCGAGGGTCGATCGCAATCTGAGTGTGAAGGGTTTGAAGAACAGCCCGCGCGTACTCGAACTCCATACGCTCGGAGCCTGCCAATCTGCGGGAATGAAGGGTTCCAAGCAGTACGGGTGCTGTTTCAGCCCAGTCTGCGTAGACGAAAATCCTTTCAGGCATCGTCGTCCCCTAAAAGCTTCTTAGCCAGTTCAGAGCTTGTCTGGCTTCGAGTGTCAGCGGCTGGTGAGGTAGAACTGTTTTCTTTTGCCGAGACGCTGACCAGATTGTCCCAATGAAACTGGGGCAGCCGTACTTTTGGCTTGATGTGCTCGACTGCAGAACGCCCTTTCAATTCAGCATCTTGCAGATCACGGCCTAACTCATCCGTACGAGCGAGCAATTCAAGGTCCTTCTCCAACCCCAAGGCTACCAATACCGAAACGTAGGCCCCGATGGTCACAGCAGGACTGCCACTTTCCAGCGCCCTCAACGTGGGAGCGCTCATGCCCGCCCGCGCAGCCATTTGCGCCGCAGTGATCTTGCGGCGCTTACGAGCCAGCTCGATCCGTTCGCCAAGCTGGCGCAGGAGCCGCTCAGCGGATGGCATAAGAGGTGCTGTTTTTTTCGGCATGGCAGTATTTTTTCAATTTCTTTGAGGATTTGAAAAAATACTAGCACATAGAGGGTTGGTATCTGCCCCTAACGAGAAAATGTGAAAGTATTTTTTCAAATCCTCAAAGAAAATCAAAAAATACCTTCAAGCCAAATTTTGGTCTCTCAAAGGATCAGCGCAGATGTCAGGTCGGTTTTCTCTTCAGCTGTTCAGTGAAGGGTTGAGACCATCAAGGTGTCAGCCATGTGTAGGGACCGATGCGGCTGGACGAATGACGGGTTTAGCAGTGCTAAACCCGACCAGATTCATTACCTAGGATCACCAAGAAGCCTGGCTCTTGGAGACGACTCACTCCACCGTCACAGACTTCGCCAAGTTACGCGGCTGGTCCACATCCGTCCCCTTGAGCACCGCGACGTAGTACGACAGCAGTTGCAACGGGATGGTATAGAGGATCGGCGACAGGATGTCGTGGATGTGCGGCATGTGCACCACGTGGGTACCTTCACCGTTGGTCATGCCGGCTTGTTCGTCTGCAAAGACAATCAACTGGCCGCCACGGGCGCGCACTTCCTGCAGGTTGGACTTGAGCTTTTCCAGCAGCTCGTTGTTCGGCGCCACGGTGACCACCGGCATGTCGTTATCCACAAGCGCCAGCGGACCGTGCTTGAGTTCACCGGCCGGGTAGGCCTCGGCGTGGATGTAGGAGATCTCCTTGAGCTTCAAGGCCCCTTCCATCGCCACCGGGAATTGCGCGCCGCGCCCGAGGAACAGGGTGTGGTTTTTCTCGGCGAACAGCTCGGCGATTTTTTCCACGGTGCTGTCCATCGCCAGGGCTTCGCCCAGGCGGGCCGGCAGGCGGCGCAGTTCTTCCACCAGTTTGGCCTCGACGCCCTCGCCCAGCGTGCCGCGGACCTGGCCCAGGGACAGGGTCAGCAGCAACAAGCCCACCAGTTGCGTGGTGAACGCCTTGGTCGACGCCACGCCGATCTCACGGCCGGCCTGGGTCAGCAGGGTCAGGTCGGACTCGCGCACCAGCGAGCTGATGCCGACGTTGCAGATCGCCAGGCTGGCGAGGAAACCCAATTCCTTGGCGTTGCGCAGGGCCGCCAGGGTGTCGGCGGTTTCCCCGGACTGGGAAATGGTGACGAACAAGGTGTCCGGCTGCACCACCACCTTGCGGTAACGGAACTCACTGGCCACTTCGACCTGGCACGGAATACCGGCCAGTTCTTCGAGCCAGTAACGGGCGACCATCCCGGCGTGATAGCTGGTGCCACAGGCGACGATTTGCACGTTACGCACCTTGGCGAACAGTTCGGCCGCCTGTGGACCGAACGCCTGGACCAGCACCTGGCTCTGGCTCATGCGGCCTTCCAGGGTGCGCTGCACCACGGCCGGTTGTTCGTGGATTTCCTTGAGCATGAAGTGGCGGAACTCGCCCTTGTCGGCGGCTTCGGCACCGTCGCGGTACTGAACGGTCTCGCGCTCCACGGCTTTGCCGTCGATGTTCCAGATTTGCACGCTATCGCGGCGAATCTCGGCGATATCGCCTTCTTCCAGGTACATGAAGCGGTCGGTGACCTGACGCAGCGCCAACTGATCGGAAGCCAGGAAGTTTTCCCCCAGGCCCAGGCCGATCACCAATGGGCTGCCGCTGCGGGCCGCGACCAGGCGATCAGGTTGTTTCGCGCTGATGACCGCCAGGCCATAAGCACCGTGCAGTTCCTTGACGGTGGCCTTGAGGGCCACGGTCAGGTCCACCAGGTCCTTGAGCTTGTGGTTGAGCAGATGGGCGATGACTTCAGTGTCGGTGTCGGAAGTGAACACATAACCGAGCGCCTTGAGCTGTTCACGCAGGGCTTCGTGGTTTTCGATGATGCCGTTGTGCACCACCGCCAGATCGCCGGAGAAATGCGGGTGGGCGTTACGCTCGCACGGCGCGCCATGAGTGGCCCAACGGGTGTGGGCGATACCCAGGCGACCGAGCAGCGGTTCGGCGTCCAGCGCCTGTTCCAGCTCGCTGACCTTGCCCGGACGACGCATGCGCTCGAGCTTCTCGTCGTTGGTGAACACCGCCACACCGGCGCTGTCGTAGCCGCGGTATTCCAGGCGCTTGAGGCCTTCGAGCAAGATTGCTGTGATGTTGCGTTCAGCAACGGCGCCGACAATTCCACACATGCTATTTCTCCTGGCTGACAGGCGCGCAGATCACGGTGATGCCGCGGGCCTGAATCTGATCGCGGGCCTCTACGGGCAGGCGATCATCGGTAATGAGGGTATGGACGCTGCTCCACGGCAGCTCCAGGTTGGGGATCTTGCGGCCGATCTTGTCGGCCTCCACCATCACGATCACTTCCCGGGCAACCTCAGCCATCACGCGGCTCAAGCCCAGCAGTTCGTTGAAGGTGGTGGTACCTCGAACCAGATCGATGCCGTCGGCGCCGATGAACAACTGGTCGAAGTCGTACGAACGCAGAACCTGCTCGGCCACCTGGCCCTGGAACGACTCGGAGTGAGGGTCCCAGGTGCCGCCGGTCATCAACAGCACCGGCTCGTGCTCCAGTTCGCTCAAGGCGTTGGCGACATGCAGGGAATTGGTCATCACCACCAGGCCTGGCTGTTGGCCGAGTTGAGGGATCATGGCGGCGGTGGTGCTGCCGCTGTCGATGATGATGCGCGCGTGTTCGCGGATCCGCTTCACCGCGGCCCGGGCAATGGCGAGTTTGTACTTGGAGACGGTTTGTCCGTTATCGGCCACCAACTCCTGCGGCATCGGCACCGCGCCACCGTAGCGACGCAGCAGCAGGCCGTTGGTTTCCAGGGCGGCGAGATCCTTGCGAATCGTAACCTCAGAGGTTTCGAAGCGCTTGGCCAGCTCATCCACACTGACCTCGCCCTGCTCTTGGAGCAAAGCAAGGATGTTGTGGCGGCGCTGTGGCGTATTGCGTTTCGACATGGCGGCTTAAGTTTCGATTCGAAAGATAACGTAAGCAATCAAAACCTATTGCAGCGGCATCGTCAAGGCGCCTGGAGAAAAATTCAGAAATCCTCTCATCACTGTGGGAGCGAGCTTGCTCGCGAAGGGGTCAGACCGGGCAATACAGCTTTACCTGATACACCGCTATCGCGAGCTAGCCCGCTCCCACAGGGGTTGTGGATAACTTTAGGGTTTCTTGATTTTTTCCGGCCGCTTCCAACCGTCGATGTTGCGTTGGCGCGCGCGCGCCACCGCCAATTGGCCGTTATCCACATTCTGGGTCAGGGTCGAACCGGCCGCCGTGGTCGCACCGCTGGAGATATCCACAGGCGCCACCAAGGAGTTGTTGGAGCCGATGAAGACATCGTCACCCATTACGGTTTTCCACTTGTTGGCGCCATCGTAGTTGCAGGTGATGGTGCCGGCGCCAATGTTGGTGCGGGCGCCGACTTCAGCGTCACCCAGGTAGGTCAGGTGGCCAGCCTTGGCGTCTTCGCCCAAATGAGCGTTCTTGAGTTCGACGAAGTTACCCACATGGGCACGGGCTTCCAGCACGGAGCCTGGGCGCAACCGCGCGAACGGGCCGGCGTCGCTGCCTTCGCCCATGACCGCGCCCTCGAGATGGCTGTTGGCCTTGATCACCACGCCTTTGCGCAGGGTGCTGTCCTTGATCACGCAGTTCGGGCCGATGATCACGTCGTCTTCGATGACGACCTTGCCTTCGAGGATGACGTTGATATCGATGACCACGTCGCGACCCACGCTGACTTCACCGCGCACATCGAAACGGGACGGATCGCGCAAGGTCACGCCCTGGGCCATCAGGCGGCGGGCGGCGCGCAATTGATAGTGGCGCTCCAGCTCGGCCAGTTGCCGACGATCGTTGGCGCCCTGCACTTCCATGGCGTCCAGCGGTTGCTCGGTAGCCACCACCAGCCCGTCAGCGACCGCCATGGCAATCACATCGGTCAGGTAGTACTCGCCCTGGGCATTGTTGTTCGACAGACGACTCATCCAGTCGCCCAGGCGCTCGGCCGGCACAGCCAGGATCCCGGTGTTGCCCTCGGTGATCGCGCGCTGGGCTTCGCTGGCGTCCTTTTGCTCGACAATCGCCGTCACCTGGCCGTCGGCGTTGCGCACAATGCGGCCGTAACCGGTGGGGTCATCCAGCTCGACAGTCAGCAGGCCCAGTTGCTGTGGGGCGACGTGCGTGAGCAGGCGCTGCAAGGTCTCGACTTCGATCAGCGGCACATCGCCGTAGAGAATCAGCACCGTATTGGCCGTGATGAACGGCACGGCCTGGGCCACGGCATGACCAGTACCCAGTTGTTTGTCCTGCAGTACGAAATTCAGGTCATCCGCCGCCAGGCGTTCGCGTACCGCATCGGCACCGTGGCCGATGACCACGTGAATGCGCTGTGGATCAAGTTGCCGCGCGCTGTGGATAACATGACCGAGCATGGAATTGCCGGCGACCGGGTGCAAGACCTTGGGCAACGCCGAACGCATGCGGGTGCCTTGGCCGGCCGCGAGGATAACGATTTCAAGAGACATGACTGGCTACCAATCCTGGGTGGTCAGCGGCTGCGACCAGGTAATGAATAGGGGAAAAGAAAAAAGGGTAGCCGAGGCTACCCTTTTTAATCAATCGCACAGGAAGCAGACGGCTTAGCCGCCGAACTTCTTGCGGATCTGCTGGACGGTACGCAGCTGGGCTGCGGCCTCGGCCAGACGTGCGGCAGCAGAACCGTAGTCGAAGTCTGCGCCTTTTTCGTTCAGAGCCTTCTCGGCAGCCTTGACGGCTTCCTGAGCGGAGGCTTCGTCCAGGTCGGCAGCACGTTGCACAGTGTCGGCAAGGACCTTGACCATGTTCGGCTGAACCTCGAGGAAACCACCGGAGATGTAGAACACCTCCCTTTCCCCGCCCTGCTTGGTCAGAGTAATCGGACCTGGCTTCAAGCTGGTGATCAGCGGTGCGTGACCCAGGGCGATACCAAGATCACCCAGCTCACCGTGCGCAACCACAAACTCGACCAGACCGGAGAAGATTTCCCCTTCCGCACTGACGATATCGCAATGGACTGTCATAGCCATCTGATTGCCTCAACCTAAATTAGCGCCCGTTGCCGGGCGCCGGGATTACAGTTTCTTGGCTTTCTCGATCGCTTCTTCGATGCCGCCGACCATGTAGAACGCTTGTTCTGGCAGGTGGTCGTAGTCACCGTTGAGGATGCCTTTGAAGCCAGCAATGGTGTCTTTCAGGGAAACGTATTTACCCGAGGCACCGGTGAAGACTTCAGCCACGAAGAACGGCTGCGACAAGAAGCGCTGGATCTTACGAGCACGGTTTACCAACTGCTTGTCGGCTTCCGACAGCTCGTCCATACCCAGGATCGCGATGATGTCCTTCAGTTCCTTGTAACGCTGCAGCACGTACTGGACGCCGCGAGCGGTGTCGTAGTGCTCCTGGCCGATCACGTTCGGGTCCAGTTGGCGCGAAGTCGAGTCCAGTGGATCTACCGCTGGGTAGATACCCAGGGAAGCGATGTCACGGGACAGAACGACGGTGGCGTCCAAGTGGGCGAAGGTGGTCGCTGGCGACGGGTCGGTCAAGTCGTCCGCTGGTACGTATACCGCTTGGATCGAGGTGATCGAGCCTTGCTTGGTGGAAGTGATGCGCTCTTGCAGCACGCCCATCTCTTCAGCCAGGGTCGGCTGGTAACCTACTGCCGAAGGCATACGGCCCAGCAGTGCGGATACTTCGGTACCGGCCAGGGTGTAACGGTAGATGTTGTCGACGAACAACAGAACGTCGTTACCTTCGTCACGGAACTTCTCGGCCATGGTCAGGCCGGTCAGGGCTACGCGCAGACGGTTTCCCGGCGGCTCGTTCATCTGGCCGTAGACCAGTGCCACTTTGTCCAGAACGTTGGAATCCTTCATCTCGTGGTAGAAGTCGTTACCCTCACGAGTACGCTCACCCACACCGGCGAACACGGAATAACCGCTGTGCTCGATGGCGATGTTACGGATCAGTTCCATCATGTTTACGGTCTTGCCTACACCGGCACCACCGAACAGACCGACTTTACCGCCCTTGGCGAACGGGCAAACCAGGTCGATAACCTTGATGCCGGTTTCCAGCAGTTCGTTGCCACCAGCCTGTTCAGCGAAGGTTGGCGCAGGACGGTGAATGCCCCAGCGTTCTTCGGTGTCGATCGGGCCAGCTTCGTCGATCGGGTTGCCCAGTACGTCCATGATCCGGCCCAGGGTCGCTTTACCGACCGGTACGGAGATGGCTGCGCCAGTGTTGTTGACGTCCAGACCGCGCTTCAAGCCCTCGGTGGAGCCCATCGCAATGGTACGAACCACGCCGTCGCCCAGCTGCTGCTGAACTTCCAGGGTGGTTTCGGCGCCTTGAACCTTCAAGGCGTCGTAGATGCTCGGTACGCTGTCGCGTGGGAATTCCACGTCGATAACGGCGCCGATGATTTGAACGATACGTCCGCTACTCATAGCTGGATCCTCTGAATATTTGAACCGTTAAACCGCGGCAGCGCCGCCGACGATTTCCGAGATCTCTTGGGTGATCGCAGCCTGACGCGCCTTGTTGTAGATCAGCTGCAAATCGCTGATCAAATCACCGGCGTTGTCGGTAGCGTTCTTCATCGCGATCATCCGCGCCGCTTGTTCAGCTGCGTTGTTCTCGACCACCGCCTGGTAGACCTGCGACTCCACGTAGCGGACCATCAAGCCGTCGAGCAGCTCCTTGGCATCCGGTTCGTAGAGATAGTCCCAGTGGTGCTTGAGTTCCTGTTCCGGGGTCGCCACCAGTGGAATCAACTGCTCCACGGTCGGCTGTTGCGTCATGGTGTTGATGAACTTGTTGGATACCACGGACAGGCGGTCGATCCGGCCTTCCAGGTAAGCATCCAGCATCACCTTGACGCTGCCGATCAGGTCGTTGATCGACGGTTCTTCACCCAGGTGGCTGATAGCAGCGACGACGTTACCGCCGAAGTTGCGGAAGAAAGCCGCACCCTTGCTACCGACCACGCACAGATCGATCTCGACGCCTTGTTCGCGGTTTACCGCCATGTCCTTGACCAGGGCCTTGAACAGGTTGGTGTTCAAGCCACCGCACAGACCACGGTCACTGCTCACCACAACGTAACCGACGCGCTTGACGGCGCGTTCGATCATGAACGGGTGGCGGTATTCCGGGTTGGCGTTGGCCAGATGACCAATCACCTGGCGGATGCGCTCCGCATAAGGACGGCTAGCAGCCATGCGCATTTGTGCCTTGCGCATTTTGCTGACCGCCACTTTTTCCATGGCGCTGGTAATCTTTTGCGTGCTTTTGATGCTCGCAATCTTACTGCGAATCTCTTTTGCGCCTGCCATGTAACACCTATCAGGTTAGCAAGCGGGAGCCTTGCGGCTCCCGCTGCGGCTTACCAGGTTTGGGTGGCCTTGAACTTCTCGATACCGGCCTTGAGGCCAGCGTCGATTTCGTCATTGAAGTCACCTTTAACGTTGATCTTGGCCATCAAATCGGCGTGATCGCGGTTGAAGAAAGCGATCAGCGCTTGTTCGAAGCTGCCGATCTTGGCGATTTCAATGTCAGTCAGGAACCCACGCTCAGCGGCATACAGCGACAGCGCCATGTCAGCGATCGACATTGGTGCGTATTGCTTCTGCTTCATCAGCTCGGTAACGCGCTGACCATGCTCAAGTTGCTTACGGGTCGCTTCGTCCAGGTCAGAAGCGAACTGGGCGAATGCCGCCAGTTCACGGTACTGGGCCAGGGCGGTACGGATACCACCGGACAGCTTCTTGATGATCTTGGTCTGAGCGGCACCACCCACACGGGATACCGAAACACCGGCGTTCACAGCAGGACGGATGCCCGAGTTGAACATGGCCGATTCCAGGAAGATCTGACCGTCGGTGATGGAAATCACGTTGGTCGGAACGAACGCGGAAACGTCGCCAGCCTGGGTTTCGATGATCGGCAGCGCGGTCAGGGAACCGGTCTTGCCAGTCACTGCGCCGTTGGTGAACTTCTCTACGTACTCTTCCGAAACGCGGGATGCGCGCTCCAGCAGACGGGAGTGGAGATAGAACACGTCGCCTGGGTAGGCTTCACGGCCTGGTGGACGGCGCAGCAGCAGGGAAATCTGGCGGTAGGCCACTGCTTGCTTGGACAGATCGTCATAAACGATCAGCGCGTCTTCACCGCGGTCGCGGAAGTATTCGCCCATGGTGCAACCGGAGTACGGTGCCAGGAACTGCAGTGCGGCCGATTCGGAAGCACTGGCGGCAACGATGATGGTGTTAGCCAGTGCACCGTTCTCTTCCAGCTTGCGAACCACGTTGGCGATGGTCGATTGCTTCTGACCGATGGCCACGTAGACGCAGAAGATGCCGCTGTTTTTCTGGTTGATGATCGCGTCGATCGCCAGAGCGGTCTTACCGATCTGACGGTCGCCGATGATCAGCTCACGCTGGCCACGGCCGACAGGGATCATGGCATCGACAGCCTTGTAGCCAGTCTGTACAGGCTGGTCTACCGACTTACGCCAGATCACGCCTGGAGCAACTTTCTCGACCGCGTCGGTCTCGGTGTTGTTCAGCGGACCTTTGCCGTCAACAGGGTTACCCAGTGCGTCGACAACGCGACCCAGCAGTTCCTTGCCTACCGGAACTTCGAGGATGCGGCCGGTGCACTTGGCGCTCATGCCTTCAGCCAGCGTCGTGTATGCGCCCAGTACCACGGCACCTACAGAGTCTTGCTCCAGGTTGAGGGCCATACCGTAGACGCCGCCCGGAAACTCGATCATCTCGCCGTACATGACGTCGGCCAGACCGTGAATCCGCACGATGCCGTCAGATACGCTGACGACAGTGCCTTCGTTACGGGCTTGGGAGGTCACATCGAGCTTTTCGATGCGGCCCTTGATAATTTCACTTATTTCGGAAGGATTGAGTTGCTGCATTGCTCTGCTGCCCCTTCAAACTCAAGATTTCAATGCTTCGGCAAGTTTCGCGATTTTGCCGCGAATCGAGCCATCGATAACCAGGTCGCCGGCGCGGATTACAACGCCCCCAATCAGGGACTTGTCTTCCTCGACTTGCAGGCGCACTTCCCGGTTGAGTCGTGCACTGAGAACCTTGGCGAGTTTGTCTTGCTGTTCTTGGTTCAATGCAAAAGCACTGGTGACTTCCACGTCTACCGATTTCTCTTGCTCGGCCTTGTACAGGTCGAAAAGAGCGGCAATCTCCGGCAGAAGCGGGAGACGGTCGTTTTCGGCAACGACATGGATGAAATTCTGTGCCTTGGCATCGAACTTGTCGCCGCACACGTCAATGAACGTGGCGGCCTTTTCTGCGCTCGTCAGTCGCGGGGCCTTGAGCACGCGCTGCATGGTGCCGTCTTGCGACACCGCTGCTGCCAGGCCGAGCATGGCTGACCAATTGGCCAGTTGCTGGTGGGCCTGAGCGTGCTCGAAGGCCGCCTTAGCGTAAGGTCGGGCCAACGTGGTCAGTTCTGCCATGATCGCCCTCGCTTAGATTTCAGCAGCCAGTTTGTTTACCAGCTCTGCGTGCGCGTTTTGATCGATTGTGGCACCCAGGATCTTCGAAGCACCGCCAACGGCCAGAGCACCCACTTGGGCACGCAGCGCGTCTTTGACACTGTTGAGTTCCTGTTCGATCTCGGCTTGAGCCTGAGCCTTCACACGGTCAGCTTCGACGCGAGCCTGTTCACGGGCTTCGTCGACAATCTGGGTACCGCGTTTCTTGGCTTGCTCGATGATTTCAGCTGCCTGAGCTTTCGCTTCGCGCAGTTGCTGACCCACTTTCTCATGGGCCAACTCCAGGTCGCGAGCTGCACGGCTGGCAGCGTCCAGACCATCAGCGATCTTCTTTTGACGTTCGTGCAATGCCGCAATGACCGGAGGCCATACGAACTTCATGCAGAACAGTACAAAAATCAGGAACGCAACGGACTGGCCAATCAGGGTCGCATTAATGTTCACGCCAACACCTCGCAGTTACGTTGTCCATCACACCAATCTACTCGAGACATCCGAGTAATTAGCCAGCGATTTGACCAACGAACGGGTTCGCAAAGGTGAAGAACAGCGCGATACCAACACCGATCATGGTCACGGCGTCGAGCAGACCGGCCACGATGAACATTTTGACTTGCAGCATTGGAACCATTTCTGGCTGACGCGCTGCGCCTTCCAGGAACTTGCCGCCCAACAGGCCGAAACCAATTGCAGTACCCAGTGCGCCCAGGCCGATCAACAGTGCAACAGCGATAGCGGTTAGACCAACTACAGTTTCCATCTTTCCTCCCGACTTTTACGTCGTATGGTTTAGGTTTTTTAGATTAAAGCGGTAAAACAAATCGTTTCTCAGCCCGGTTCGGGCTCCTTCCCGTTTGACCGGGAAGGACATCAGACTAGTCGAGACTGGCCTTAATGGTTTTCTTCGTGCGCCATCGACAGGTAGACGATGGTCAGCATCATGAAGATGAACGCCTGCAGGGTGATGATCAGGATGTGGAACACAGCCCACGCCCACTGCAGAACTACACCCAGGCCGCTGAGCCAGAGCAGGCCGCTGCCGAACATCACAGCGATCAGGATGAACACCAGTTCGCCGGCATACATGTTGCCGAACAGACGCAGTGCCAGAGAAATCGGTTTGGCGATCAGGGTCACGAATTCCAGCAGGAAGTTCACCGGAATCAGCAGGGCCTGAACGAGGATGTTCTTGCTGCCGAACGGGTGCAGGGTCAGTTCGCCGATGAAGCCGCCGATGCCCTTGACCTTGATGCTATAGAAAATGATCAGTGCGAAAACCGAGAACGCCATGCCCAAGGTCGCGTTCGGGTCGGTGGTCGACACGGCGCGGAACGGGATGTGCTGATCACCGGAGATCAGGATGGCCAGTTGGGGAATCCAGTCGACCGGTACCAGGTCGACGGCGTTCATCAGGAACACCCAGACGAAGATGGTCAGTGCCAGCGGCGCGATCACCGGGCTGCGGCCATGGAAGCTGTCTTTCACGCTGCCATCGACGAATTCGACCAGTACTTCAACGAAGTTCTGCAGTGCACCTGGCTGACCGGAGGTCGCCTTCTTGGCCGCCATGCGGAAAAGAAGAACGAAAATCAGGCCCAGTGCGACCGACCAGCCGAGGGTATCGACGTGGAAAGCCCAGAAGCCCATTTCCTTGGCTTCTGCTGCGGTGTGGGCAAAACCCCAGCCGCCGTTGGGTAGCTGACCGAAGGTCAGGTTCTGCAAGTGGTGCTGGATATAGCCCGAAGCGGTTGTCTCTGCCATGGTTGCCTCAAACGCCCTAAGGTCTCGAAAGTCTTGTTCTCATTAGCAGGGGAGCGAACCAGCTGACCAGTTGGGTCAGCACGAAGACGCCGAATACAGCCAGCGGCGCCAATGGCTTCACACCTGCGAACGTCAGTGCAAACAGCACTGCCGTCAAAATCAGTTTCCCCGCCTCGCCGGCATAAAAAGACCGGACGATAGCCTGGGCTGCTCGGGCGCCGGAAAACCGAAAGGCCCTGTGAGCGAAGTAAATATTGGGAAGCAAGGCTATCAGGCCTCCGCAAAGGCCTGAGTATCCGGCGACGACTCCTTTCCATTGCCAGAGCGCCAATGTGGCGATCAGTACGACGGTGAATTGAGCCATCAGAACCGGGAAAACTGCCAGACGATGGAACGGCAAGCGGTTTGGCGTGCGGGTTTCCATCGCTTTTGCTCTCCAATAGTCGGCCGCCATAATTCAATAACTTGGCATAATTTGTGCCGACAAAATGCGCGCAGAGTATAGGGGCGGTTCTGCCCCTATTCAACTGTCAGGTAGTGATTTCCGACTGCGCGCTACAAGAGCAATTGTTTCAGCGAATGTGTGCAAGGACACCTTGCAACTCATCGAGGGAGTTATAACCAATCACCAATTGGCCCTTGCCCTTCTTTCCGTGGCGAATCTGCACCGCAGAGCCCAGGCGCTCGGCCAGGCGTTGTTCGAGGCGGGCGATATCCGGATCGGTCTTGGGTGCCTCGACAGGTGCCGGTTTGCCACTGAGCCACTGGCGAACCAGTGCCTCGGTTTGGCGCACGGTGAGGCCGCGTGCGACAACGTGTCGCGCCCCTTCAACCTGTTGATTTTCCGGCAAACCGAGCAATGCCCGGGCATGACCCATTTCCAGGTCGCCATGGGACAGCATGGTCTTGATGACTTCCGGCAACGCGATCAGGCGCAGCAGATTGGCCACGGTCACGCGGGACTTGCCCACCGCCTCGGCGACCTGTTGCTGGGTCAGCTGGAATTCCTGCTGCAAGCGCTGCAGGGCCACCGCTTCCTCGATCGGGTTGAGGTCTTCACGCTGGATGTTCTCGATCAGCGCCATGGCGATGGCCGTTTCATCCGGCACATCGCGGACCATCGCCGGGATGGTTTCCTGGCCGGCCTGCTGGCTGGCGCGCCAGCGACGTTCACCGGCGATGATCTCGAAGCGTCCATTGGCGATCGGCCGGACCACGATCGGCTGCATCACGCCCTGGCTCTTGATCGATTGGGCCAATTCTTCCAGCGCCTGCGGGTCCATGTCCCGGCGCGGCTGGTATTTGCCGCGCTGGATCAGGTCCAGGGGCAAGTGCTGCAGCTCGCGCTGGTCGGCCTGTACGGCCTGTTCTTCCAGCGAGCTGACAGTCGGACCGCTGAGCAGTGCATCCAGTCCACGTCCGAGACCTCGTTTCTTGACGGCCATGGGGTTTCCTTAAGTTGGCTGGGCTGCAGCGGTGCGTGGGTTGCGGCGCTGACGACGAACCATCTCGCCCGCCAGGGCCAGGTAAGCCAGCGCACCACGGGATTGTTTGTCGTAGGCCAGGGCCGGCATGCCGTAGCTCGGCGCTTCGGCCAGACGGATGTTACGGGGAATGACGGTGTCGTAGAGCTGCTCGCCGAAATGTTCCTTGAGCTGGGCCGAGACATCGTTCATCAGGCTCAGGCGCGGGTCGTACATGGTCCGCAACAGGCCTTCGACCTTCAGGTCCGGGTTCAACAGTTCGGCGATGCGCTTGATGTTATCCACAAGGTCGCTCAACCCTTCCAGGGCGAAGTACTCGCACTGCATGGGGATAATGACCCCATCGGCGGCCACCAGGGCGTTGAGGGTCAGCATCGACAGCGACGGCGGGCAGTCGATCAGGATGTAATCGTAGTTTTCCCGGATCGGCGCCAAGGCGCTGCGCAGGCGGCTTTCCTTCATCTGCATTTCCAGCAGCACCACTTCGGCCGCCGTCAGGTCACGGTTGGCCGGCAGCAGTTGATAACCGCCATGTTCGGAGAAGTGCATGGCCTGGCCCAGATCGCATTCGCCGATCAGGACATCGTAGATGGAGTTTTCCAGGCCATGCTTATCCACACCGCTGCCCATGGTGGCGTTGCCCTGTGGATCGAGATCGATCAACAGCACCCGGCGCTTGGTCGCGACCAGGGATGCTGCGAGGTTGATGCAGGTGGTGGTCTTGCCCACACCACCTTTCTGGTTCGCTATCGCGAATACCTTAGCCATTCTTGCTTGTGTTCCCAATCATGCCGTGCGGCGCAGTATCAGCAGATGGCGTTGGCCTTGGCAACCGGGTACGGCCAAGGCGTGTTCGCTATCGAGGTGGAAGTCTGCCGGCAATGCTACCAGCTCATCGGCCGGATGAACGCCCTTCATTGCCAGCCAGCGCGTACCGGCGTCGCCCAGGTGGCGAGTCCAGTTGCTGAAGTTCTCCATGCTGCTGAACGCCCGGGAGATGATCCCGTTGAACGGCTCGGCAGGCTGGAACGCTTCGACGCGGCTGTGGATAACTTGCAGGTTATCCAGTTTGAGTTCGAGTTTGACCTGGGTCAGGAAGCGGGTTTTCTTGCCGTTGCTGTCCAGGCAGGTCACTTGCGAGTCGGGAAACAGGATCGCCAGGGGGATTCCCGGCATGCCACCGCCACTGCCGACATCCAGCCAACGACCGTTTTCGATGAAGGACATGACGCTGAGGCTGTCGAGCAGATGCCGCGAGACCATTTCATCCGGATCGCGCACGGCGGTCAGGTTGTAGGCCTTGTTCCATTTGATCAACAGCGCCAGATAACCCAGCAATTGCGCGTGCTGGACTTCGGTCAGGCTGACGCCGAGTTCACGGGCACCTGTGGATAACTCTTCAGCGTGTTGCGAGGTGACCATCGAACTCAAGCGCTTTGCTCCAACTGGCGGCCCGCGCCGCGTTTTTTCAAATGAATCATCAACAGGGAAATCGCCGCCGGCGTGACGCCGGGAATGCGTGAGGCCTGGCCCAGGGTCTCTGGACGGGTCGCACCGAGCTTGCTCTGGATTTCTTTCGACAAGCCGGAAATGCCGGTGTAATCGATATCCACAGGCAGCTTGGTGTCTTCGCTGGCGCGCAGGCGAGCGATTTCATCCTGCTGGCGGTCGATGTAACCGGCGTACTTGGTCTTGATCTCGACCTGTTCGGCCACCTGCGGATCTTCCGCGCCCTGGCCGGTCACTTCCACCAGCCCGGCGTAATCGATTTCCGGACGGCTCAAGAGGTTGAGCAGGTTGTATTCGTGGGTCAGCGGCGTACCGAATTTCGCCGCGATGGCATCGCCCTGCTCGGTACCGGGACGAACCCAGGTGCTTTTCAGGCGTTGCTCTTCCAGCTCGATACGCTCGCGTTTCGTGCAGAAAGCGGCCCAGCGCACGTCATCCACCAGACCCAGCTCGCGACCTTTCTCGGTCAGGCGCAGGTCGGCGTTGTCTTCACGCAGGATCAGGCGATATTCGGCGCGGGACGTGAACATCCGATACGGTTCCTGGGTACCCAGGGTAATCAGGTCGTCCACCAGCACACCGATGTATGCCTCATCGCGGCGCGGGCACCAGCTGTCTTTGCCCTGGGCACGCAGTGCCGCGTTGGCACCGGCCAACAACCCTTGGGCGCCGGCCTCTTCGTAACCGGTGGTGCCGTTGATCTGCCCGGCGAAGAACAGGCCGCCGATGACTTTGGTTTCCAGGCTGTACTTCAGGTCACGCGGGTCGAAATAGTCGTATTCGATGGCGTAGCCGGGGCGAACGATATGGGCGTTTTCCATGCCGCGAATCGATTGCACGATCTGCAGCTGCACATCGAACGGCAGGGAGGTGGAGATTCCGTTCGGGTACAGCTCGTGTGTGGTCAGGCCTTCCGGCTCGATGAAGACCTGGTGGCTTTCCTTGTCGGCAAAGCGATGGATCTTGTCTTCGATCGACGGGCAATAACGCGGGCCGATGCCTTCGATTTCACCGGCAGCGGAATACATCGGCGAACGATCGAGGTTCGCCGCAATGATTTCATGGGTGCGGGCATTGGTGTGGGTGATCCAGCAACTGACTTGCCGTGGATGCTGTTCCTTGTTGCCCATGAACGACATGACCGGGATCGGCGTATCGCCAGGCTGCTCGCTCATCACCGAGAAATCCACAGACCGACCGTCGATACGCGGTGGCGTACCGGTTTTCAGCCGACCGACACGCAGCGGCAATTCACGCAGGCGCTGGGCCAGGGCGATCGACGGCGGATCACCAGCGCGACCGCCGGAAAAATTCTGCAAACCAATGTGGATAAGTCCACCGAGGAAGGTCCCGGTGGTCAACACCACGGAATCGGCGAAGAAACGCAGGCCCATCTGCGTCACGACACCGCGTACCTGATCCTGTTCGACGATCAGGTCATCGGCCGCTTGTTGAAATATCCACAGGTTCGGCTGGTTTTCCAGGATTTCACGGACAGCGGCCTTGTACAGGATTCGGTCGGCCTGGGCACGAGTCGCGCGAACGGCGGGGCCTTTGCGGCTGTTCAATACGCGAAACTGGATGCCGCCCTTATCGGTGGCCACGGCCATCGCGCCCCCAAGGGCGTCGATCTCCTTGACCAGGTGGCTTTTGCCAATGCCACCAATGGCAGGGTTGCAGCTCATGGCGCCGAGGGTTTCCACGTTATGCGTCAGCAACAGGGTTTTTGCCCCCATGCGCGCTGATGCAAGTGCTGCCTCGGTACCGGCATGACCGCCGCCGATGACGATCACTTCAAAACGGGAAGGGAAATCCACCACGCACCTCGTGCCTGCTTTATTCAGGTAATTCGGAAATAGGTTTTGAGTCTGGCCCTGGGCGTTTTTCGAGCCAGGTCGGCAAGTATAGGGACTTCGTCCTTTCTAAAGAACCCTTTGCACAAAATTTAACCAGCTGTGGAGAACTCGCGGTTAAAAAAATAAAAAAGAAAGAAATTTATAAAACCTTTGTTTTTATGTTTATTCTTACTGCCCTACCTATCTGTGGATAACATCCTGTAGGCCTTTATTTACGTTGTGTACATGGATTCAAAACCCTGTGGTCATGTGGCATTGAGGGGCTTGGATAACCGGTGTAAGCCTGTGGATGAATGAGGTAGTTATCCACAGAGGGGATTATCCTCGGTTTTCAAGGAGGGTTATCAACGGATCTCAGGGGCAGTTATTCACAGGGCTTAATCGTGCTTTTCGAGCACCTTGCGAAGAGCGTTGCACCCGGCTACGGCTGAAAACCTGGACGAGGCGAAGGCCTATTGTGAGAAAACGTAACAGAGGCTAATAATAGCTATTATCATTAACGCCTCCCCCACTATGCCTCTGTCTTCCCACACCGCTGCCATCGAGCAAATTTATGAGCAACATCACTCGTGGCTGTACGGGTGGCTCAAGGGCAAGTTGCATAACGCTTGCGATGCCGCTGATGTTGCGCATGACACCTTTGTGCGGATCCTCGGAGCACGCAATGCCGTACAGATTCGCGAACCGCGGGATTACCTGGCCACGGTCGCGCGAGGCTTGGTGATTGATCGCTATAGAAGGCACGCTATCGAAGCGGCCTACCTGGAATCCCTTTCAGCGCGCCCCGAAGCCACTGCGATCAGTGAAGAAGACAAGGCATTGATCATCGAGACGCTGGTCGCTGTGGATAAAGCCTTGGCGGGATTGGGAACACGGACCCAGAGAATTTTCATGCTGTCGCAGATCGATGGGCTGACTTATCAACAGATCGCCCTGCAATTGAAGGTTTCCCTGACCACTGTGAAAAAGCACATGGTGCGCGCGCTCACCGAATGCGCACTGGTCATGGCCGAACGCTGATGCCGGCCCCGGATCGCAAAGTCTTCGAAACGGCTGCCAGTTGGTACGTGCAGTTCCAGGACCAATCCCCTACGCACGCCGAGCGCCTGGCTTGGCAGGATTGGCTCGACAGCGACCCTGCCCACCAGGCCGCGTGGCAGCAGATCGAACAGTTGCAACGCCATCTCGGTACGTTGCCTCAAGCCCTTTCACGGCGTGCATTGAGCACCGGGCAACACCGACGGCAAATGCTCAAGCTGCTGTTGCTGCTGGCCGGCACGGGTTATGTGGGGTGGAATCTCCAGGAGCACACGCGGTTGACCTCGGTCTGGGCCGATTACAAAACGGCAGTGGGTGAGCGTCGCACCCTCGATCTGGCGGACGGTAGCCGGGTTCATCTCAACACCGAGACAGCCATCGATGTTTCGTTCGATGCGCATCGACGATTGATCCGCTTGATCAGCGGGGAAATCCTGGTCCAGACCGGCAAGCGCCAGGACGCGCGGCCCTTTTTCGTCGAAACTGGTGATGGTCGCATCGAGGCGCTGGGCACGCGATTCACTGTACGCCAACTGTCCGACGCGACCCGGGTGGGCGTGCTGGAGGATCGGGTCAGCGTGGCGCCAGGTGGGGCCTTGGGCAGCGTCGGTATCCTGGAAGCCGGTGAGCAGGCTGATTTCAACGGTCAGGGCATGGGGGCCATCCACGTCTACCCGTCCTCGCAGGCGGCGTGGGTGAGCGGCCAGCTCATCGTCATCGATACGCCCCTGGGTGACGTCATTGAAGAGCTGGGGCGTTATCGCCCCGGTGTTCTGCAATGTCAGGAGCGGGCACGGCATCTGCGCGTGTCCGGTACGTTACGCCTGGATTCCACGGATGCCGTATTGGCCAACCTCCAGGCGTCGTTACCCATTCAGGTTCGGTATTTCACCCGGTATTGGGTATCGATCACACGGGTGGATTGAGAAAAATCCGGAGACAGGAAAATAAACAGGCCACAGGGTTATCTTTTTTTGTGCTGATCCGGCCCTTCAGGTAATCGCGATAACGCGGCTCTTTGCCAACCTCCAGGGCTTACCCTCATGCGCCTTCCTACGTTTCGCCAACGTTTATCCCAGCATTGCATCGCCTACAGCCTGTTGATGACGGGTGCCGCAAGCGGCCTGCTGGTCGCCTCCAACGCTTTTGCCAGCACCGCCACGCAACATTACGCCATTGCCGCCGGCTCGCTGGACAACGTCCTGAGCCAGTTCGCCGCGACAGCCAATGTCATCCTCTCATTTTCTCCTCGACAGACCGGCCAGATGCGTAGCCCGGGATTGACCGGCGACTACTCCGTTGAACAGGGATTCGCGCAATTGTTGCAAGGCTCGGGACTCCAGGCCGTGGCTCAGGCACCTGGCAGCTATACCCTGTTCGCGTTGCCGGCGAACGCCTCGATCGAATTGGCACCCACGAGCATCAGTGCGTCGGCGGCCAATCCGATGGACCTGGATTACAGCGCTGATGTGGGCTACAAGGCGAAAAACAGCCGGATCGGCACGAAAACCAGCACGCCTTTGTCGGAAACGCCGCGCTCGGTATCGGTGGTCACCGGCCAGCGCATGAAAGACCAGAAGTCCCAGACCCTGACCGATGTCTTGGGTTATGTCCCTGGAATCTTTGCCCCGCCTTTCGCCGCCGGCGATAGCCTGGCCGGGGACCTGTTCTACATTCGCGGGTTCAACGCCACGGATTACGGTTATGGTCTGCTGCGCGACGGCCTGAGAGTCCAGGGTAATCGCTACGACACCAGCTCGGAGCCGTACGGCCTGGAGCGGGTCGAGGTGTTCCGCGGGCCTTCCTCGCTGCTTTACGGTGAGAACGCGCCGGGTGGCCTGGTCAATCTCGTCAGCAAGCGCCCGACTGCCGTGCCACAAGGTGAGGTCCAGCTGGGCTACGGCTCCCACAACCGACGCCAGCTGGGTGTGGATGTCTCCGGGCCGCTCGCCGAGAACGACAACATCCAGGGCCGGATCGTGATGTTGGGCCGTAACGCGGATACCCAGACCGACCATGTCCCGGACGACCGCCTCTACATCGCGCCCTCCCTGACGCTTGATTTCGATGATTTCAACACGCTGACCCTGCTGGCCAACTATCAGAAGGATCACACCAACATGGAGCTCGGGCTGCCGGCCGCCGGTACGCTGCTGAGCAACCCGAACGGTCAGTTATCCAAGGACACCATGCTCGGCGATCCGGACTGGAACACATTCGAGCGAGAAACCTGGAGCACCGGCTACGAATACAGTCACAGCTTCAATGACGATTGGCAGTTCCGCCAGAATTCGCGCTACCTGCAGTCACGCATCACCCGCCACGAAACCTGGCCCGGCAATTTGAACAATGGCGGCTTCGGCCGCCGCGTGAACGTCACCGCTTATGACCGTTTCAACAAATCGATGGTGTATTCCCTGGATAACCAGTTGGAGGGCAAATTCAAAGTCGGTGGCCTGGAAAATACCCTGTTGTTCGGTGCCAGTTATGACCGCACCTCGTTCAATCAGGATTGGAACGCCGGATTTGTAGGGCCTGTGGATATCTACGATCCTGTGTACATCGGCGATCCACAGACGCCGATCGCCGTGCAAAACACCCTGCTCGAACAACAGATGAAAGGAGTTTATACACAGCTGCAAAGCAAGTACGACCGTTGGTTGTTCCTGCTTGGCGGGCGCCAGGATTGGGTCGACAGCGATTTCCGTGACAAGGTCGCCAGCGCAGGGAACCTCAGCTCAAAGGACAAGAAGTTCACCTACCAGGGTGGGCTGATGTACCAGTTCGACAACGGCATGACGCCTTACGTCAGTTACTCGACGGCGTTCGTCCCGGTGCAGCAGATTTCCAACGCTGGCACCCCCCTCGAGCCGATTACCAGCAGCCAGTACGAAGTCGGCCTCAAGTACGAGCCCAATGGATGGGATACTGCCTTCACCGCTTCCGTCTACGATTTGCGCAAGAAGGACGACACGTACTTCGACGCCACCACGTCCACCTATCGCCAGGTGGGTGAAAGCCGCGCCAAAGGCCTGGAGCTGGAGCTCAATAGCAATCTCACCCCCAGTCTGAATGTCACGGCCGCCTACACCTACACCGATGCCCGGGTCACCAAGGATGCGGCGACCTCTTTGGTAAAAGGACACCAGATGACCGGCGTGCCACGAAACCAGGCGTCTGTCTGGGCGAAATACCGCTTCCTCGAAAGTGACCTGAAGGGCCTGTATGTGGCAGGTGGCATGCGCTACTTCGACAGTGCATTCGCCTACACCTCGCCCACCCTGTATGGAAAACTCGATGCCGGCGACGTCACCCTGGTGGACGCCGCCATTGGCTACCATATCGACACCCATTGGAGCGTCGACCTGAATGCAAAAAACCTGTTCGACAAGGAATATGTGTCGGGATGCAACGATGCGGGGCGCTGCTACTGGGGGGAAGATCGAACGCTGCTCGGCACGGTTTCCTATAACTGGTAAAAAAGGGCTGTGGATAAATTGTCCACAGCCTTTTTTTCATTTGCCGATGCAGAAGCTGGAAAAGATGCGTCCCAGCAAATCATCAGAGCTGAAAGCGCCGGTGATTTCGCCCAATGCATGCTGGGCCTCGCGTAGGTCTTCGGCGAGCAGTTCGCCGGCACCGGCCAAAGTCAGTTGAGCGCGACCGTGTTCCAGGGCGGCACTGGCATGGCGCAAGGCTTCCAGATGCCGCCGGCGAGCGCTGAAACTGCTTTCCGAGGTCTGCTCGTAGCCCATGCAGGCCTTGAGGTGCTCGCGTAGCAGCTCCAGGCCTTCACCCGCCGACTTCGCGCTCAGGCTGATGGTCACGTGCCCGTCAGCGCTGACTTCCAGGGCAATCGATTCCCCGGTCAGGTCGGCCTTGTTGCGAATCAGGGTGACTTTCGCCGGATCCGGGCGGACCTCGAGGAATTCCGGCCACAAGGCAAAGGGATCGTCTGCTTCCGGTGCGGTGGCATCCACCACCAGCAATACCCGGTCGGCTTCACCGATGGCCTTGAGTGCGCGTTCGACGCCGATCTTTTCCACCTGGTCCTCGGTGTCGCGCAAGCCAGCCGTATCCACCACGTGCAGCGGCATGCCGTCGATGTGGATATGTTCGCGGAGAATGTCCCGGGTGGTGCCAGCGATCTCGGTGACGATCGCCGCCTCGCGGCCGGCCAGGGCATTCAACAGGCTGGATTTGCCGGCATTCGGTCGTCCAGCGATCACCACAGTCATCCCATCGCGCAACAAGGCACCCTGCCCGGCTTCGCGCAGTACTGTGGATAACTCGTCGCGCACTTTATCGAGCATGCTCAGCACGTGGCCATCGGCGAGGAAGTCGATTTCCTCTTCCGGGAAGTCGATCGCGGCCTCGACGTAGATCCGCAGGCCGATCAATTGCTCGGTGAGGTTATGCACACGCTGGGAAAACGCGCCCTGCAGGGAACGTAACGCGTTGCGCGCAGCCTGTGCAGAACTGGCTTCGATCAAATCGGCAATCGCCTCGGCCTGGGCGAGGTCGAGCTTGTCGTTGAGGAACGCCCGTTCGCTGAATTCCCCCGGCCGGGCCAGTCGACAACCCAATTCCAGGCAGCGCTTGAGCAGCATGTCCAACACGATCGGGCCACCGTGGCCTTGCAGTTCCAGCACATCTTCGCCAGTGAACGAATTCGGCCCGGGGAAATACAAGGCCAGCCCTTCGTCGAGCACCTGCTGGTCATCACTGAAAAACGGGCCGTAATGGGCGAACCGCGGCTTGAGTTCACGACCGCTGATAGCCTTGGCCGCGGCACTGGCCAAGGGCCCCGAAATACGGACGATGCCGACACCGCCGCGACCTTGGGCGGTGGCGACGGCGGCGATGGTTTCACGCGGTGCGCTCATAAACCGGTATCCAGACAAAAGTGACAGATAGCAAAACGCCCCACTAGGGGGCGTTTTGTGTGGTTATCCACAGAGCAAGTTACGCCTCGGCTTTTTTGGTCGCCGCTTCGATCTTACGCGTGATGTACCACTGCTGAGTGATGGACAACACGTTGTTCACAACCCAGTACAGCACAAGACCCGCCGGGAACCACAGGAAGAAGAAGGTGAAGATGATTGGCATCATTTTCATGACCTTCGCCTGCATCGGGTCCGGAGGCGTCGGGTTCAGTTGCTGCTGGATGAACATGGTCGCGCCCATGATGATCGGCAGGATGAAGAACGGATCCTTGATCGACAGGTCGGTAATCCACAGCATGAACGGTGCCTGACGCATCTCCACGCTTTCCAGCAACACCCAGTACAGCGACAGGAACACTGGCATCTGCACAAGAATCGGCAAGCATCCACCCAGCGGGTTGATCTTCTCTTTCTTGTACAGCTCCATCATGGCCTGGGACATTTTCTGCCGGTCATCGCCATGCTGTTCTTTCAGGGCGGCCAGTTTCGGTGCCACTGCACGCATGCGTGCCATGGATTTGTAGCTGGCGGCCGACAATGGGAAGAAGATCCCCTTGATCAGCATGGTCAGGAAAATGATCGACCAGCCCCAGTTACCCACGATGCTGTGGATATGTTGCAGCAGCCAGAAGATCGGCTGGGCAATGAACCACAGGAAACCGTAGTCGACGGTCAGTTCCAGGCCTGGGGACAACTGTTTCAGCACTGCCTGGCTTTTTGGGCCGGCATACAGGATGGCGCTGGTTTCGGCTTTCGCACCTGGCGCGGCAGTCAATGTCGGGCCGGTGTAACCGATGATGAAGTTGCCCTTGCTGTCTTTACGCGTCTGGACAACATTGCTGTCGCCCTTCTGCGGGATCCAGGCTGTTACAAAATAGTGCTGCAGCCAGGCAACCCAGCCACCTTGTACGGTTTCCTTGAGCTGGCCCTTGTCCATGTCCTTCATGGACACTTTCTTGTACGGCTCCGAACTTGTCCACAGGGCGGCGCCCAGGTAAGTCGCGGTGCCGGTGGCGGTGCTGGAGGAAGGATCGTCGCTGGCGTCACGCTTGAGTTGCGCGAACATCGCACCGGACCAAGGCTGGGTGCTCTGGTTGTCGATCAGGTAAGAGACGGTGACGTCATACAGGCCGCGTTTCAGGGTGAAACGCTTGATGTAGTTGACACCGTCCTTGCTGAACTTCAGGTCCACGACCAATTGGTCCTGACCGTCAGCCAGTTGATAAGTCTTCTTCTCGGCAGAGTAGACCGGGCGACCGGCCGGGTTCGAATCCGGGCCGTTGCTACCAATC
The DNA here is from genome assembly GCF_900104425.1 of Pseudomonas sp. NFACC13-1. NCBI lineage: Bacteria > Pseudomonadati > Pseudomonadota > Gammaproteobacteria > Pseudomonadales > Pseudomonadaceae > Pseudomonas > Pseudomonas sp. NFACC13-1. Next base: position 68,629 of record NZ_FMXV01000020.1, on the reverse strand, counting down.
AGGCCACTTTGGGCCAGATAGGTGCGCTCGTTACCGTTGTCGAACAACTGGAACGGGATGTCCGGATGATCCTGGCGACGCGGGTACAGCGGCAGCTTCAGCTGGGCGACGTCACCACCTTGTGGATCGATTGCCAGCTCGAGCACGTCCGTCTTGACCTGGATGAGATCTTTGCTTGAGGCCACAGGGGCTTCGGCAGGCGCGCTGGTATCGCTTGCCGCGCGTGGGACGTCGTCATTGCTGGCAGCATTGTTGCCAACGGGGGCATCCGGCAGGCTCGGTGCGGTATTGCTGGCTGCAACATTCTGAGTCGGCAGGGCAGCCTGCCCATAGTCCTGGTTCCATTTAAGGACCATGACGTAGGACACGATTGCCAGGGCGACGATCAGGATCGTGCGTTTGATATCCATGATTACTCGGCCATCGAAGAAGAACGGGAGGTAGGGATAGGCGGAACCGGGTCGTAACCGCCGGGATTCCACGGATGACAGCGACCTAAACGACGAAAGGTCAGCCAGCCACCGCGCAGTAGGCCATGATTTTCTATGGCTTCGTACGCGTAGCAGGAACAACTGGGGTAGAAACGACAGTGACTGGCCATCAAAGGACTAATGGCATAGCGATAAAACTGGATCGGAACGAGTGCCAGTTTACGCATCGGGACTGTCTACCCCTACAGTTTCGGTGTTGACTGCCGGTACTGGCTTGTTGCGCGCCAGACGTTTCCAGAGCTTGCCGAAATGCTGAATCAATTCGGGGTTTTCTACGTCACCCAAACCTTTGCGCGCGACGATAACGATGTCCCATCCAACCAGTGAATCCTGGTTCAGGCGAAACGATTCGCGCATCAGACGTTTGAGGCGATTGCGCTCAACGGAGAGCTTGACGCTCTTTTTCCCGATAACCAGCCCTAGTCGGGGGTGATCGAGATCGTTGTTGCGCGCAAGGAGCAGGAGATTTTTCCCCGGAACCTTGCCGGTAGGGGAGTCAAAGACTGCCTTGAAATGCCGGGGTGTAAGCAGACGCTTTTCCCGACTGAAGTCCTGACTCACCTCCAGTGCCGGATTATCAAACTGCCAGACGCGCACGACCTTTGGCGCGACGACGCGACAGGACGGCACGACCGTTCTTGGTAGCCATGCGAGCACGGAAACCGTGGGTACGAGCGCGTTTGATAGTGCTTGGTTGGAAAGTACGTTTCATGTCGTGTTACCTGGTTCGTCCACAACGGGCCGGAATGGCCCCCGTTTTAAGAGACCGGGGATTCTAGAGAAAGCAAGCCTCTAGGTCAATTTCCAACCAGCGTTTCCTTTAAATAGATATCCAGCCCCTTTCGACGGATTCATCACACAGCGCTAGATATAGAAATAAAGAAGGGAATTATTTAAAGCTTTTCTGTAAAGCTTATAAAAGCAAGGCTGCCACCTGTCTGTGGATAACCATGCCAAGGCCTTGTAATCCGCCATGTACAGAGAATGACAACTACAGGGGAAAGCAGTGGCCAGCCTGTGCTGCGCTGTCGGATAAGCTGTGGGTGGAATGGCCTGTTATCCACAGGGCGGTTATCCACCGAGTTTCGCCCCCACTTGTGCAACGACCCCAGGCTCGGTTATCCACAGAGCTTATCCACCGACCGTCGGTCGTCTTTCTCTCGGTTAACGCATTGATAAATCATGGGCAATGAGCAACCTGCGTGTGGATAAGTGCACGTCTGCTCGCTACAATGGCCGCTTGTTTTTGCCTCACCGGCTTTCAACTTAGGGGATATCCGTGTCAGTGGAACTTTGGCAGCAGTGCGTGGAGCTTTTGCGCGATGAGCTGCCTGCCCAACAATTCAACACTTGGATCCGTCCACTACAGGTCGAAGCCGAAGGCGACGAGTTGCGTGTCTATGCACCGAACCGTTTCGTTCTCGACTGGGTCAACGAAAAGTACCTGGGCCGGGTCATGGAACTGCTCGACGAGCACGGCAATGGCATGGCGCCTGCGTTGTCCTTATTAATAGGCAGCAAACGCAGTTCGGCACCCCGCGCCGCGCCCAATGCGCCGCTGGCCGCCGCGGCGTCACAGGCCCAGCAGGCTGCTGCCCCGGCCCCCGTGAACAACCACGCCGCCCCGGCGCCCGCGCCTGCCCCGAGCAAACGCAACACGCAAAAAGTCGCCGAAGTCAGCGAAGAGCCTTCCCGGGACAGCTTCGACCCCATGGCCGGTGCCAGCTCCCAGCAGGCTCCGGTGCGGGCCGAACAGCGCACCGTCCAGGTCGAAGGTGCGCTCAAGCACACCAGCTACCTGAACCGGACCTTTACCTTCGAGAATTTCGTCGAAGGTAAGTCCAACCAACTGGCCCGCGCGGCGGCCTGGCAGGTCGCGGACAACCCCAAGCACGGTTACAACCCGCTCTTCCTTTATGGCGGCGTCGGCTTGGGTAAGACCCACTTGATGCACGCCGTGGGCAACCATCTATTAAAGAAGAACCCGAATGCCAAGGTCGTGTACCTGCATTCCGAGCGTTTCGTGGCCGACATGGTCAAGGCGCTGCAACTGAACGCCATCAACGAATTCAAGCGCTTCTACCGTTCGGTGGACGCCTTGCTGATCGACGACATTCAGTTCTTCGCCCGCAAGGAACGTTCCCAGGAAGAGTTTTTCCACACCTTCAACGCATTGCTTGAAGGCGGACAGCAAGTCATCCTCACCAGTGACCGCTACCCGAAAGAGATTGAAGGCCTCGAGGAACGCCTCAAGTCGCGTTTCGGCTGGGGCCTGACGGTGGCCGTCGAGCCGCCGGAACTGGAGACCCGGGTCGCGATCCTGATGAAGAAGGCCGACCAGGCCAAGGTCGAGCTGCCTCACGACGCGGCATTCTTCATCGCTCAGCGTATCCGCTCGAACGTGCGTGAACTCGAAGGTGCCCTCAAGCGGGTCATCGCCCATTCGCACTTCATGGGCCGTGACATCACCATCGAGCTGATTCGCGAATCCTTGAAGGACCTGTTGGCGCTTCAGGACAAGTTGGTTTCTGTGGATAACATTCAGCGAACGGTTGCTGAATACTACAAAATCAAGATCTCCGACCTGCTGTCCAAACGCCGTTCGCGTTCGGTGGCACGTCCGCGCCAGGTGGCCATGGCCCTGTCCAAGGAACTGACCAACCACAGCCTGCCGGAAATCGGCGATGTGTTTGGCGGACGCGACCACACCACCGTGCTGCACGCGTGCCGCAAGATCAACGAACTTAAGGAATCCGACGCGGACATCCGCGAGGACTACAAGAACCTGCTGCGTACACTGACCACTTGATGACCACCAGCGCAGCTTATTAAGGCAAGGGACTAGACCATGCATTTCACCATTCAACGCGAAGCCCTGTTGAAACCCCTGCAACTGGTCGCAGGCGTCGTCGAACGCCGCCAGACCTTGCCGGTACTTTCCAACGTGCTGCTGGTTGTCGAAGGCCAGCAATTGTCGCTGACCGGTACCGACCTGGAAGTCGAGCTGGTTGGTCGTGTGCAACTTGAGGAACCGGCCGATCCGGGTTCCATCACCGTGCCGGCGCGCAAGCTGATGGACATCTGCAAGAGCCTGCCCAACGACGCGCTGATCGACATCAAGGTCGATGAGCAGAAGCTCGTGGTCAAGGCCGGTCGCAGCCGCTTCACCTTGTCCACACTGCCCGCCAACGATTTCCCGACCGTTGAAGAAGGCCCGGGTTCGCTGACCTGCAGCCTGGACCAGAGCAAGTTGCGTCGCCTGATCGAACGCACCAGTTTCGCCATGGCCCAGCAGGACGTGCGTTATTACCTCAATGGCATGCTCCTGGAAGTGTCGGCCGGCGTTATCCGCGCCGTTGCCACCGACGGTCACCGCCTGGCCATGTGCTCGATGCAGGCCGATATCGGTCAGCCGGATCGCCACCAAGTGATCGTGCCGCGTAAAGGTATCCTGGAGCTGGCCCGTCTGCTGACCGAGCCCGACGGCAACGTCAGCATCGTGTTGGGCCAACACCACATCCGTGCCACCACCGGTGAGTTCACCTTCACCTCGAAGCTGGTGGACGGCAAGTTCCCAGACTACGAGCGCGTGCTGCCAAAAGGCGGTGACAAGCTGGTCCTGGGCGATCGCCAGGCCCTGCGCGAAGCCTTCAGCCGTACCGCGATCCTGTCCAACGAGAAGTACCGCGGCATTCGTCTGCAACTGGCCAACGGGCAGTTGAAGATCCAGGCGAACAACCCGGAGCAGGAAGAAGCGGAAGAAGAAGTAGGCGTTGAGTACAACGGCGGCTCCCTGGAAATCGGCTTCAACGTCAGCTACCTGCTCGACGTGCTGGGCGTGATGACCACCGAGCAAGTGCGTCTGATCCTGTCTGACTCCAACAGCAGTGCGCTGGTGCAAGAGTCCGATAACGACGATTCGGCCTACGTTGTCATGCCGATGCGTCTGTAGTCGCTAAATGTCCTTAAGTCGCGTCTCGGTCACCGCGGTGCGCAATCTGCACCCGGTGACCTTCTCCCCTTCCCCCCGCATCAATATCCTTTACGGCGCCAACGGCAGCGGCAAAACCAGCGTCCTGGAGGCCGTGCATCTGCTCGGGCTTGCCCGTTCGTTCCGCAGCACTCGTCTGCTACCGGTCATCCAGTACGATCAACTGGCGTGCACGGTGTTCGGGCAGGTCGAACTGGCGGAAGGTGGCCATAGCGCCCTGGGGATCTCGCGGGACCGGCAAGGGGAATTCCAGATCCGCATCGATGGGCAGAACGCCCGCAGCGCTGCACAGCTGGCTGAGATCCTGCCGTTGCAGCTGATTAACCCGGACAGCTTCCGCCTTCTGGAAGGCGCGCCGAAGATTCGCCGGCAATTCCTCGACTGGGGCGTGTTCCACGTAGAACCGCGCTTCATGACGACTTGGCAACGCCTGCAGAAGGCGCTGCGCCAGCGAAACTCTTGGCTGCGACATGGTACACTTGACGCCGTTTCGCAAGCGGTTTGGGACAGGGAACTGTGCCAGGCCAGCGCTGAAATCGATGAATACCGCCGCGCTTACATCAAAGCCTTGAAACCGGTCTTCGAGCAGACCTTGAGCGAACTGGTTGAGCTTGAGGGCCTGACGCTCAGCTATTACCGAGGCTGGGACAAGGACCGGGAACTGAGCACCGTGTTGGCTGGCTCGCTGCAGCGGGACCAGCAGATGGGCCATACCCAGGCTGGACCACAACGCGCTGACTTGCGCCTCAGATTGGGTGCACATAACGCCGCGGACATCTTGTCCCGGGGGCAGCAGAAGCTAGTGGTGTGTGCCTTGCGTATCGCCCAAGGGCATCTGGTCAGCCAGGCCCGGCGCGGTCAGTGTATTTATCTGGTGGATGATTTGCCGTCCGAGCTGGACGAAGCCCACCGCCGCGCGTTGTGCCGCTTGCTGGAAGACTTACGCTGCCAGGTGTTCATCACCTGTGTAGATCACGAATTATTGAGGGAAGGCTGGCAGACGGAAACGCCAGTCGCCCTGTTCCACGTGGAACAGGGCCGTATCACCCAGACCCACGACCATCGGGAGTGAAGGCATTGAGCGAAGAAAATACGTACGACTCAACGAGCATTAAAGTGCTGAAAGGCCTGGATGCCGTACGCAAACGTCCCGGTATGTACATTGGTGACACCGACGATGGCAGCGGTCTGCACCACATGGTGTTCGAGGTGGTCGACAACTCCATCGACGAAGCCCTCGCCGGCCATTGCGACGACATCAGCATCATCATCCACCCGGATGAGTCCATCACCGTTCGCGATAACGGCCGTGGTATCCCGGTAGACGTGCACAAAGAGGAAGGCGTTTCCGCCGCCGAGGTCATCATGACCGTCCTCCACGCGGGCGGTAAGTTCGACGATAACTCCTACAAGGTCTCCGGCGGTCTGCACGGCGTAGGTGTATCGGTGGTGAACGCGCTGTCCGAACAGCTGGTTCTCACGGTGCGCCGCAGTGGCAAGATCTGGGAACAGACCTACGTCCATGGCGTGCCCCAGGCACCGATGGCGATCGTTGGCGACAGCGAGTCCACCGGCACCCAGATCCACTTCAAGGCGTCGAGCGAAACCTTCAAGAACATCCACTTCAGCTGGGACATCCTGGCCAAGCGGATTCGCGAACTGTCCTTCCTCAACTCTGGTGTCGGCATCGTCCTCAAGGACGAGCGCAGCGGCAAGGAAGAGCTGTTCAAGTACGAAGGTGGCCTGCGTGCGTTCGTTGAATACCTGAACACCAACAAGACCCCGGTCAACCAGGTGTTCCACTTCAACATCCAGCGTGAAGACGGCATCGGCGTGGAAATCGCCCTGCAGTGGAACGACAGCTTCAACGAGAACCTGTTGTGCTTCACCAACAACATTCCGCAGCGCGACGGCGGTACCCACTTAGTGGGCTTCCGTTCGGCACTGACCCGTAACCTGAACAACTACATCGAACAGGAAGGCCTGGCGAAGAAGCATAAAGTCGCCACGACCGGCGACGATGCCCGCGAAGGCCTGACGGCGATCATTTCGGTGAAGGTGCCGGATCCGAAGTTCAGCTCCCAGACTAAAGACAAGCTGGTGTCTTCCGAAGTGAAGACTGCGGTCGAACAGGAAATGGGCAAGTATTTCTCCGACTTCCTGCTGGAGAACCCGAACGAAGCCAAGCTGGTGGTCGGCAAGATGATCGACGCCGCCCGTGCCCGTGAAGCCGCGCGCAAGGCCCGTGAGATGACCCGCCGCAAAGGCGCGCTGGACATCGCCGGCCTGCCGGGCAAATTGGCCGACTGCCAGGAAAAGGACCCTGCCCTGTCCGAGCTGTACCTGGTGGAAGGTGACTCTGCTGGCGGTTCCGCCAAGCAGGGCCGCAACCGTCGCACCCAAGCCATCCTGCCGCTCAAGGGCAAGATCCTCAACGTCGAGAAGGCGCGCTTCGACAAGATGATTTCCTCCCAGGAAGTCGGCACCTTGATCACCGCCCTGGGCTGCGGCATTGGCCGCGAAGAGTACAACATCGACAAGTTGCGCTATCACAACATCATCATCATGACCGATGCTGACGTCGACGGTTCGCACATCCGCACCCTGCTGCTGACGTTCTTCTTCCGTCAGTTGCCGGAGCTGATCGAGCGCGGCTATATCTACATCGCCCAGCCGCCGCTGTACAAGGTCAAGAAAGGCAAGCAAGAGCAATACATCAAAGACGACGACGCCATGGAAGAGTACATGACGCAGTCGGCCCTGGAAGACGCGAGCCTGCACCTGAACGAAGACGCCCCGGGTATTTCCGGTGAAGCCCTCGAGCGCTTGGTCAACGACTTCCGCCTGGTGATGAAGACCCTCAAGCGCCTGTCGCGCCTGTACCCACAGGAGCTGACCGAGCACTTCATCTACCTGCCTGCCGTGAGCCTGGAGCAATTGTCCGATCACGCAGCGATGCAGGATTGGCTGGCCCAGTACGAAGTACGCCTGCGCACCGTCGAAAAATCCGGCCTGGTCTACAAAGCCAGCCTGCGCGAAGACCGTGAGCGTAACGTCTGGCTGCCGGAGGTCGAACTGATCTCCCACGGCCTGTCGAACTACGTCACCTTCAACCGCGACTTCTTCGGCAGCAACGACTACAAGACCGTCGTATCCCTTGGCGCGCAACTGAGCACGCTGCTGGACGAAGGTGCGTACATCCAACGGGGTGAGCGCAAGAAAGCCGTGACCGAATTCAAGGAAGCCCTTGAATGGCTGATGGCGGAAAGCACCAAGCGCCACACCATCCAGCGATACAAAGGTCTGGGTGAAATGAACCCGGATCAGCTGTGGGAAACCACCATGGACCCAAGCTCGCGCCGGATGCTGAAAGTCACCATCGAAGACGCCATTGGCGCGGACCAGATCTTCAACACCCTGATGGGTGATGCGGTCGAGCCTCGTCGTGACTTCATCGAGAGCAATGCGTTGGCGGTGTCCAACCTGGATTTCTGATCCTTCTGCCGCACCCTGCTCCAGCAAAAAAGCCAACGCACATGCGTTGGCTTTTTTTTACGCTGGAAAAATACCCAATCCTTCCAAGACCCAACGGTCACGAATGGGGTAACTGGGTAACACCCTGGCATAAAGCCTTCATTGTCAATGGGTTAGGAATTGGATGAAGGCCCCGGATACCGGGGACTTTGGATTTCCTGGCGCAAAACTTGCGTGTTTAATAACTTACACATCGTTTTTTTAAATTTACAGAAAGCGATGGGTCGAGGTGGTACGAATAAATCAAAATGCCAAGGGTAGTCTCAATGAGCGGTACGCAAACTTCCGATAATCTGGCGCAAGGGCTCAAGCCCCGTCATGTGACGATGCTTTCCATAGCCGGTGTGATTGGCGCCGGTCTGTTCGTCGGCTCCGGCCATGCGATCGCAGCGGCCGGTCCGGCCGTGTTGTTGGCCTACGCTGCCGCAGGTGCCCTGGTGGTGCTGGTGATGCGGATGCTGGGCGAAATGGCGGTGGCGTCGCCGGACACGGGGTCCTTCTCGACATATGCGGACCGGGCGATTGGTCATTGGGCGGGTTTCACCATCGGCTGGCTCTACTGGTGGTTCTGGGTCCTGGTGATTCCGCTGGAGGCCAACGCCGCTGCAACGATCCTGCACGCCTGGTTCCCGAACGTGGCGATCTGGGTCTTCACATTGGTCATCACCCTGCTGCTGACGGTCACCAACCTGTTCAGTGTGAAGAATTACGGAGAGTTCGAATTCTGGTTCGCCCTGGTCAAGGTGGTGGCGATCATCGGCTTCATCGGGCTGGGTCTGATGGCGATATTCGGTGTTCTGCCAACCAGCCAGGTCAGCGGTGTTTCGCACCTGTTCGACACTCAGGGCTTCCTGCCCAACGGCATGGGCGCGGTGTTGGGAGCGATCCTGACCACCATGTTTTCGTTCATGGGCACCGAGATCGTGACCATCGCCGCGGCCGAATCGAAGAACCCAGGCCAGCAGATTTCCAAGGCAACCAACTCGGTGATCTGGCGGATTGGCTTGTTCTATCTCGTTTCCATTTTCATCGTTGTCGCCCTGGTGCCATGGAACGACCCGCTCCTGGCCAGTGTCGGCTCCTACCAGACGGTGCTGGAGCGCATGGGCATCCCCAATGCCAAGCTGATCGTCGATATCGTGGTCCTGGTGGCGGTCACCAGCTGCCTGAACTCGGCGTTGTACACGGCTTCGCGCATGATGTTCTCGTTGGGCAAGCGCGGTGATGCGCCGGCCGTTTCCCAGCGCACCAACAAGAGCGGCACGCCTCACTGGGCGGTGATGCTGTCGACCGGTGCGGCTTTTTTGGCGGTGTTCGCCAACTACGTGGCACCGGCGGCGGTCTTCGAATTCCTGCTGGCCAGCTCTGGCGCCATTGCGTTGCTGGTGTACCTGGTCATTGCGATTTCGCAGTTGCGTATGCGCAAACAACGCATGGCTCGCGGTGAAAAAATCGCTTTCAGCATGTGGCTGTTTCCCGGCCTGACCTACGCGGTGATTGTCTTCATCGTCGGCGCCTTGACCATCATGCTGTTCCAGGAAGCCCATCGCGTGGAGATCCTCGCGACCGGCCTGCTGAGTGTCCTGGTGGTGATATCCGGCGTGTTGGTACAGCGTCGTCGGATCGCAAAAGCAGGAAGCCTGGTACCGACGATCGGGTGATACCTGTTGTGGCGAGGGGATAAATCCCCTCGCCACGGATGCATCCAATATCTAGCTCGCGACAGACGCCTCATTCCCCGCCACCACACTCTCCAACCGATACCCATAGCCGTAGATCGTCAGCAACTGCCAACCCCGATCCGCCGTCAGCCCGAGTTTGTTGCGCAGGCGATAGATGTGGGTGTCGAGGGGGCGGGACGAGGTCATTTCCTCGTGGGTCCAGAAGCGTTCGTAGAAGTATTCCCGGGACAGTGGCCGGCCCAGGTTGGCGAACAGGCACCGGGCCAGGCGGTATTCCCGTTCGGTCAGGCTGATGGGGATGCCGGCGCGGGTGATGGTCAGCTCGGCGTCGTCGAACGCCAGGTCGTTGAACACCAGCACGTCGCTGGCGGGCGCGCGTTGCAGGTTGTGACGGCGCAGCACGGCTGTGACCCGGGCCTTGAGCTCGTTGGGCCTGAAGGGTTTGCTCACGTAGTCGTCGGCACCGGTGTTGAGGGCCTGGACGATGTCGTGCTCACCGTCGCGGCTGGTCAGCATGATGGCGGCCGGTGGCGAATCCATGTGCTCGCGGGTCCAGCGCAGCAATGAAAGCCCGCTGATGTCGGGCAGTTGCCAGTCGAGGATCAACAAGTCGAAGGTTTCCCGCCGCAGTTGTCGCAACAAGTCTTCCCCTCGTTCAAAACTGTGCAGGGTCCAGGCTTGCTCGCCTCTGCCGGGGATTTGCTGCAGCGTCTGTTCTACCCGGCGCAACTCGGCCGGTTCATCGTCCAGTATGGCGACACGCATGGAATGCGATTCCTTGATCTCGAGAGTAACGGACATCTTCAGGTGGCAATGAAAGGCAGCCAGTGGCTGATTCATTGACCTGTCGCTGGCTGCGACAATACCGGCTCGCGACACAGAGGGAAAGGCAGCAGCGCGCCACCCATCGAGTCCGTTATAGTCGTGGGCTTTCAAGCCTGTCGACTTAGGCAGGCCAGTGAGAATATCCACAGTCCTTGAGTTCGGCCAGGAGGCCTATGAGTAACCAGCGTCGCCGTGAAAGTCGTGAACCTACCCAGGTTCAGCGGTTGTTTCGACAGTTGGTGCGGGAGTGGTTGTGGATAAGTCTGCTGCTGTTGCCGCTGACGGCCTTGTTGTCATTGAGCAGCCAATCCACAGGTCATTCAGGCGCCGCGTTGCTGTCCGTATGCCTGGTGGGTTGTGTGTTGGGCTTGCTGCTGTTGCGCCCGCGCCTGGCCCTGTGGACAACGGTGGGTGGTATGAGCCTGGCCCTGTTGATCAGCGCCATGCTGGGCGCGCGAGGGTGGTGGTGGTCGCCCATGGCGAGTGTGCTGGGGATCATGTTCGGCTACCTGATCTGGAACTGGCGACGGCTGAGCGTGGTGTTGGCCTACTTCGGTTGGGAACTGGCACGCCTGGACGCCGAGCCCAAGGTCTTCCCGGAGCGTCGCCGCGCCTCCTACACCGGTAGTGACCGTTTACAGGGTCAGATCATGGCCCTGGAACAAGCCATGAGCCGAACCCGCGACACCCGGCGCTTCATTGCCGACGGCCTGGAATACTTGCCGGTGGCAACCATGATCAGCGATCCCCACGGCAAGCTGCTGCTGGGTAATCGAAAGGCCCGCGAGCTGTTCGGCCATGGGCTGGCGGGCGGCGATGTGCTGGAGCACCTTGGGCAACTGGGTTATCCGGGGCTGGAGCACGGGGCGCATCACCGCTTATCCACATTGCCCCTGGTGGAGTTTCGCGACATTCGCGAGCGTAGCTTGCGCCTGGAACGGGCTGCGCTGTTGCCGGTGGATGGCGATGCGCCGATTGGCTGGTTGCTGAGCCTCACGGACCTGAGCGCCGAACGTGAGGCGGAAGAGCAGCGCAGTGTCATGCTGCGGTTCCTCTCCCATGACTTGCGCGCCCCTCACTCGGCAATCCTTGCGCTGCTCGATGTGCAGCGGCATCAGGCCGGTGGCGATCATCCACTGTTCGACCAGATCGAACGCCAGGTACGGCGGGCCCTGGACCTGACCGAGGGTTTCGTACAGCTGGCCAAGGCCGAATCCGAGGCCTATCAATTCCAGCCGACGCTGTTCGCCATGCTGGTGTTGGACGTGCTCGATCAGGCGCTGCCCATCGCCCAGGCAAAGCGTATCCAGTTGGTTCACGAAATAGAGGATGAAGACGCTATGGTGAGGGCGGATCAATCGTTATTGACCCGTGCCCTGTTCAATCTGCTGGAAAATGCCATCAAGTACAGCCCCCCCGACGCCTGCATTTCCCTGCAGGTTCATTGCATCTCGGGTTGGTTGATCTGCAATGTCGCCGACCAAGGTAAGGGCATCAGCGCCGAAGAACTGCCGGACCTGTTCAGTCAGTACCGACGGTTTTCCTCGGCCCACGGGGTCGATGGAATTGGCCTGGGATTATCGATGGTCAAGGCCGTGGTTGACCATCACGAGGGGAAAATCGAGTGTCGTAGCGTGGTGGGTAAAGGCACGACGTTCAGCCTGCGCTTCCCGTTATTGGAAGGTTGAGAAGATCGCAGCCTTCGGCAACTCCTACGGGATGTACCCAATCCCCGAAGGCTGGGATTTTTTGCTGCTATAAAAACTTATGCACCTGAACGTGGATTTTATGTGTTTAGGAAATATGTATAAAAAACATATGGTTACGACATAAAAGCAACGGATTTCGAAAAAACGGTACACAGGTTATCCACAGATCTCAAACAGCGGCTTGTTCCGTGGAGACTTCCGCGACAGGGCCTGGAGGAAGCGAGCCCATCTCCCGTTGTGCCTGTTCATTCCAGGCCTGTACGCGGTCATTGAGCTCGGCGATGGCGCGGGGGCCAGTGCCTTCGGCATACATCGGCGCGCCGATCACCACGGTGATGACGCCTGGTGTTCTGATCCAACCTGCCTTGGGCCAGAATTTGCCGGCATTGTGTGCAATCGGCAGCACCGGCAGGTTCGCGTTCACCGCCAATGCGGAACCGCTGCGGGAAAACTTGCCAATCGTCCCGTAAGGAACACGGGTGCCCTCGGGGAAGATCAGCACCCAAGTGTTGTCCTTGAGCAGTTCGTCGCCCTTTTTCGCCACTTGCTTGAGCGCCACTTTGGGATTGTCGCGATCGATGGCGATCGGGCGCAGCATGGCCATGGCCCAGCCAAAGAACGGTACGAACAGCAGCTCACGCTTGAGGACCTGACTCAACGGCTCGAAATAGGCCGAGAGAAAGAACGTCTCCCAGGTGCTCTGGTGGTTGGACTGGATCACGCAGGGCCGGTCCGGCACGTTCTCGGCACCCTTCACTTCATAGCGGATGCCCAGGAACACCTTGCTCAGCCACAGTGCGCAACGGCACCAGTACACATTGATGAAACGATAGCGCGCCTTGAACGACATGAACGGCGCGATAAAAAAACTCAGGGTGCACCACAGCAAGGAGCTGGTGCCCAGCAGCAGGTAAAAGAGAAAGCTTCTGATGGCCTGCAATATCGACATAGCGGCGTTTACCGTTGCGGGCAATGCCCGCCTTGTTCAAGCGCTTCCCGAACAGTCCTTGATCAGGTTGTCTTGGGAGCTCTAATTGTGGATAAGTTCAGCGGCAATCGCCGCCAGGTCGTCAAAAATCAAGGTGCCCACCGGCAGGGTCTTGCCCAGGGTCTTCTCGCCTTTCCCGGTCTTTACCAAAACTGGCTGACAATCGACGGCCTTGGCCGCCTCCAGGTCACCGAGACTGTCACCGACAAACCACACACCTGCCAAGGCCACATCGTAATGCGCGGCAATGGTTTTCAACATGCCCGGCTTGGGCTTGCGGCAATCGCAGCCGTCGTCCGGCCCATGCGGGCAATAGACGATCAAGCCGACTTCCCCGCCCTGTTCCGCCACCAGGGCGCGCAGGCGCTCATGCATGGCGTCCAGGACGGTGAGGTCATAATAACCGCGGGCAATGCCCGACTGGTTGGTGGCGACCGCCACCGTCCAGCCGGCCTTGCTCAACTGCGCGATGGCTTCGATCGAACCGGGCAGCGGCAACCACTCCTCCACCGATTTGATGTAAGCGTCGGAGTCGTGATTGATCACTCCGTCCCGATCGAGAATCAGCAGTTTCAAGCGTTACCCCAGCAACGAAATATCGGCGACGCCGAGGAACAGCCCACGCAGACGCGCCAGCAGCGCGTAACGGTTGGCCCGTACTTTGGCATCTTCGGCGTTGACCATCACCGCCTCGAAAAACGCATCCACCGGTTCGCGCAGTGCCGCCAGGCGTGCCAGGGTTTCGCTGTACTGACGCGCCGCCGCCATTGGCTGGACCGCCTGGTCCGCCTGCTGGATCGCCGAGTACAGGGAAAACTCGTTGGCGTTGTCGAAGTACTTGGCTTCGACGGTGGCCGCGATGTTGCCTTCGGCCTTGCCCAACAGGTTCGATACCCGCTTGTTCACCGCTGCCAGCGCGGCGGCTTCCGGTAATTTGCGGAAGGCCTGCACCGCTTGTACGCGCTGGTCGAAGTCCAGGGCCGAACCCGGTTTCAGGGCTCGTACCGACAGGTAGGTGGCGACGTCGACGCCTTCATCTTCATAACGCGCACGCAGGCGGTCGAAGATGAATTCCAGCACCGCATCGGCCAGGCCGGCAGCCTTGACCTTGCCACCGAACGCGTTGACGGCGAACGCCACGGCGTCGTTCAGGTCCAGGTCCAATTGCTTGTCGATCAGGATCCGCAACACGCCCAGGGCCGCACGACGCAAGGCATACGGGTCTTTGCTGCCGGTGGGCAGCATGCCGATGCCGAAGATGCCAACCAGGGTGTCGAGCTTGTCGGCGATCGCCACGGCCGCACCGGTCAGGGTGGTTGGCAGCTCAGCGCCGGCACCGCGGGGCATGTACTGCTCGTTCAGCGCCAGGGCCACGTCCTGCGGCTCGCCATCGTTGAGGGCGTAGTAGTAACCGGCCACGCCTTGCATCTCCGGGAACTCACCGACCATCTCGGTGGACAGGTCGCATTTGGACAGGATGCCGGCACGGGCCGCACGCTGGGCGTCGCCGCCGATGCGTGGGGCGATGAACGCCGCCAGTTTCGAAACGCGCTCGGCCTTGTCGTAGACGCTGCCGAGTTTTTCCTGGAACACCACGTTGCGCAGGCGCTCGTTGAAGCTTTCCAGGGGCTGTTTCTTGTCTTGCTTGAAGAAGAACTCGGCATCGGTCAGGCGCGGGCGAACGACTTTTTCGTTACCGGCGATGATCTGCTGCGGGTCCCTGCTTTCGATGTTGGCAACCGTGATGAAGCGCGGCAGCAACTTGCCTTCGGCGTCCAGCAGGCAGAAGTACTTCTGGTTGTCCTGCATGGTGGTGATCAGTGCTTCCTGCGGCACTTCGAGGAAGCGTTCCTCGAACGAGCACACCAGCGGCACTGGCCATTCCACCAGCGCGGTCACTTCGTCCAGCAGGTTGGCCGGCACGATGGCGGTGCCTTCCTGCAGGGTGGCCAGCTCTTCGGTGCGCTTGCTGATCAGCTCGCGCCGCTCGTTGGCGTCGGCCAGTACGTAGGCGGCA
Organism: Pseudomonas sp. NFACC13-1; assembly: GCF_900104425.1. Taxonomy (NCBI): domain Bacteria; kingdom Pseudomonadati; phylum Pseudomonadota; class Gammaproteobacteria; order Pseudomonadales; family Pseudomonadaceae; genus Pseudomonas; species Pseudomonas sp. NFACC13-1. The sequence goes on along the minus strand of NZ_FMXV01000020.1, from coordinate 53,392 downwards.
CGCAGGTCGGCCAGGTAGTTGGCCGGCGAGGTGATGCGCACGCTCTGGGGATGATGGAAGCGGTGACCGCGGGAGTCGCGACCGGCCTTCTGGGCCAGGATCGTGCAATCGATGACCTGGTCACCGAGCAACATCACCAGCCACTGGGTTGGACGTACGAATTCTTCCTTGCGCGCGGCCCAGCGCATGCGCTTGGGGATCGGCAAGTCATTGAGGGAGTCTTCGACGATGGTCGGCAACAGGCTGGCGGTCGGCTTGCCCTTGATGCTCTGGCTGTAGCGCAGCTTCGGACCGCTCTGGTCGATTTCGCTCAGGTCCACGCCGCACTTCTTGGCGAAGCCCAGGGCGGCCTGGGTCGGGTTGCCGTCGGCATCGAACGCGGCCTGGCGTGGCGGGCCGTCGAGGTTGATGTTGCGGTCCGGCTGTTGGGTCGCCAGGGCGGTGATCAGCACGGCCAGGCGGCGCGGCGCGGCGTACACCTGTTTGGCTTCGTAGCTCAGGCCGGCGGCTTGCAGGCCTTTGTCGATACCGGCCAGGAACGCATCGGCCAGGGTGTTCAGGGCTTTGGGTGGCAGTTCTTCGGTGCCCAGTTCAACCAGAAAATCTTGAGCACTCATTGTGCAGCCTCCAGCTTAGCCAACACTTCATCACGCAGGTCCGGGGTCGCCATCGGGAAGCCCAGCTTGGCACGGGCCAGCAGGTAGGCTTGCGCAACGGAACGCGCCAGGGTGCGTACACGCAGGATGTATTGCTGGCGCGCGGTCACGGAAATCGCCCGGCGTGCGTCCAGCAGGTTGAAGGTATGGGACGCCTTCAACACCATTTCATAGCTCGGCAACGGCAGCGGCTGATCCAGCTCGATCAGGCGCTTGGCTTCGCTCTCGTAGAAATCGAACAGCTCGAACAGCTTCTCGACGTTGGCGTGTTCGAAGTTGTAGGTCGACTGCTCCACTTCGTTCTGGTGGAACACGTCGCCATAGGTCACTTTGCCGAACGGGCCGTCGGCCCACACCAGGTCGTAGACCGAATCCACGCCCTGCAGGTACATCGCCAGGCGCTCGAGGCCGTAGGTGATCTCGCCGGTGACCGGGTAGCACTCGATGCCGCCCGCCTGCTGGAAGTAGGTGAACTGGGTCACTTCCATGCCGTTGAGCCAGACTTCCCAGCCCAGGCCCCAGGCGCCCAGGGTCGGCGATTCCCAGTTGTCTTCGACGAAACGAATGTCGTGCACCAACGGGTCGAGGCCGACGTGCTTGAGGGAGCCCAGGTACAGTTCCTGGAAGTTTTCCGGGTTCGGCTTCAGGACCACCTGGAACTGGTAGTAGTGCTGCAGGCGGTTCGGGTTTTCGCCGTAGCGGCCGTCAGTCGGGCGGCGGCTGGGCTGCACATAAGCGGCGTTCCAGGTTTCCGGGCCGATGGCACGCAGAAACGTGGCAGTGTGGAAAGTGCCGGCGCCTACTTCCATATCGTAGGGCTGAAGTACCACGCAACCTTGCTCGGCCCAGTATTGCTGGAGGGCGAGGATCAAGTCTTGGAAGGTACGCACGGCTGGCGTAGGCTGGCTCACGAAATTCACCTGTTTCTTGGGCTGCGATTTAAAGAGCGGGAGTATACCCGATTCGTTCGTGCGCACGCCCCCTGGAGCCTTATGCCACGCTGCTTTTGGTGTTCTGACGATCCGTTGTACATGGCTTATCACGATCAGGAGTGGGGCACGCCGCTGCGCGATGCGCAGGGTTTGTTCGAGTTGCTTTTGCTCGAAGGGTTCCAGGCCGGGCTGTCCTGGATCACCGTTTTGCGCAAACGCGAGCGCTACCGGGAAGTGTTGTACGGCTTCGATGTGCAGCGCGTGGCGCAGATGAGCGACGCGGAAATCGATGAGCTGATGCTCGACCCGGGCATCATCCGCAACCGCCTCAAGCTCAAGGCCGCCCGCCGCAATGCCCAGGCCTGGCTGGCGCTGGAAGATCCGGTGGCGTTCCTCTGGTCGTTCGTGGGCGGCAAACCCATCATCAACCATTTCAAGGACCGCAGCGAAGTGCCGGCCATCACGCCCGAGGCACTGGCGATGAGCAAAGGCCTGAAAAAAGCCGGGTTCACTTTCGTCGGGCCGACCATTTGCTACGCCTTGATGCAGGCCTCGGGCATGGTCATGGACCACACCCAGGACTGCGACCGCTACGCCGAGTTGGTAAACGGCGGTTAGAATAGCCGGCTCGCAACACGGCCCATACATTCAGGAGTGACCTGTGGATAAGTTGAAAGGCGCCTTGCTGGTCGGCGCTCTGCGGTTGTTTGCGCTGCTGCCCTGGCGAGCGGTGCAGGCGGTGGGCTCGGCGATTGGCTGGCTCATGTGGAAATTTCCCAACCGTTCCCGCGACGTGGTGCGGATCAACCTCGCCAAGTGCTTTCCCGAGATGGACCCGGCCGAGCGCGAACGCCTGGTGGGCCAGAGCCTCAAGGACATCGGCAAATCCCTGACCGAAAGCGCCTGTGCCTGGATCTGGCCGGCCCAGCGCTCCATCGACCTGGTGCGCGAAGTCGAAGGCCTGGAGGTGCTGAAAGAAGCCCTGGCCTCCGGTAAAGGCGTGGTGGGTATCACCAGCCACCTGGGCAACTGGGAAGTGCTCAACCACTTTTATTGCAGCCAGTGCAAACCGATCATTTTCTACCGCCCGCCCAAGCTCAAGGCGGTGGATGAATTGCTGCAAAAGCAACGTGTGCAACTGGGCAACAAAGTCGCGGCCTCCACCAAGGAAGGCATCCTGAGCGTCATCAAGGAAGTGCGCAAGGGCGGCCAGGTGGGCATCCCCGCCGACCCGGAACCGGCCGAATCCGCCGGCATCTTCGTGCCCTTCTTCGCCACCCAGGCCCTGACCAGCAAATTCGTGCCGAACATGCTCGCCGGCGGCAAGGCGGTCGGCGTCTTCCTTCACGCCCTGCGCCTGCCGGACGGCTCCGGCTACAAAGTCATCCTCGAAGCCGCGCCAGAGGCCATGTACAGCACCGACACCGAAACCGCCTGCGCCGCCATGAGCCAAGTGGTGGAGCGCTACGTGCGGGCCTACCCGAGCCAGTACATGTGGAGCATGAAACGCTTCAAGAAGCGCCCGCCGGGCGAGGCGCGGTGGTACTGAAAATCTGTTGCTTCATATGAGCGGGGGTTTGGGATTTGTGGTGAATGCAGGATCTGTGAGCACCCAAGTCCCTATGTGGGAGCCGAGTTTGCTCGCGATGACGACGGCACACTCGCCATCGCTGCAAGCAGACCCACCGCTATCGCGAGCAAGCTCGCTCCCACCGTTTGCCGGGCTGTTTACAGACATTGCGTCCAACATAAATTCCTGTGGGAGCGAGCTTGCTCGTGATAGCGCCCTAACAGCCGCCACATAACTAACTGACCTCACCCCACGCCATCTCTCATCCTAAAGCTCGGTCCCCGGCTGTCGATAACCCGATGTATCCGCCAATCATGGACCGATGAAATGGAACTCTCCCTTAGCGCTGCCTCTATTGCACCCGCCAACACCCACCTCACCCGCTCCGATCAGACGTTGGTCACTCATCCACCAACAGGCTCTGTAAAAGAACTGGCAAGCGCTGGCCCAGCGGCCATCTACCATCCCAGTGAAGAAACCCAGACCGTGGAGCAACCGCTGGTGGCCATTACCACCTGGGTCGGTCGCTCCCAATCGCCAGATTTTCCTCGCTATGTCGCGATCACCGAGAGCGCGAAAAACACGTTGAAAACCTCCTTCGAGGCATTCCAGTCACAGCTGTCGGCGACCCACCCGGATTTGGCCAGCAAGAAATACGGCTTCACCGTCGAGGCCGATGGCAAGCTGAAAGTGCTCAACACCGCCGGGCAGCTCAGCACCTCGGAGACCCAGCGCCTCACCGATCTGCTCAATGAATCCAATGACTTGAAAACCGCAGCCAGCGCCTTCCGCGACGCTTCCATCGACATGGTGGATGCCGACTCGCCCTGGTCTGGCAGCTACCTGGGCCGCTACAACCTGACCAAGGAAAACTTCGCCAGCACCATCGACCTGGCACCGCTGCTCAAGCGCTCCGGCTCGGTGCCGCCCCAGGAGTTTTCGGACGGGCTGTTCTTCAATCAACTGGCGCACAAAGGCGAACTGGCGACCCAAGAGACGGAAGCCGCGATGCTTGAACGGCGTGCTGCACAGCGATTCAGCGCGCAGGCCTGAATGGCGAGGGAGTTTGCTGCCGAAATCCAATACAACTGCAACGAGCGCTCTAACCCTGACCATTTATCTGGAATTCTGCGGGTCTGTAAGTTCTTAAAGTAGCCACGCCGCCCTACCTGGCCCCTAATAACTTCGTCGACCCCTTTCCTAGGCCTTGTACGTAAAGTGCCTGCGCGACGATCATGCTGCGTTGAAAACAGGCTCGGAATGCTCATTTACAACCAGTAAACTCCGCTTCCTCGCCTGTTTTCGCCTTGCCTGATCGCCGCTCGGCGACTTTTCGTACAAGCCCTGGGTGACAAGATGCAAGGAAGCGCAGTGAAGACAGTTGTCACGATGGTTCTATCTTTGGGGTTATGCGGCTGCGTTTTCGATTCTCGCAGCTCTGCGCCGACACTCTGGACAGATGGCATCATGCTGGAGCAGAAGAAGGCCACCGTGGATGATCAACACGCCAAAGTGATCATGCAGGCATTTGGCGATGTGGCCTATCCAATAGATTTTGAAGTGGTCCGAGGCAATGACCCGGATACACGTCCGGATCAACTCGGAACAGTGGTCGAACCGTTTCACAGTAAAGCCGGTGGATGGTTCAACCGTCTTAACAGCGCGGTCTTCAAGCATTTTCCCCAGTTGGAAATGCAGGCTGATCCTGGCCAGACTTTGCAAGTGGTCGGGTCGTCGACGATCAGTCATCAGATTCCGGCACCGGGTTATCGGACGCTTTACAACGAAGACCACGTTTTCAACCAGTCGAAGAACAAGTACGAGAAAAAGGTAAACGCCAATCCGACGGTCTCGTCGTATTACAGCTGTGGGCCGATCGCTATTACCTTTATTCCCGAGAAGCAAAAAGTCTATCTGGTGGAGTTCGTCTTTGTTGATCGGGGCGAAGGGTGTGAACTTCAGGTCTATGACATCACGCGACCCGAACTACGTGCTCCAGTCGTTGCCATCAAAGGAACGCAGCCTTCGTCTGGCAAATCGTACCGCTACCCCTAGGTTCTGTAAGAGCCTGCTTGACGGCGCCCAGTGAGTTTCTTTCAGCCCCTGATCCAATGACCGGCTAAAAGCCCATCCACTCGAACAAGGCAAGTCCATTGTGAATGCACCAGACGTCCTGGCGAACGAAACAGACCTCGGCAATTGCATGATGAAGGTTGACCATGCAGGTGAGCATGGCGCGATCTGTATCTACAGCGGTCAGTTGACCATGGCCCGGCTTTTCTTCCCGGATATGGTGGGTGAGCTCAGGGAGTTTCTTTCCCACGAGCGCCGTCACCGGGCCGTCTTCTTCGCGGAACTGCAACGTCGCAACTATCCCCGCTGCCGCAGTTACTGGCTGTGCGGGATGGGCGGCTTGGCGTTGGGACTGATCACTGGCCTCTGCGGCCGTAAAGCCATTCTTGCCACCACCGTCGCGGTTGAAAGTGTGGTGCTTAAACACCTGGCCCACCAACTTCAGGTTCTGGGCGATATCGATCCGTACGCAGTGGCGGCCATCGCTTCGATCGTGGAAGAAGAACAACACCATCATGACCATTCGGCAGCGCAGATTGATGCAAACGATCCTTGGTTCAGAGCGCTGGCACCGATGGTGATCGCTTGGACTGAAGCCGTGATATGGATGGGTATGCGTTCTTAGCAAAGGCGCAAAGATCGACTGGCCTTCCCCCACCAGCAAGTAGATAGACGACTGCTCCCTTCTGAGCGAAAGCGGTCAGCCGTTAATGCCCACAAGGAGGCGCAAAGTCTAAATCGCGTCCATGATTAAGCCCTTGGTCGAACGACCGTCAGCCAAAAACATCGCACAGCCCTCTGGTCCATGACTCAAGGAGTTCCTCCCATGAAAATCGACTTCACTGGCCGTCACGTTTTAGTCACCGGTTCCACCAGCGGCATCGGTTTTGCCACCGCCAAAGGCTTCCTCGAAGCCGGTGCCAACGTGGTCCTCAATGGCCGCAGCGACAGCAGCGTGCAGGATGCGTTGCAGCGCCTGGGCGGCCTCGCTTCCAAAGCCGAAGGCTTTGTTGGCGACCTCAGCAACGAGGCAGGCTGCCAGGCACTGATCGCCAAATACCCCAGCTTCGATATCGTCATCAACAACCTGGGCATTTTCAAACAACAAGACTTTTTCGAAACGCCGGACAGCGAATGGCAGCGCTTCTTCGAAACCAACGTGATGTCGGGCGTGCGGGTTTCCAGGGCTTACGCGCAAGGCATGGTCGAGCGCGGTTGGGGACGGATCGTGTTTATCTCGTCGGAATCGGGCGTGAACATTCCTGCCGACATGATCCATTACGGCTTCACCAAGACCGCCCAACTGTCCATCGCTCGCGGCCTGGCCAAGCGACTCGCCGGCACGGGCGTGACGGTGAACTCGGTGTTGCCTGGGCCGACGCTTTCCGAAGGGGTTGCCCAGATGCTCCAGGCAGATGTGGAGCGCAGCGGGGAAAGCCTGGAAAAGGTGGCGGCGGATTTCGTCAACCAGCACCGCAGCACCTCGATCATCCAGCGCGCGGCGCGCGTCGAGGAGGTCGCCAACATGATTATCTACGCCAGCTCGGAGCAGGCCTCGGCCACCACGGGGGCGGCGTTGCGTGTTGATGGGGGTGTGGTGGATAGCATCGTTTAGGAACCTGTGACGCAAAAAAACGCCGCTTCCTCATGAGAGATAAGCGGCGTTTTTTATTCGTGGGTGAAGTGAGTTAGACGGTGACGTGCAATCGGACGTCAACGTTGCCGCGTGTCGCGTTGGAGTACGGGCAAACCTGGTGAGCCGCGTCGACCAGCGCCTGAGCATCGGCTTGATCCAGACCTGGCAGGTTGATGTGCAAGTCGATGTCCAGACCGAAACCGCCAGGGATCTGGCCGATGCCAACGTGTGCGGTGATCGAAGCGTCGGCAGGAATGCTGCGTTTGCTCTGGCTGGCGACAAACTTCAGTGCACCGATGAAGCAGGCCGAGTAGCCGGCAGCGAATAGCTGCTCAGGGTTGGTGGCTTCACCACCGGCACCACCCAAGGCTTTTGGCGTGGCCAGTTTTACGTCGAGAATCTTGTCGCTGGAAACAGCACGGCCATCACGGCCACCGGTGGAAGTTGCGACTGCGGTATAGAGAACGTTCATGGTGTTTCCTCTTGCTGAATGGGCTGATCGAGTGTTTGTTTTGCTTTGCGCTAAATGTTTGTGCGCTAATCAGTTGTGATAAAATTAACGCTCAAATACTTTGCGCGCAAGATAAATTTTCAAGAAATGATCAACTTTTAATTAACCGATTGATATTAAAAGGAAATTATTTTCAGTACAGGGCAAGAACACTCGCCGCGAGGTGAACCAAGGAGAAGCCAGAGGGATCAATGCCCAGGCGATTGCAGGCCTTTGGAGAGAGGGCGTTCAGGGTTCCCACGCTCCCGAGTGGGAACGCCGCCGGGGGACGCTCCGCGTTCCGCTTCTGGAATATGACGTAAAGGTGGGGTTGATCAAATTCTGGCCAATGATGCAGAGCCAACCCGACTAAGCAACAGCCACTCGATTGCGCCCCAACGCCTTCGCCCGATACAGGGCTTTATCCGCATCGTTCATCAAGCTATGAAGATCCTTGTTACAGGCCTCCGTCGACGCGACGCCAAGGCTGGCGGTTATGCAGTGAACAGGCTCGATCATCAAACCCGCAATCGTATCGATGAGCTGTTCCGCAATCTGGGTGGCGACCTCGATGGACGTGTCCGGAAGCAGAATGGCGAACTCTTCCCCACCCAGCCGGCCGTGAATGTCCGTCGCCCGAAACGACGAACTGATGACCATCCCCATCTCGCGCAAAACCTGATCCCCGACCTGATGGCCGTAGGTGTCGTTGATGTGCTTGAAGTGATCCATGTCCAACATGACGGCGCACAACCCTAACCGGTTGCTCTTGCATTCGTCATAAAGCCGCTGGGCATGCTCGAAAAAAGCCCGCCGACTCTTCAGGCCGGTCAGTTCATCGGTTTGTGCGGCGCGGGTTGAAATGCTGTTCGCCTGCTCCATTTCACGGGTAAGACGAAAGGCGATTTCCAGTGCCTGGGACATTTTGTGCGTGGCGCGGGCCGCAAATGCCGCGAACACCAAGATCGAAAGGGCCATGCCAACTTGGATCGGGGACGGTTGAAACAGCAGCCAGACGGTGCATGGAAACAGCACCAGGCCAATGGAGGCCAGCGTCATATCGCGGTAGGCCGAGTAGCATGACACCGCGCTGACGGTCATGCCGACGGTAAACAGCATGACCAACGCCTGGGACAGCAGATCGCCCGCCGGCATGACCACAAATGCACCGCCGCCCCAGATGCTGGCGGATAACACCAGCGTGACCCAGTATCTGCGCTCCCAGCGCTGAGGCGTACGCTCACTTTCGGCGCTGCGAAAATAGGCGACGAACATCGCGATACGCAACAACGTCGATGCGGTCAGGATGCCCAACCACCAAAGAATAGCGCTGTGCTCAAACCGATCCCAACACAGCCCACTCAGCATGATGGCAGCCAGGTAACTGCCGAAAACCGCAGAAACGGATTGGCGAAACAGTTGCTGCAGTCGATCAGTTCGCACCTGCTCGGCTATGAAAAAAGCTTGGCCGTTCCGAGATCTTGGGCCATCCATTTGATCCACCTGATCGTGATGCAACTAAAATGGCGATTGTGGCACCCTGCCACCAACGCAAACAACTGAATTACACCTACGGCCCCGATTGAACCAAAACCCCGTGGCGAGGGAGCTTGCTCCCACCATTCCTACAGTCAAACGGCATCATCTGCTTTACAGGATCAGGCTGGAATCAATCCTGCTTCCCGGTAGCTCAAAATCAGATCATCGAACAGGCCGACATCCGCCCGAGTCCGCGCGATTAACTGAGCACCCGCAACAGCGGTGTAAATGGCGCGGGCTCGGCGTTCACATTCTTCTGCGCTGCCTGTTCCCGCATCCGCCAGCACCTGGGCGAGCCACGTCACGTTAACGTCCGCAAAAGCCCTGACCTCTCGCGACACTTCATCGGGAAGGTCTTCGTATTCGGCTGCCATGAAGCTGGACAGACAAAGCCTGTTGCCGTCCTCAAGCGACTTTCGAAAAATGGAGGGGTACAGCCGTACACACGCCTTTGGATCGGTATGGGCGGCGCGTATCTCTTCGAGCATGCGCAGCGCATCCTGCCAGTAGCGTTCGGCAACCGCCGCAGCCAGGCCTGCCTTGCTCGGAAAGTGGTAGTAAATGCTGGCGTTCTTGATGCCCACCTGGTCGGCAATGCTACGGAAATTGATTCCGCTGTAACCGTGCAGTTGGGCAGCGGCTTTCGCTGCCGCCAAGATGGCTTCTCGAGCATTTTCGTTCACGTTGCGGCCTCATTTCGAAATTCGACTCACTCAGGTAACCGCGATTCTACGCGCAGATGTGTATACCTGCCAATTGTCAGGTAGGGGATTGACAGCACTGAATTGGCGGCTCAGTATTTACCTACCAATTGACAGGCAGGTACTCGAGTCATGACTTCTTCACAACAGCGCGTTGATGTTCCCACTGTTCCTACGATGAAAATCTACGATTGGTTCAACGGCCCATACCCCGCCCGAGTGCGCATTGCGCTGGCGGAAAAAGGATTGCTGCCGAACATCGAATTCATACCGGTGAATCTCTGGGCCGGTGAGCACAAGAACCCCGAGTTCCTGGCCATCAATTACTCCGGGACACTGCCCGTGCTGGAGCTGGACGATGGGACGCGGATCGCGGAGTGCACGGCGATTACCCAGTATCTGGATAGCCTGGACGGTCATCCGACGCTGACGGGCGAAACGCCTGTTGAAAAAGGCATCATCCATATGATGACCAAACGTGCCGAGATCGAGTTTCTCGACGCCGTCAGCGTGTACTTCCACCATGCCACGCCGGGCCTCGGCCCCGATGTCGAGCTGTACCAGAATGCCGAGTGGGGCGCCCGGATGCGCGATAAGGCGATCAGGGGCATGCGCTATTTCGACAACCTTCTCAAGGACCAGGCCTTTGTGGCGGGCGATAAGTTTTCGATGGCCGACATTGCGGTACTGGGCGGCATGATCTTCGCCTCGCTGGTGCAACTCCCCGTGCCTGAAGAATGTGCCGCACTGCGAGCCTGGCACGCCAGGATGCAGGAACGCTCTAGCGTCCAGGCATGGCGTGCCATGGTCGAGCGTGGTGCTGCGTAGCACTGATCATGACCAGCCTGCGTCAGGCATGAAAGAAGGGGCAAGGGCGAGTTGAGCCGCGATAGCAGGTGAACCCACCAAAGAAAAACCCGACGCTTTACGTCGGGTTTTCGAGGGATACGACTGCAAGCCCGACGTTGTTTACGGGTTACTCGACTTGCGACAGCTTGGCGTCGTCGCAACCGGCAGCACGGCACTCGCGCTCGACAGCTTTGAGTATGACGATACGCGCCTCGGTCTTCTCATTGGCACAGTCCAGGTAGAGCAGGCCATCGTTGGAACAGGCGCTGTCACGATTTTTGATCCACTGGATCTGAGCGGCTTTCACTTTTTTCTTTTGATCCGGGTTCAGGGCACTCATCGTCTTCTTGTACTGCTCGTTGATTTCCTGATCCGACTGAACCATTTTCAGCGACGCGCAATAGGTCCTGTCATAGGCGTTTCTAGGATTATCGCAACTCATCGCAGATGCCGATGCTGATGCCATTGCCAGCAATGTCCCAACCAACAAAGACTTGATCACTTACTTCTCTCCCTGAATGCCCTCTATTGATTAGAGGTCGCGGCGGGGAATTTATCATGGGGGTTGTTGAACAATGAAGCAGAACTGCAACGCCCTTGGCCGCCGCGCTGCCGGCGACGGCCTTTCGTCACAACTTTGACTTTCTCGACCAAAGATCGAAGTCGCTGCTGCACGCCGCAACGATGTAGTTCCCACACCAGGAGAATCCGAACGCCCTCACGTGGTCCCTGTAGATCACCGTGCAATCCGCTTGATGACCTTCAATCAGCGCATTTTTGAAGGGTTTGCTCAGAATAAGACTGTTTTCAGGCCAATCCGGGGAAACCAACTCCAGTCCTTCCCCGGCGATGTTGCCGGTTGGCAAGCCACCGCCCTGAATGCCACACAGCGGTATGACTTCATCGGCGATCACGCCAATGCCCTGACAATGCAAGCCGAGCTCGCTCAAGCCTGCATATTCTTCATAGTCGCGCTCAATTTTTTCTCCTGTGTCGCAGTGCACAACACTCCGCCCCGAGCTTGAGACGACCAGCAAGTAGGGACCTTTTTGCGAAAACCCAACCGATAGCAGCCCACCGACGGCTATCGAAGTAATATGAGTCCAACCCTCGGGGTTCTCATCGACAGGGATCTGGTCGATGAGTCGTATCAAGCGCTTTCGATTGTCTTCGCGTAATGAATTCATGAGTGCAGTCGGATAAGAAAGGGGCAAGTTTACTCTGCCTTCCGTCCCCCTTTACGGACCGAAAGACAAGCAGTTAACAGGCATTGAGCGGGGGCCGGTCAAACATTCGTGGCGAGGGAGCTTGCTCCCGCTGGGCTTTCCTTAATGCCGCATACCTCCGAGCAAAAAAAACGGGCCTGCATTCCCACGCAGCCCCGTTTTTTCACCACCTAATCAGCTCAAAACGCCGGCAAAACCGCGCCTTTGTACTTCTCAAGAATAAAAGCCTTCACTTCCGGCGTGTGCAGCGCCGCAACCAGCTTCTTCATCGCCTCACTGTCCTTGTCATCCTCACGAGCCACCAGGATGTTCACATACGGTGAGTCGCTACCTTCGATAACCAGCGCATCCTTGGAAGGATCAAGCTTGGCTTCCAGCGCATAGTTGGTATTGATCAACGCCAGATCCACCTGGGTCAGCACTCGCGGAATGGTCGCCGCTTCCAGCTCACGGAATTTGAGATCCTTCGGGTTCTCAACGATGTCCTTGGTGGTCGACAGGATGTTGTTCGAATCCTTCAACTTGATCACCCCAGCCTTCGCCAGCAGCAACAGCGCACGGCCGCCGTTGGTGGCGTCGTTCGGGATCACCACGTTGGCGCCGCCTGGCAGTTCGTCGAGCTTCTTGTACTTGCTGGAGTACGCGCCCAGGGGTTCCAGGTGCACACCGGCCACGCTCACCAGGTGGGTGCCCTTGGCCTTGTTGAACTCATCCAGGTACGGCTGGTGCTGGAAGAAGTTGGCGTCCAGGCGCTTTTCCGCGACCTGTACGTTCGGCTGGATGTAGTCGGTGAAGACCTTGACCTTCAGGTCGACGCCTTCTTTGGCCAGGGCCGGTTTGACGAATTCGAGGATTTCCGCGTGCGGCACCGGTGTGGCCGCGACGGTCAGGGTGTCGGCGGCGTGGGCGGAAAACGCTGCGGCGGCAGCGAAGGCAACCAGTAGTTTTTTCATTCAGCTAACTCCTTGTGAGGCGCCTGCTCTTGGCGCCTGCCAGCGAATGGCCGGCTCATGGTTTATTGGCCGCGAGGCCTTATTTTCTAGAAAAATGCACAACCAGTTTGTCGCCCACGGTTTGCAGCACCTGGACCAGCACCAGCAGCAACACCACCGTGACCACCATCACATCGGTCTGGAAACGCTGGTAGCCGAAGCGGATCGCCAGGTCGCCCAAACCACCGGCGCCGACCACACCGGCCATGGCCGTGTAGGACACCAGCGTAATCGCTGTCACCGTAATCGCGGCAAAAATGCCTGGACGGGCTTCCGGCAGCAAGGCATTGACGATGATCTGCCGCGTGGTGGCGCCCATGGCCTGGGTCGCTTCGATGATGCCGCGGTCGACTTCGCGCAGGGCCGTTTCCACCAGGCGGGCGAAGAACGGTGTCGCGCCGACCACCAGCGGTGGGATCGCGCCGGCCACGCCCAGGGAGGTGCCGGTGATCAATACCGTGAACGGGATCATCACGATCAACAGGATGATGAACGGCAGCGAACGCAGGATGTTCACGATCAGCGACAGCAGCGCGTACACACCGCGGGCCTCAAGCAACTGGCGCGGGCTGCAGAGGAACAGCAACACACCCAGGGGCAAGCCGAGCAGCACGGTGAACAGCAGCGAACCGAACAGCATCAGGAAGGTGTCGCCGGTGGCCAGCCAGATTTCCAGCCAGTCAATGTTGGAGAAGAACGAACTCAACAGTTCCATTAGCGCAGCACCTCCATGTGGACATCGGCCGCGGTGAAGCGGGCGAACGCCGCCTCCATGTTACCGCCGGTGATGGCGAGGGTCAGTTGCCCGTAGGGGGTGTCTTTGATGCGGTCGATGCGACCGGCCAGGATGCTGTAGTCCACACCGGTTTCCCGGGCGACGGTGCCGAGCAATGGCGCGTAGGTCGCGTCGCCCTGGAACGTCAGACGCACGATGCGTCCAGGCACGTGGGCGAAGTCGTCGCGCTGTTCGCTTTCGTCGATCTGCTCGTCTTCCTGGACAAAACGCTTGGTGGTCGGGTGCTTGGGGTGCAGGAACACCTCGGCCACCGGGCCTTGCTCGACGATCACACCAGCGTCCATCACCGCCACTTGATCGCAAACGCGGCGGATCACGTCCATTTCATGGGTGATCAGCACGATGGTCAGCTTCAGCTCGCGGTTGATTTCCGCCAGCAGTTGCAGGACCGAGGCGGTGGTCTGCGGGTCGAGGGCGCTGGTGGCCTCGTCGCACAGCAGGATCTTGGGTTTGGTCGCCAGGGCGCGGGCGATGCCGACGCGCTGCTTCTGGCCGCCGGACAGCTGCGCCGGGTACTTCTTGGCGTGGTCGGACAAGCCGACGCGGGCGAGCAGCTCGGCGACGCGCTGGTCGATTTCACTGCGGGACAATTCACCCGCCAGCGTCAGCGGCAGCGCCACGTTGTCGGCCACGGTCTTGGACGCCAGCAGGTTGAAGTGCTGGAAGATCATTCCGACCTGTTGACGGAAACGCCGCAGGCCGCTGGCGTCCAGGGCGGTGACTTCTTCGCCGTCGACGATGATCTTGCCGCCAGTGGAGTCTTCCAGGCGATTGATCAGGCGCAGCAGGGTACTTTTTCCCGCACCGGAATGGCCAATCAGGCCGAAGACCTGACCGTTCTCAATCGTCAGACTGGTCGGATGCAGGGCGGGGATATCCCTACCGGCGACTCGGTAGGTTTTATGGACGTCTTGAAACTCGATCACGTAGCGAACCTTGTGGGGCGCGTTGGAAAAGGATCAGCGGTTAGCCGGGCGCGCATTTTAGCCTGTCCGTATAGAGGTTCTTAGCATTTATTTGCGATCGGACCAGTCATTTGGCAATAACGCGATCAAAGGACATAAAAAAGGAACACGGCCAAACGGCGTCGGTCACTCATTAAGCCACTCGAAATGCCGAGGTCATGTGCCTGCGGCGTCGAACTCAAGAGTCCTGGCCACGGCGAGGAACGTAAAGAGGAGTCATGCCTGATGAGTACCAAGAAGCCCACGGTCAACAAGAGCCAACTGGCCGGGACCGACACCCTGGATCGCGGCAACACCAACGCCAAGCTCGAAAGCCTGGAACAGTTCCGTTCCGACGCCACCGAACAGGCGTTGCGCACCAATCAGGGGGTGAAGATCGCCGATAACCAGAACACCCTGCGCGCCGGCCCCCGTGGGCCTTCGCTGCTGGAAGACTTCATCATGCGTGAAAAAATCACGCATTTTGACCATGAACGCATCCCTGAACGCATCGTTCACGCCCGCGGGACCGGCGCCCATGGCTACTTCCAGAGCTATGAAGCGCATTCGGCGCTGACCAAGGCTGGTTTTCTACAGGACCCGAGCAAGAAAACCCCGGTGTTCGTGCGCTTTTCCACCGTGCAAGGTCCGCGGGGTTCCGGCGACACCGTGCGGGACGTGCGCGGCTTCGCGGTGAAGTTCTTCACCGACGAAGGCAACTTCGACCTGGTGGGCAACAACATGCCGGTGTTTTTCATTCAGGACGCGGTGAAGTTTCCGGACTTTGTCCACGCGGTAAAACCCGAGCCCCATAACGAAATTCCTACAGGCGGCTCGGCCCACGACACGTTCTGGGATTTTGTCTCGCTGGTGCCGGAATCGGCTCATATGGTGATCTGGGCGATGTCTGACCGGGCCATTCCAAAAAGCCTACGCACCATGCAGGGTTTTGGGGTGCACACCTTCCGCATGATCAACGCCGAAGGCAAAAGCAGCTTCGTCAAATTCCACTGGCGCCCTACAGCCGGGACGTGTTCATTGGTGTGGGACGAAGCCCAGAAGCTGGCGGGTAAAGACACCGACTACCACCGTCGCGATCTCTGGGAGTCGATCGAGATGGGCGACTACCCGGAATGGGAGTTCGGCGTGCAGATCGTCGCCGAGGAAGACGAGCATAAGTTCGACTTCGACCTGCTCGACCCGACCAAGATCATCCCTGAAGAGCTGGTGCCCATCACGCCCTTGGGCAAGATGGTGCTCAACCGTAACCCGGACAACTTCTTCGCCGAAGTCGAGCAGGTTGCGTTCTGCCCCGGGCATATCGTGCCGGGCATCGACTTTTCCAACGACCCATTGCTGCAAGGTCGGCTGTTTTCCTACACCGATACGCAGATCAGCCGACTCGGTGGGCCGAATTTCCATGAGCTGCCGATCAACCGGGCCATCACGCCTGTGCACAACGGTCAGCGCGATGCGATGCACCGCACCACTATCGACAAGGGACGCGCGTCCTACGAGCCGAACTCCATCGACGGCGGTTGGCCGAAGGAAACCCCGCCCGGCCCGGAAGACGGCGGCTTCGAAAGTTATCCAGAGCGTATCGACGCCCACAAGATCCGCCAACGCAGCGATTCGTTCGCCGACCATTTCTCCCAGGCGCGGTTGTTCTACAAGAGCATGAGCCCCCACGAAAAAGAGCACATCATCGCCGCCTACAGCTTTGAGTTGGGCAAGGTGGAGCGGGAGTTCATCCGGGCGCGGCAGGTCAATGAGATTCTCGCCAACATCGACCTGGAACTGGCCGGGCGGGTCGCCAAGAACCTGGGGTTACCGGCGCCTACCGCCGGCACCGTCGATGTGCCGAAACCCTCGCTGGAGGAGTCCCCGGCCTTGAGCCAGGCGAACCTGCTGTCCGGCGACATCAAGACGCGCAAAGTGGCGGTGTTGGTGGCCAACGGTGTCGATGGGGCGATCATCGATGCCCTCAAGCAGGCCCTGGAGGCCGAAGGCGCCCACGCCAAAGTGCTGGGGCCGACCTCGGCACCGGTCACGACGGCCGATGGGCAGGAACTGGCGGTGGATGCGTCCATGGAAGGGTTGCCGTCGATTGCCTTCGACGCGGTGTTCGTACCGGGTGGCGCGGAATCGATCAAGGCCTTGAGCGGCGATGGTGTGGCGTTGCATTACCTGCTGGAAGCCTACAAGCACCTGAAGGCCATCGCGCTGAATGGCGAAGCGCGGCAGTTACTGGTGTTGTTGAAACTGGAGGCGGATGCGGGGCTGATTCCTGACGCGGATGCTGGCAAGTTCCAGGCGTTCTTCGATGCGATTGCCCAGCATCGGGTGTGGGCGCGGGAACCTAAGGCGAAGGCGATTCCAGCTTGAGTGTCTGAAAGAGGCTGGTTGCCGGTAGGACGCTATCGCGAGCGAGCTCGCTCCCACAGGGTTAGGTGTCGATCACTAAACTGTGATCACCCTAGCTCCAATGTGGGAGCGAGCTTGCTCCGGGCGGCGTTCCGACGATGCTGTTAAGGCTTGCGCGGTGTCAGCACCATCTGCGCCGGCACATTGCGCAGGGTCTGCTTGCGTAGATTCAGTTCAAACCCCGGATCAAGCTTTTTAACCCGCTTGGTCAGCAAAGTCGCCAGCCAAGGATAATCATCGGTGCGCGGCGCCTGGATGCTGACGTCACACTGATAATTCACCACATCAGCGGCAATGGCGTCCAGTTGGCGCCGCATTTTCTGGATATCGCCGATATTAAGCGCAACGGTGGTGCTCTCGGCGCTCGGGTCGATCACTTTGGCGACCGGCTTGGCTTCGGCGGCCTTGAGGTCGGCCTCGGCTTTTTCCAGGTCGGCCTTGCGAGCTTCGGCAATGGCGCTGTTGACCTCGCCGGTGAGGGCCGGGGCCTTGGGCATCAATGCCCGGGCACGGCTCAGGGCGGTGGCTGCGGCGTTTACGTCGCCTTTTTGCAAATCGATCTGGCTGCGGCGCAAGTACGCCTCGGCCAGCTGCCGCTGGTAGGGTTCCAGCGACCGGTCTTCGGGCGACTGGGCTTGCAAGGCGGCCATCTGGTCTTCAGCGGTGGCCAATTCATTGCTGGCCAGGCTTTGCTCGAGCTGCGCGATGGCCGGGCCCCGCGTATCGGGAGCCTGGGTGACCGGCGGTGTACTCTGGCAAGCGCCCAGCAGCAGGGAAAATGCGACAAGGAGCAGATAACGGGAGGCGAACGGCTTCATTCCTGCGACTCTCTATTTGCGCAAAAAGCGAGCAAGTCTACACCCCTCGACGAGGCAGGACAAAACTCAGCAGAAACAACGCAGCGGCGCTGACCACGATCGATGGTCCGGCCGGGGTGTCCTTGAACCAGGAAAGTGCCAAGCCGCCACACACCGCGAGCATGCCCAGCACGCTCGCGCCGAGCGCCATCTGCTCGGGCGAGCGGGCGTGACGCTGTGCCGCAGCCGCCGGGATGATCAGCAAAGACGTAATCAGCAACACACCGACGATTTTCATCGCCACGGCGATGACCACCGCAATCAGTAGCATCAGCGCCAGTCGCAAACCCAGTACAGGCAAGCCTTCGACCCGGGCCAGCTCTTCATGCACGGTGACGGCCAGCAATGGCCGCCAGAGCGCCACCAGCAACAGCAGCACCGCCGCGCTACCGCCCAGGATCCACGACAGGTCTGTCGGACTGATCGCCAGCAGGTCGCCGAACAGATAGGCCATCAGGTCGATGCGCACGTCATGCATGAAGCTCAGCACCACCAGCCCGAGGGACAAGGTGCTCGGCGCGAGAATGCCCAACAACGTGTCGGACGCCAGCGGCTGGCGGTGTTGCAGGGTCACCAGGACCACCGCCAGCAGCAGGCAACCGACGGTCACGGCTACCGCCGGGCTGACATCCAGCAGGAACCCCAAGGCCACGCCGAGCAATGCGGCGTGGGACAAGGTGTCGCCGAAATAGGCCATGCGCCGCCAGACCACGAACGAACCCAGGGGGCCGGCGACCAAGGCGAGTGCCAGGCCTGCGAGCAGGGCGTACAACAGAAAATCAGCCATGCTTGCAGCCATCTCCATGAACATGATTGGAAGCGGAAGGGGCGCTGACCACCGAGCCATGCAGGTCATGGGCGTGGTCATGGTGGTGGTGATAAATCGCCAGGCTTTGTGCGTTTTTTCCGAACAGCTCGACAAAGGCCGGGTCGCCGCTGACCTGCTCGGGATGCCCGGAACAGCAGACGTGGCGGTTGAGGCAGACCACCTGGTCGGTGGTGCTCATCACCAGGTGCAAGTCGTGGGACACCATCAGCACGCCGCAGCCATGGCGGTCGCGCAGGCGCGTGATCAGGCTGTACAGCTCGGCCTGCCCCGCCACATCGACCCCTTGCACCGGCTCGTCGAGCACCAACAATTCAGGCTCGCGCAGCAGGGCGCGGGCCAGCAGCACGCGTTGCATCTCGCCCCCGGAGACACTTTGCACCGGGCTGTCGATCACCTGTTCGGCGCCGACTTCGTTGAGCGCGGCCAAGGCCCGTGCGCGGTCCACGCCCGGCACCAGGCGCAGGAAGCGCAGTACGGACAGCGGCAGCGTCGGATCGACGTGAAGTTTTTGCGGCATGTAGCCGACCCGCAACCTGGGCTTGCGCCAGACGCTGCCGCTGTCGGGCTTGAGCAAACCCAGCACGGCGCGCACCAGGGTGGTCTTGCCGGCGCCGTTGGGGCCGATCAGGGTGACGATCTGCCCCGGCTCGACGCTCAGGTGAATGTTGTCCAGCACGTTCTGCCCGGCGAACGTCACGGCCACCTGCTCGAGGCGGATCAACGGATGGCTCATCAGGCCCCCTGGCAGCCGGAGCAGAGACCGACCACCTCGACGGTCTGGGTGTCGACCACGAAGCCGACGTCCTTGGCGCTGGCGATGATGGCATCGCTGATGGACTTCTGTTCCAGCTCGATGGCGGCGTGGCATTCGCGGCAGATCAGGAACTGGCCCTGGTGGGCGTGCTCCGGATGGTTGCAGCCGACAAAGGCGTTCAGCGACGAAATGCGATGCACCAAGCCGTTTTCCAAGAGGAAATCCAGCGCCCGGTAGACCGTCGGCGGCGCGGCACGGCGGCCGTCCTGTTCGCTGAGTACGGCGAGGATGTCGTAGGCGCCCAGCGGCTTGTGGCTTTGCCAGACCAATTCCAGCACGCGCCGCCGCAGGGCGGTCAGGCGCAACCCTTGGCGCGCGCAGATGGCGTCGGCCTCGGACAGCGCGGTGTGCACGCAGTGGGAGTGATCGTGGGGACGACTGGCAAGGGGCGTAATAGGCATGGGCAGCGACGAGTTTAGTGAGAGACGTTATTATGTTACCCGTTCTCGCCTCTTCGAGTGGTCATCGTGTCCCGATTTTTTTCGCTCTTTGTCGCTTTTATCGCAGGTTTTCTACTGATCGGCCCGGCCCAGGCCGACGTCAAGGTCCTCACCAGCATCAAGCCGTTGCAGTTGATTGCCGCCGCCGTGCAGGACGGCGTGGCCGTCCCGGAAGTGTTGCTGCCGCCAGGGGCTTCGCCGCATCACTATGCGTTGCGGCCATCGGACGTGCGCAAGGTGCAGTCGGTGGACCTGCTGTACTGGATTGGACCGGACATGGAAGGTTTCCTGCCGCGCGTGTTGAACGGTCGTACGCTGCCGTCGGTCGCGGTGCAGGCGCTGCCGGGGCTCAAGTTGCGTCACTTCGCCCAGGACAGCGCGTCCCACGAGGACGACGACCATGACGGCGATGAGCACGATCACGACCACCGACCCGGCACCGTGGATGCCCACCTGTGGCTATCTCCGCACAATGCGCGGGTGATCGCCGCGAAAATGGCGGCTGACCTGAGCGCGGCGGATCCGGCGAATGCGGCCCGCTACCAGAGCAACCTCACGGGTTTCAACCAGCGTCTCGACGCCTTGGACGCGCGCCTCAAGACGCGTCTGGCCGGGGTCGCCGGCAAACCGTATTTCGTGTTCCACGAAGCGTTCGACTATTTCGAAGACAACTACGGCCTCAAGCACGCCGGGGTGTTCGCCGTGGCCGCCGAAGTCCAGCCTGGCGCCCAGCATGTGGCAGCGATGCGCACGCGCTTGCAAGCGGTGGGCAAGACCTGCGTCTTCAGCGAACCGCCGTTGCGCCCGCGCCTGGCCGAAACCCTGGTGGCCGGGTTGCCGGTGAAACTGGCGGAACTGGATGCACTGGGCGGCTATACCCCGGCGACGGCGCAAGGGTATGAGCAGTTGTTGGAGAAGTTGGGGAATGATCTGGCGGGGTGCCTGGAGTCGCTGTAACCCCGTCGATGCACAAACCTGTGGCGAGGGGATTTATCCCCGCTGGGGCGCGCAGCGGCCCCCAAGAAATATCTTCCACCGCGGTCCGCCAGATCCAAAGCATGGGGCTGCTTCGCAGCCCAGCGGGGATAAATCCCCTCGCCACAAGAACAGCCCGCTTCGCGCTTGCCTGCTGTTACAGGGCGAACGGCAACAACGCATGAACCGTCTGCCGCTGCGCCAGGCGCTGCTGGAACTCCATCGGATCGTGAATCAACACATCCTGCCCGGCGAACGACTCGGCGGCGATCAACCGCGACAGCCAGAATCGCACGCACGCCACGCGCAGCATGGTTGGCCATAGCTGGGCCTCGGCGGCGGTGAACGGCCGCAGCGCCGCATAGGCACCCAGTAAAGCCCGCGCCCGGGGACCATCGAGCACACCGCTGTCATCCGAGCACCAGTCATTCAAGGCGATGGCGACGTCATACAGCATCGGTCCGGAGCAGGCGTTGTAGAAGTCGATCAAGCCGGTCAGGTGCGTGCCTTCGAACATCGCATTGTCGCGGAACAGATCGGCATGGATGTTGGCGCGCGGCAGCGCCAGGATGCCAACCTTCTGCTGCGCGATTTCATCCAGCGCCGTTTCGAGCAGCCGACGCGGCTCGGCGTCGAGGTGCGAGAGCAGCTTGGCGCCCTCCTCCTGCATCCAGTCCAGGCCGCGATCGGTCTTGCGCTTGATCATATTGTCGCGGGTCGCCAAGTGCAGATGCGCCAGCAACTCCCCGACCTGGGCGCAGTGCTGGGCGTTGGCCTGCTTGATGTGCTTGCCCGCCAGGCGCGGTTGCAACAGCGCCGGCTTGCCCGCCAGTTCCCGCAGCGCGACGCCGTCGGTGGTGCGCAAGGCGTAAGGCACCGGCAGGTCGGCGTCATGCAGCACATCCAGCAGTTCGATGAAGAACGGCATTTCCTGCACCGGGCCGCGCTCGACCAGGGTCAGGACGAATTCGCCCTGCTCCAGGCTGATGAAGAAATTGGTGTTTTCGCTGCCGGCGGCGATCCCCTGGAAATCAAGCAGACGGCCAAGCCCGTAAGGGGCGAGAAAGGTTTCCAGCTCGGGCCGAGCCAGGGGCGTGAACACAGACATGGTTAAAACTGCCAGTACGGGCGCCCTTCAGCGGGCGCCGGTTGAAGTGCAGAGTGGGGCTACCACTCAAAGATTTTCCACGAAGGGATCAGCATATCCGGCTGGTCCGAGCGGATGAAGTTTGCATCAGTGCCATCGGCGCGTACCAGGAAATAAGGCTTGCCGTTCTTGGGCGTGACCTTGATCGCGTACAAAAATCCGTTTTGCCGATACTCCTGAATGGTTTTATCGCCTTCGGTGCGGATGGTGACATCCGGGTCCGCCGAGGGTGCGTCATCCGCTGCCATGACGGCCAACGGGGTGATTGCAAACAAGCCAGCCAGTAACAGGCGATTTAGTGTACGCATGATAACCTTGTCCCTTTGTCGTCAACGGTCCCGCTATTCTAGCCCCGGACCCGCCGAAAAGGTTGATCCTGCTCATGAGCCAAGCCCCCCTCGTCCTGGTGGACGGTTCTTCTTATCTGTACCGCGCCTTTCACGCGCTGCCACCGCTGACCACGTCCAAAGGCCTGCCGACCGGTGCGGTCAAAGGCGTGTTGAACATGCTCAAGAGCCTGCGCAAGCAGTATCCGGACAGTCCGTTCGCCGTGGTGTTCGACGCCAAGGGCGGGACATTTCGCGATGCGCTGTACGCCGAATACAAGGCCAACCGCCCGAGCATGCCCGACGACATGCGCGTGCAGATCGAGCCGCTGCATGCCAGCGTCAAGGCCCTGGGCTTCCCGCTGCTGTGCGTGGACAACGTCGAAGCCGATGACGTGATCGGCACCCTGGCCCGCAGCAGCGCGGCGGCCGACCGCCCGGTGGTGATCTCCACCGGCGACAAGGACATGGCGCAGTTGGTCGACGGGCACATTACCTTGGTCAATACCATGACCGGTAGCGCCCTGGACGTGGCTGGCGTGAAGGAGAAGTTTGGCGTCGCTCCAGAGCAGATCATCGATTACCTGGCGCTGATGGGCGATTCGTCCGACAACATCCCGGGCGTTCCGGGCATCGGACCGAAGACCGCTTCCGGCCTGCTGGTGGGCGTCAATGGCGGCCTGACCGAGCTGTACGCGCAACTGGACATCGTCGCCACCTTGCCGATCCGTGGTGCCAAGACCTTGGCCGCCAAGCTCGAAGAGCATAAGGAAATGGCGTTTCTTTCCTACGAGCTAGCGACCATCAAGACCGACGTGCCGTTGGACATCGGCCTTGACGACCTGCAAATGGGCGCACCCGATCACGAGAAGCTGGCCGAGCTGTACACGTTGCTGGAGTTCAAGAGCTGGTTCGAGGAAAACCAGCGGGACGCCAAGCGTGCCGGCCAGGAGATCGTCGAAGTGGCCGAAGAACAGCCCGGTGCCGCCGAGGCCAAGTATGAGGTCATTCTCGAGCAGGCGCGCTTCGAGGCGTGGCTGGCGAAACTGGAGAAGGCGCCGTTGTTCGCTTTTGTCACTGAAACCAACGGCGGTGATGCCCAGCATTCGCAACTGGTCGGCCTGTCGTTCGCCGTGGCCCCTTTCGAGGCGGCCTACATCCCGCTGACCCACTCCTACATGGGCGTGCCGGAGCAACTGGACCGCGACACGGTGCTCACGGCGCTCAAACCGCTGTTGGAAAACCCGAACAAGCTCAAGATCGGCCAGCACGCCAAGTTCGAAACCAACATCCTGGCCAACTGCGCCATCGGCGGCGACCAGAACAACGGCATCCTGGTCCAGGGCATCGCCTTCGACACCATGCTCGAATCCTACGTGCTGGACTCCACCGCGACCCGCCACGACATGGACAGCCTGGCGCTCAAGTACCTGGGCCAGAGCAAGACCGATTTCCAGGACATCGCTGGCAAAGGGGTCAAGCAACTGACCTTCGACCAGATCTCCCTGGAACTGGCCGGCCCTTACGCCGCCGAAGACGCCGACGTGACCTTCCGCCTGCACCAGGCCTTGCAGGAAAGGCTGGCCGCCACGCCAAGCCTGGGCCCGGTGCTTAATGACATCGAAATGCCGCTGATGCCGGTCCTGGCGCGCATCGAGCGCCAGGGGGCGTTGGTCGATGCCAACCTGCTGGGCGTGCAAAGTGTCGAGTTGGGCGAGAAACTGGTGGCACTGGAGCGTGAGGCGTTTGCCATCGCCGGCGAGGAATTCAACCTGGGTTCGCCGAAGCAATTGGGCGTGATCCTGTACGAAAAGCTCGGCTTGCCGGTGCTCAGCAAAACCGCCAAGGGCCAGGCGTCCACCGCCGAAGCGGTGCTCGCCGAGCTGGCGGAGCAGGATTACCCGCTGCCCAAGGTGCTGATGCAGTACCGCTCCCTGAGCAAGCTCAAGAGCACCTACACCGATCGCCTGCCGGAACAGATCAACAGCCGCACCGGCCGCGTCCACACCAATTACCAGCAGGCCGTCGCCGCGACCGGGCGCCTGTCATCCATCGACCCGAACCTGCAGAACATCCCGATTCGCACGGCCGAAGGCCGACGCATCCGCCAGGCGTTCGTCGCGCCGAAAGGCTACAAGCTGCTGGCGGCGGACTATTCGCAAATCGAACTGCGGATCATGGCGCACCTGGCCAAGGACGAAGGGTTGCTTCATGCGTTTCGTAATGACCTGGACGTGCACCGGGCCACGGCGGCCGAGGTGTTCGGCGTCGACTTGGGCGCGGTTACCCATGACCAGCGCCGCAGCGCCAAGGCGATCAACTTCGGTTTGATCTACGGCATGAGCGCGTTCGGCCTGGCCAAGCAGATCGGCGTCGATCGCAAGCAGTCCCAGGCCTACATCGACCGCTACTTCACCCGCTACCCAGGTGTGCTGGCGTACATGGAACGCACCCGCGCCCAGGCGGCCGAGCAAGGTTTTGTCGAAACCATTTTCGGTCGCCGGTTGTACCTGCCGGACATCAACGCGAAAAACCCGGCCCTGCGCAAAGGCGCCGAGCGCACCGCCATCAACGCGCCGATGCAGGGCACGGCGGCCGACATCATCAAGAAAGCCATGGTCGCCGTGGATCGCTGGCTGACGGCGTCCGGGCTGGATGCGAAGGTCATCCTGCAGGTCCACGACGAACTGGTGCTGGAAGTGCGTGAAGACCTGGTCGATCAGGTGCGCGAAGAAATCCGCCAGCACATGAGCACCGCGGCCACGCTGGACGTGCCGCTGTTGGTGGAAGTGGGCGTGGGCAATAACTGGGACGAGGCGCACTGATTCCCAAGCCCTGAGGTCGAGGACCCTTCTGGCGGCCGATGCCTCTGCGGGGGAATGAAAGATGGTCATCGCGAGCAAGCTCGCTCCCGCAATGGGTTTTGTGTCGAGCCGAATACCGAGCCCGACACCCATTCCCTGTGGGAGCGAGCTTGCTCGCGATAGCGTCGGCCCAACCACCCCATGCCACATTGGCTCACTGAAAATCCAGGGTCGATGTCTTTAGTTCGGAAAATTCCTAAGGCTATTTCCAAAAATAATCTGAACTAAACCCGTGAATCGCCACTCAGAGACTTTGAATGGCTGGTGAAGCCCTTCAATGCTCCTATGTTGTGTTAAGTGTTGGCAGATATCTGGACCCCGCCCTAGCGGTCCGGAACTTGAACCCCGAACTTCCCCCTCCCCATAAGAAGTCCGGGGTTTTTTTTGCTTGCGATTTGGCTTATTCGGCCTCTTCGCTGCCCTTGTCCGCCAATTCCATCCAGTCGGCCAGCACTGTGTAGGCTTCCTCCAGGCCCATGCGCTTGGGCGCCGAGAACAACTGGATGGTGATCGCGTCGCCCCAGCCCTTGCGAATTTCCGACTGAACTTTGAGCAAGGTATTTTTCGCCGCGCCGTAGGTGAGCTTGTCGGCCTTGGTCAGCAGGATGTGCATCGGCATGCCGCTGGCGACCGCCCAATCGAGCATCAACAGGTCGAAGTCGGTCATCGGATGGCGGATGTCCATCATCAGGATCAGGCCTTTCAAACTCTCGCGGCTGCCCAGGTACGCTTCCAGGTGGCGCTGCCAGTGTTGCTTGAGCGGGATCGGCACTTTCGCGTAGCCGTAGCCGGGCAGGTCGACCAAACGCCGTTCATCGTCTAGCTTGAAGAAGTTCAAGAGCTGCGTGCGACCCGGGGTTTTCGAGGTGCGCGCCAGGCTCGCATGGGTCAAGGTGTTCAGCGCGCTGGATTTGCCGGCATTGGAACGCCCGGCAAAAGCCACTTCGAAGCCTTCGTCGTCTGGGCATTGATCGACTTTGGCGGCGCTGAGCATGAAGGTGGACTGTTGGCACAGGCCAAGGATGGGGTTCTTCAGTTGCATGGGATTTCCGATGTGGGCGGCGTCGGGAATGGACGCGGCAAGCTGTGTCGTTTCCGTTTCAGTGACGCCAGTATATAATGCCGCAGATTTTGTGTGCGCTTTGTCCCAGCGTAGGATGAAGCTCACGGGAGCGACCGACCGAAATTGCGCATTAGAACGCAGCTCGTTCCCAACCCTGAAAAGGTCGTTTTATGACGAAATGGCTGCTAGCTGCCGGTGTCTTGATGCCGCTTTACAGCGCTCAGGCTACACAGGATCCGGAAGCTGTGTACAACCGTGTTTGTGGTGCCTGTCATTCCGGCCAACTCCCCATGGCGCCCCGCAAGGGTGATCAGGAAGCTTGGACGCCGAGGTTGGCGAAAGGTATGGAGACGCTGGTGCAACACGTGACCCAGGGTTTCAAGGCGATGCCGCCGCGTGGTTTGTGCATGGACTGCAGTGCCGAGGATTACCGAGCCATCATCCACTGGATGAGCGAGTAAACCCGGTCCATAACTCTTTAACCCTTAGCCGTAGTTGGATTAGCTGATGAACAAACTGATCGTGAGTCTGCTGTTGACCTTGGGGATATCCGGCGTAGCCCACGCCGCTGGCGATGCCGCTGCCGGTCAGGCGAAAGCGGCCGTATGCGGGGCCTGCCACGGCCCGGATGGCAATAGCATGGCGCCCAACTTTCCGAAACTGGCGGGCCAGGGCGAGCGTTACCTGAACAAGCAACTGCACGACATCAAGTCCGGCAAGCGCACGGTGTTGGAAATGACCGGCCTGCTGACCAACCTGAGCGATCAGGACCTGGCGGACATCGCGGCCTATTTCGCCAGCCAGAAGGGCAGCGTCGGCGCCGCCGATCCAAAACTCGTGGCTCGCGGTGAAGCGCTGTTCCGCGGCGGCAACCTCGACAAAGGCTTGCCAGCCTGCACCGGTTGCCATTCCCCGGATGGCAAAGGCAACGCCGCTGCCGGTTTCCCACATCTGGGCGGCCAGCATGCCCAGTACGTTGGCAAGCAACTGACCGACTTCCGCAAAGAAGAAGGCGGCCGGACCAACGATGGCGACACCAAGCCCATGCAGAGCATTGCCAAAAAGCTGAGTGACGAAGATATCGCGGCCCTCTCCAGCTACATCCAGGGCTTGCACTAAGGGCGTTGGAGGGGATACACCTCTTGCAACGTTAACGCTCGATTAATCTGTCGATGCGAGCATCAAAAGGGTGGCTTTGGCCGCCCTTTTTTGTGGCCGCTACCGTTACACTAGAGAAACTGAACCCGCTACGGTCTGTCTTAAGAAGCAGGTCTTGCGAGGCCCCCTCATTGTCCAGGAGTAAAGCATGCGTAATCTGATCATCAGCGCCGCGCTCGTCGCCGCCAGCCTGTTCGGCATGACTGCCCAAGCGGCTGAAAAGCCCGCCGCCCCCTATGTCGAATTGACCAACCCCGTTGCGGTGGCAGAGCCTGGCAAGATCGAAGTCGTGGAGTTGTTCTGGTACGGCTGCCCGCATTGCTACGCGTTCGAACCGGTCATCAACCCATGGGTCGATAAGCTGCCGTCGGACGTTAACTTCGTCCGCATCCCCGCCATGTTCGGTGGCCCATGGGACGCTCACGGCCAGATGTTCCTGACCCTCGAAGCCATGGGCGTCGAGCACCAGGTTCACGCAGCGGTTTTCAACGCGATCCAGAAAGAACACAAGAAGCTGACCGACAAACAAGACATGGCGGACTTCCTGGCTACCCAAGGCGTGGACAAGGATAAATTCCTGGCCACCTTCGACTCCTTCGCCATCAAGGGCCAGATCAACAAGGCCAAGGAATTGGCGAAGAAGTACGAGATCACGGGCGTGCCGACCATGATCGTCAACGGCAAATATCGCTTTGACATCGGCTCCGCCGGCGGCGCCAATGAAGCGCTGCAACTGGCCGACCAACTGATCGCCAAAGAGCGAGCGGCCACCAAGGCTGCCGCCAACTAAGCGCGGCCCACGCCCATGGCCCGCTGGAGTAGCGAACGCATCGTTGGCCTGCATGAACCACGGGTCAACGAGCACCATGTCACGTCCACGGGCCTGCCTGGCGACAGCCGCTTGCGGCTGCTCAGCTTCAATATCCAGGTGGGCATCAGCACCGAACGCTACCGGCATTACCTGACCCGCGGCTGGCAACACTTGCTGCCGCACACCGGGCGTGCCGGCAACTTGCAGAAAATCGGCGACCTGCTCAAGGACTTCGACCTGGTAGCCCTGCAAGAGGCCGACGGCGGGAGCCTGCGGTCAGGCTATGTCAATCAGGTGGAACACCTGGCCCAATTGGGTGCCTTCCCCTACTGGTACCAACAACTCAATCGCAACCTCGGACGTCTCGGCCAGCACAGCAATGGCGTGTTGAGTCGTTTGCGTCCCTGGGCGATCGAGGACCATCCGCTGCCGGGCCCCAAGGGACGCGGGGCGATTCTCGCGCGTTTCGGCGAAGGTCCGGAAGCGCTGATTGTGGTCATGATGCACCTGGCGCTCGGGGCGCGTACCCGGACGATGCAGCTGGCGTACATTCGCGAGCTGATCGGCGGCTACAAGCACCAGATACTGATGGGTGACATGAACACCCACGCCAACGACCTGCTGCAGACCTCGCCCCTGCGCGATCTCGGTCTGCTCGCACCACAACTGGAGGCGACATTCCCCAGCTGGCGTCCCCAGCGTTGCCTGGACCATATCCTGTTGAGCCCGACCCTGACCCTCGAACGCGTCGAGGTGTTGGCCCAACCTATTTCCGATCACCTGCCGGTCGCGGTAGAAATTCGTTTGCCGGGTTCGCTCACGGTCGATGCATTCCCCGCGCTGAGTACTGCCCCTCGCGGATCCGATGAATGAGCGACGAAGCCGAACGCTGGAGAGAGAAATACTTCAAGAGCATCGAGCAGCAGGAAAAGCTCGAACGCCGTTGGGATGCTCGGCTCGACTTGCTGCGTCGTGGCCTGGTGCGCAGCACACTGGCCGCCGAGGGCACTGATCGGGTCGTCGACCAATGCATGAAAGAGATGCGCGAGGTGGTGCGCACCGATGACATGGACGCCGGCCTCGCCGCCCTGCTGCCGCGCCTGGAAAAAGCCGTACTCGATTCCGAGCAGCGCCGCGAAACCCGCATCGAGCAGATGAGCACTGCATTGACGGCCCTGGTGGCCCAATTGCAAAGCCTGCCGCTGCCGAAGGAAGTCAGCCGGCCCCTGAAGAAATTTTCCAAGCAGTTGGAAGAGCGGGTCGGCCAGGCCCGGGAGATTCCGCTGCTGCTCAGCGAATTGAGCGGTTTGCAAGGCAAGGCCCTGAGGGTTCTGGACGCCCCTGTCGAACCGAGCCGCCCTGGATTGCTGCAACGGCTGTTTGGTGGCCAAGGCCATGAGGACGCGCCGCCCCAGCCTCACGAGCCTGCCCAGGTCAGCGTGGCGCCCGCGGCAGACACGTCCCTGCCGCTAGTCGTTGAGCCGGCAGTTCACACAGCATCCGTCGCACCAGCACCAGCACCAGCACCAGCACCAGCACCAGCACCGTCGGTAGCGGAGCAAGCACCCACGCTGGAGGTAACGCCCGAACCGGTCGGCCAGGTTACGCCGCAGGCCGAACCCGCGCCGGCGCCCGCCCTGGCACCAGCAGCCGAAGAGGCTCAGCCGATCGACGAGCCGGACGAAGCCGCCGAGCCAGTCCCCTTGCCCGCGCTGGTCGTCGCCGACGAGCTCCCGGTAGCGGCACCCACCCTGGAAAATCCCGACGAGCTGATGCCCGAGGAGGCGCCACAGGCCCTCTCCGCCCCCTCGGCACCTCCAGCAGAAGCCGAGCCTGACGCGCCCGCGCCCTTGACCGCCGCCGATGTGGCTGACGCCCAATACGCCCTGCCCGACTCGCCTGAACCGTCCTACAGCTCGGTCGCCAAGCACATCGAAGACACTTTGCTGGGCCTGTTGGGCGACCTGACCTTGCCAGAGCGTCATCGGCCACAAGCCGAAGCCATGCGTGAGCGGTTGCGAAATGGCTTGAACTGGTATGAACTGCTACCGATCCTCGATGATCTGGCGGTATTGATGCTGGCCATCACCGACACCGGCCAGCATGAGTTCGAAGCGTACCTGCAACGCCTCAACGATCGTCTCGAGTCCTTCCAGAGCAGCCTGCAGGCCGCCAGTGAAGACCATGCCGACAACCTTTCGGCCTCCCGGGAAATGGACACCCAGATTCGCGAACAGGTGGACGGCCTGCAAAGCAGCGTGCAACAAGCCGATGACTTGGAAGGCCTCAAGCAGGTGCTTGAGAATCACCTCGAAGGCTTGCTCGGGACAATGGACCAGCACCGCCGGCAACGTGATCAACGCGAGCAGGAAGTCTCGACGCGCCTGAAAAGCCTGGCCGATCGCGTCGCGCTGATGGAGCAGGACGCCCAGGTCGTGCGGGAAAATCTCGAGGAACAGCGGCAGAAAGCGCTGGTCGATCCGCTCACCGGGTTGCCCAACCGCGCCGCCTGGTCCGAGCGTCTGGAGCATGAAGTCGTCCAGTGGCAGCAGCACGGCAACAGCTTGCTGCTGGCCATGCTCGATCTCGATCATTTCAAGCGCATCAATGACAACTACGGCCATCTGGCCGGGGACCGGGTGTTGAAACTGATCGCCTCGGTCCTGCGCAAACGCCTG
Organism: Pseudomonas sp. NFACC13-1; assembly: GCF_900104425.1. NCBI lineage: Bacteria > Pseudomonadati > Pseudomonadota > Gammaproteobacteria > Pseudomonadales > Pseudomonadaceae > Pseudomonas > Pseudomonas sp. NFACC13-1. The sequence goes on along the minus strand of NZ_FMXV01000020.1, from coordinate 22,602 downwards.
CGTGGCGGCGATTTCATTGCGCGTTTTGGTGGCGAGGAGTTTGTCCTGCTGGTGCCGGATACCCCCCTGGCGGCTGGCGCCAAGCTGGCCGAGGCGCTGCGCCTGGCCATCGAAGCCTGCCCGTTTCATTTCAAGGGCGAACCGGTGACGGTGACGGTCTCGGTGGGCATGACGGCCTTCAAGCCGGGCGAACACAGCGATTCGGTGCTTAAAAGAGCCGATCAGGCGCTGTACCGGGCCAAAAATGCCGGACGCAACCGCGTGGAGCTGGGCTGAGGGCTAATTGTTCCAATTTGTTTAATATCGTCCCACGTACCGGATCATCGCGGGGCGATACGTTACACTGTTGCATTACTTCCAGCGCGTAATGCCTTCCGCCATGAAATTTTTCTCGCTTATTGTTTCTATATTTATCCTGGCCGGCTGCACCAGCGGCCCTCGGTTCGACACCCGTCACCCCTCCGTCAACCATGACAACCGCATTCAATTCGTGGTGGTGCATTACACCTCGGCGTCCCTGGAGCGTTCGCTGGCCCTGCTGACCCATGGCGAAGTCAGTGCCCATTACCTGATTGGCGACGATAAAGACGCGACGATCTACAAGCTGGTGGATGAAAGCCGGCGCGCCTGGCACGCCGGGGAAAGTGAATGGGAAGGCCGGACCTGGCTCAATTCCAGTTCCATCGGCATCGAAATCGTCAATCCGGGTTTCGTCGACACGCCCACCGGGCGCCTCTGGTATCCCTACAGCGAAGCTCAGGTCCAGGCCTTGACCGTCTTGCTCAAGGACATCATCCAGCGCAACGGGATCAGCCCGCGCAGCATCATCGGCCACAGCGACATCGCGCCTCTGCGCAAGCTCGATCCGGGGCCGCTGTTCCCCTGGAAGCGTCTGGCGCAAGCGGGCCTGGGGGTTTGGCCGGATGAACAGGCCGTCGCACGCCAGCAGGTTTTCTTCGCCACGCAGCTACCCCCTGCCAGTTGGTTCCAGGCCGAGCTGGCCCGTCTGGGCTACCCGACGCCCCAGACCGGCGAATGGGACGTAGCCACCCACCACGTGATGGCCGCTTTTCAGATGCACTATCGGCCGACTCGCTTCGATGGCATGCCGGACCCGCAAAGCGCGGCGATTCTGCAGGTACTCAACCAGACAAAATAATGACGCCCGTCCGACGAATCGGGCCAAATTCAAATCAGAAGCTATAACTCATTGGTAACTTTCGGATTACCCATGATGACGGCTGCGCGCGAAACCTTACAGAGCTGGCTTCATCGCCCCTTGTTCCTGGCGATGATGGCGGCTGCCCTGAGTACGCTCCTACTGCTGACGGGCAGTCTGTTCGTGGTCGTGGAGCAGATCCAGCAGCGGGAAAGCGACCAGATGAATGCCCAGGGCGAGCGCTTTCTGCAACGGCTGGAACAGCTTTTCGGGCAATTGCGTGAAAGCCTCGATGACCTGCAAAACCAGCCGTTGCGCGGCTGCGACGATGACATGATCGCGACCTTGCGAGAAGTCAGCTTCAATTACCGTTTCGTTTATGAGGCGGTGTACATCGATGGCAGCGGCGTCTGCTCCAATCGTCCGCGCCAAAGCGGGTTGTCGGTGGCCCGTCCGCCCGATCTTCGAGGTCCGACCTACAGCTATTGGCTCAATACCACCACCGAACCCAACGAAGACCGCGCTGCGTTGATGCTGGGCCGTGGCAATTTCCGAGTCGCCACCTCCCGGGGGCATTTGGCCGACGTGGTCGACCTGCCACCGGGCAGCAGCCTGCTGGTGGTCCTGGATCACGGCACGCGGGCGATTCCCGTGTTGGGTACCCAACAATACTGGCCGCCCACAAAGCCTTGGCCACCGAAAAGCCAGAATGCCTTGCAGGTGACGCAGACCCAGCTGATTTATCGGATGCCCACCGACAGCCCGGAATATCAATTGGTGCTGATCGCCCAGCGCAACGGTTTCAAGGTGCCGGCCTATGCCTGGTGGATGTTGCCCATCAGCCTGGTGCTGGGCCTGGGGATTGGTTTCCAGGTGTTTCTGCTGGCGCGCCATCGCCAGTCCATGGACGCCGAACTGCACGGGGCCATCCGGCGCGGTGAATTGCAGGTGCTGTACCAGCCGATTTTCGACCTGGACAGCCGCAACTGCGTCGGTGCCGAAGCCTTGCTGCGCTGGCGACGACCGGACGGTACCCTGACCAGCCCGGACTTGTTTATCCCGATGGCCGAAAACACCGGGCAGATCCGCCAGATCACCGATTTCGTGCTGCAGCGGCTGTTCGATCAATTGGGCCAGTTGCTGCGGGCCAATCCGCAGCTGTATATCTCGGTGAACCTGGCGGCCTGCGATGTGATGGTGCCGCGTATTGGCGAAGTGATAGCTCGCCTGCTGGCGTTGCATCGGGTCTCGGCGCACCAGATTGCCTTCGAAGTGACCGAGCGCGGGCTGATCGATGTGTTGGTTGCCCGGGATAACCTGCAATCACTGCGCGACGTTGGGCATCAGGTGCTGATCGACGATTTTGGCACCGGTTATTGCAGCCTGGCCTACCTGCAAACCCTGCCGGTGGACTGCCTGAAGATCGACAAGGCCTTCATCGACGCCTTGGGTCACGATGCCGCCAGCAGCGGCGTGGCCCCGCACATCATCCGCATGGCTCACGCGCTGCGGCTCAAGGTGATCGCCGAAGGCATCGAGCATGAAGCCCAGGCCTCTTATTTGAGCAGCGAAGGGGTGAGGTTCGGCCAGGGCTGGCTGTTCGCCCATGCCCTCAGCGCGGTCCAGCTCATCGAATTGATTACCCGTGGCCGACGCCTGCGTGGGCGTCGCCTTGATGATGAAGCCTAGGTTCCCCAGGCCTTGCGCTCAGACCGTCAGCGCCATGTAGAACTGCGTGCCCTGCCCCGGCCTTGAATAAACGCCCATGCGTCCACCGTGGAGCTGGACGATCTCCTTGCACAGGGCCAGACCGAGGCCGGCGCCACCCTTCTTGCGTCCGACCTGGACGAAAGGCTCGAAGATCCTTCCCTGTTGGCCGTAGGCAATGCCTTCACCGTTGTCTTCGACACTGATGATCACCCGCTCGCCGTGGCGTCGGGCCTGCAGGCGTATCTGGCCGTCTTCGCCGGTGTGGCGCATGGCGTTGTCGATCAGGTTATCGAGCACCCGGTCCAGTTGCGCAGCGTCGGCATGCAGCCGCGGCAATGGGCCCTGGATCGCCACCAGCAGCTCGATACCCTTGGCTTGGGCCTGCTCGGCGAACCGCAGCCGGGCCTCTTCCAACAGGTCGTCGATGGAACAAGGCGCCAGGGTCAGCTTTTGCAGGCCGTTCTGGTAGCGAGAGAAATTCAGCAGGTCGTTGATCAGTTGCATCAGCCGCTGCATTTCTTCCGTGACGGTGTTGAGCAGGTCGGCCTCGCGGGACTCCGGCGGGAAGTGCAGGCGCTCCTGCAGCAGGCCGAAGGCCATGTGCATGCCCGTCACTGGCGTGCGCAGCTCATGGGAGGCACGCAGGACGAACTCGCTGCGCACCCGTTCGAAGGCGCGCTGTTCGGTGACGTCATGCAGCACCATGACCGCGCCGAGGATGTGGCCCTGGGTGTGGCTGACCGGCGTGAGGCTGTAGGTCAGCACCCGCGACTCGCCATCGACCTCGATGGTCAGGTCTTCCGGCGCTCGCTCCAGGGTTCCGCCGCGCAGCACCAGGTGCAATTCTTCATCCAGCTCCAGGCGTCCCAGCGCCTCGCCGAGCCCTTGGCCCAGGCGCGCCTCATCCCAGCCCAATTGACGCTGGGCCACCGGGTTGAGGTGCTCCAGCTGGCCTTGGCGATCGATCATCAGCAAGCCGTCGTCGATACTGTCGAGCACCGCTTGCAAACGCTGCTGGCCGGCGAGCAGTTCATCGACATTGGTGGCCTGATGTTCGCGCAGTGCCTGGGCCATGACCCCGAAACGACGGGTCAGCAAATTCAACTCGGCGGCGGAAGAAACGGGCAGCGTGACCTCGAAATTGCCCTGGCCGATGTCATCCGCCGCTGCGGCCAGCGCCTCGATCGGTGCGCCGAAACGCCGGGCAAGGCCATGGGCCGTGATAAAACCGATGACCAGGACCGCAAACCCCACCAGCCCCAGCAGCCCGGAAATCCACAAGGCGCGTTCGCGCGCGCGGTCCTGGGTTTCACCGATCTTGGTCAGGGCCTGGCGATAACCTTCGATCAGTCCATTGCGCAGCACGTTGAATTTTTCGGTGAGGTCCTTGATGCCCGTGAGCTGTCTCGGTTGCTGGCGAGACGCGGTGAAGGCCTCGAGAAACTCAACGTAGTCGGCCTTGGCCCTGCTGAAGCTGGTGGCCGTGTTGTCCAGCTTTCTTTCGTGGGCGATCCCTTGGTCGATCAACGCCAGGTATTGCCGCTCGGACGCCTCCAGAGCGGCCAGGTCGGGGTTGTCGTCGAGCATGATGATCAACTGATCGCCGAGGGTCTGGCGCAGCTTGAGACCCAGGTCCAACAGGATGAAGTTGTCGCGTACCGATTGTTCCTGGGTATTGGCCATTTGCATGACGCTGACCAAGCCAAGCACCAATCCCAGCAATGCCACGGTGATCAGGGCCGAAATACTGAGAAACAGCCGTGTACGCAGCTTCATCGCAAGTTTCATAAGGTGTCGCTCACAGGTTGTACTGCTTGCGTTTGCGATACAGCGTGGAGGCATCGATACCCAAGGTCTTGGCCGCCTGATCGAGCGTGTCAGCCGTGGCCAGTACTGCCCCGATGTGGGCCTTTTCCAACTCGTCGAGGCTCAGTGCGGCACCGATGCGCGGGGCATTGTTGACTGGCTGCTCGGCCATGCCCAGGTGACTGATTTCGACTTTTTCCTGCGGGCAGATGATGCTGGCGCGCTCGACCACGTTGCGCAGTTCGCGAATGTTGCCGGGCCATCGGTAGCCTAGCAGCGCTTCGCGAGCCTCGTCGCTGAAGCCCCGGGCCGGGCGTGCGTATTCCTTGACGAAACGGGCCAGGAAGCGGTCGGCCAGGGTCAGGATGTCTTCGGCGCGCTCACGCAACGGTGGCAGATGCAGGGTGATGACGTTCAGGCGATACAGCAGGTCTTCGCGAAAGCGCCCGTCGCGCACCATGTCCTCGAGGTTGAGGTTGGTGGCGGCGAGAATCCGCACGTCGGCGCGGCGAGTGACCGGGTCCCCTACCCGCTCATATTCCTTGTCCTGGATGAAGCGCAATAACTTGGGCTGCAACGTCAGGGGAAAATCGCCGATCTCGTCGAGAAACAGCGTACCGCCGTCGGCCTGGTTGACCCGTCCCAGGGTACTTTCGCTGGCGCCGGTGAAGGCCCCACGGCTGTGGCCGAACAATTCGCTTTCCATCAATTCGGCGGTCAGCGACGGGCAATTGATGGTGACGCAGGACTTCTTCGCGCGTTTGCTCCAGCCATGGATCGCCCGGGCCAACTCACCTTTACCGGTACCGGATTCGCCGAGGATCAGGATATTGGCGTCGGTGCTGGCGACCTGGCGGGCGGTCTCCAGGACGACCTTCATCGCCGGGCTATGGGAATCGAGACCGTCCTTGGGTTTGCGTACTTCCCCTTCCAGGGCTTCGAGCCTTGCCGACAGCTGGCGCACTTCCAATTGCTTGGCGGTGGCCAGTCGCAGTTGATCCGGGCTGCAAGGCTTGACCAGGTAGTCGGCGGCCCCGGCCTGGATCGCATCGACTGCGGTGTCGACGGCCGAGTGGGCGGTGACGATGACGACCCGCATCCAGGGCGCCTGGATGCGCATTTGTGCCAGGACATCCAGGCCGTTGTCCTCCCCCAGGCGCAGGTCGAGAAAACACAGGTCAAACACCTGGCGTTGCAGCAGTGTGTCGGCCTGGGCGGCGCTGTTAGCGGTGGCGACGGTATACCCTTCGTCTTCCAGGCAGTAACGGAACGTACGCAGGATGGCGGACTCATCGTCTACCAGCAGAATGCGGCCTTGGTGCTCAGTGGCAGATTCCATTTTTCCTACGCTCCTTTAATGAATGATGTGGGTTAGTGTCAGAAAAATCGGGCAAGTTGCATGGTCGATTCTGAGGGGATATTACCCATCGAAGCTGCCTCTGTGGACGTGTGACTCCTAAAAGACTGATTTGAGTTCCTTTTTTTCTTGTTCGTAAGGGTCGGACGGTTCGCATCGCTGATTCCGACGGCTGCGTCTGACAGGAAATTCCAAAACAACCTTACGCCTTTTCCTTCCCATTCGTGCAATACGCACGACGTGCGCGTGGGCCATCGTGCAGGATGCGTTCCCCATGTCTCTCAATCATTTATTAACTAATTGATTTTAAAGGGATTTAACTCTTAAAAAATCCTGGCACGCCGACTGCAATGCTTTGGTCAACGTGGCGTGAGAGCGCCTCAACCAGATCACCACACCCGGGTGGGGAGGAATTTCAGGATGAATCGTCAATGTGCCGTGCAGTTTCGACTCTCTTCCTTGAACGTCCAGCAGGGCTTATGGGCTGCACTGGCCTTACTGGTCACGCTCGTGATTGGCCAGCAATGGTTGCTCTGGCATGAACGTCAACAGCCAGAAGCGCCACAGGTGTCCATTTACCGTGCCCCACAAACCCATTTCACCGCCGTCAGCGTCGCAGAAGCCTCCGCTTCCATGCGCATGATGGATGTCGATCAGGCTCAGCCAGTGACCGATATGCCGCGTGAAGAGCGTTGGGTGTTTTAACTCGATGTACCGGTCGTCCACTGTGCCGGAACCATCACCGCGAGACCCTCACTAAATAGAAAAGCGTAAGGAGAATCACCATGTTGAGCTGGGCAATTACTTTCCTGATCATTGCCATCATCGCCGCCGTACTGGGCTTCGGTGGTATCGCAGGCACCGCCACGGGTATCGCCAAGATTCTCTTTGTCGTGTTCCTGGTGATGTTCATCGCTTCCTTCTTCTTTGGCCGTCGTGGCCGAGGCTGACCATGAGCGTTTCATTCAAAGGACTGGCCGCCGCCCTGTTGCTGGGCGGCAGTGCCGTGGCAATGGCTGCCAATGACGGACAAATGCGCGCCAACCAGTTGCTGGAGGCGGACCCGCAATACCGCGAGACTTGGCAGCATGTCGTCAAAAAAGAAGAACGCCTGCCCGAATGGGTGATGAACCTGTCAGGCGATTCGGAACAGATGAATGCTGTCGAGGAGGACGGCGACAAGTACCTGGTGGGGCCGCTGTGCGAAACCCAGGCCACGTGTCGCAGCAAGCGGCTGATCGTCGCCTTCAGTTTCGACAAGGACGAGGCCTACGCCATGTTGGTGGAAGTCCCCGCCGGACTGCCGGCTGACAAGTCGCCGACCCGTCATGCCGACTACCGTTTTCTCGGTGATCCCGATGAAGGTATGCAAAAACTGTTAATGGAACAACTCAAGAAAGACCCGAACTGGTACTGATTTTGAAAATGGGAAAAGCAGCCTTGCTTTTCCCTGTTGCACAGCCCGAGGAGGGCCCGTGCATGACCAAGGGGCTGGGACGTTCTGGCGGATGGGCGTCGGAGTGACCTACGGGCACAAGGGGTGCCTGCGAAAGGGCCGGGTCAGGTAAAAGCTGCGACGCAAGTTCGCAAAGCCCTCACGGCTTGGCGAACTTGCGTAGAGCTTCGTCTCACACCATGCATGCCCAGAGCGGTTGCTCGATGCTGGCGTCGCAAGCAGGCCGCGATGCGGCATTTTGTCTCCTTCGGCCAATTTATTGCCCTTTCCCTGACCGTATATCGGAGAATACCGAGACGATTTCACTCCTGGGTCGCGTCTCGATCCGTTGCCGTTTCATCGACTCCTCACGCCTGGAAGAAAAAGCCCGGCTACGCTGAAATGGCCGGTTCACGGCACTTATGCCAGCAAGAATGTCGCATTCGAACCGCTCGTAATGCGGGTTTCGTTTGGAAATTCTCATGCCGATTCGGCATAGGGTAGGCGTTTACGGCATTAGACGAGCCCCCCTGGCATCGCAATAGTTGCGCCTTTTTTCGCCTGCCAGTAAGCCGCTCATGCGCTCGGGGTGACCTTATACGGGGGCGGTGGCGCAAATGTCTTTTCGTCAGCGACGAGCCGTTCGCGCCACTGCCCGAGTCCAACTGAAGTAAGGGTAACGATATGAAGAAGGCACGACTAAGCCTCGCCTGGCAGATCCTCATCGGTCTGGTGCTCGGGATTGCATTGGGCGCGCTGCTCAACCATTTCAGTGCCGAAAAGGCCTGGTGGATCAGCAATGTGCTGCAACCGGCGGGCGACATCTTTATCCGTCTGATCAAGATGATCGTGATCCCGATCGTGATTTCCTCGCTGATCGTCGGTATTGCCGGGGTCGGTGACGCGAAGAAACTCGGGCGTATCGGCCTCAAGACCATTCTCTATTTTGAAATCGTCACCACCATCGCCATCGTCGTCGGCCTGCTGCTGGCCAATTTCTTCCAGCCGGGCAGCGGCATCGACATGAGCACCCTGGGCACGGTGGATATTTCCAAGTACCAGGCCACCGCCGCTGAAGTCCAGCATGAGCATGCGTTCATCGAGACCATTCTCAACCTGATCCCGTCGAACATCTTCGCAGCGGTCGCCCGTGGCGAGATGCTGCCGATCATCTTCTTCTCCGTACTATTCGGCCTGGGCCTGTCCAGCCTGCAATCGGACCTGCGCGAACCGCTGGTGAAGATGTTCCAGGGCGTGTCGGAAAGCATGTTCAAGGTCACCCACATGATCATGCAATATGCGCCAATCGGTGTGTTCGCCCTGATCGCGGTGACAGTCGCCAACTTCGGCTTCGCATCCCTGCTGCCGCTGGCGAAACTGGTTATCCTGGTTTACGTCGCCATCGCCTTCTTCGCCTTCGTGGTGCTGGGCCTGATCGCCCGTCTGTTCGGCTTCTCGGTGCTCAAGCTGATGCGCATCTTCAAGGATGAGCTGGTGCTGGCCTACTCCACCGCCAGCTCCGAAACCGTACTGCCGCGGGTGATCGAGAAGATGGAAGCCTACGGCGCTCCGAAAGCCATCTGCAGCTTCGTGGTGCCCACCGGTTATTCGTTCAACCTCGACGGCTCGACCCTGTACCAGAGCATCGCGGCGATTTTCATCGCCCAGTTGTACGGTATCGACCTGTCCATCAGCCAACAATTGCTGCTGGTGCTGACCCTGATGGTCACCTCCAAAGGCATCGCCGGCGTACCGGGCGTGTCGTTCGTGGTGTTGCTGGCCACCCTGGGCAGCGTGGGCATTCCCCTGGAAGGCCTGGCCTTCATCGCCGGTGTCGACCGCATCATGGACATGGCCCGTACCGCGCTGAACGTCATCGGCAACGCCCTGGCCGTGCTGGTCATCGCCCGTTGGGAAGGCATGTACGACGATGCCAAGGGCCAGCGCTACTGGAACTCCTTGCCGCACTGGCGCAGCAAGGAGCCGCTGCCGGCGGGAGAACCTTCCAGCCATTGAGATCCATTGTGGGAGTTTGGGCCAGCAGCCAAGTGCCTGAACAACCCCGGCCATTGTGGGAGCCGAGCTTGCTCGCGATTGCGGAGTGTCAGCCAACATCCATGCTGACTGATCCGACGCAATCGCGAGCAAGCTCGCTCCCACAGGAATTTTTGTCAGGCGCAGAGATTCTGAACAACCCTGGCTCCCACAGGATTTTCTGCCATAGGACTTTTGGTAGTCCCTGCGCAGCGCCAAGCGAACCCCGGAGAAATCCGGGGTTTGTCGTTTCTGCCAGCCCCGCTATCATTCGCCGCATCTTCCGGGGGATTTGACCGATGCTCAATGGCCTGTGGCTTGGCTTCTTTATCGTGGCAGCCGTGTCGGCGCTGGCGCAGTGGCTGATCGGTGGCAACGCCGGGATCTTCGCGGCCATGGTGGAAAGCATTTTCGCCATGGCCAAGCTGTCGGTGGAGGTCATGGTCCTGCTGTTCGGCACCCTGACCCTCTGGCTGGGCTTCCTGCGCATCGCCGAAAAGGCCGGCATCGTCGACTGGCTGGCCAAGGCCCTCGGCCCACTGTTTTTGCGCTTGATGCCGGAAGTGCCGGCCGGCCATCCGGCCATCGGCCTGATCACCCTCAACTTCGCCGCCAACGGCCTGGGGCTGGACAACGCGGCCACCCCCATCGGCCTCAAGGCCATGCGTGCCCTGCAAGACCTCAACCCCAGCCCGACCATCGCCAGCAATGCGCAGATTCTGTTCCTGGTGCTCAACGCCTCGTCGCTGACGCTGCTGCCGGTGACCATCTTCATGTACCGCGCCCAGCAAGGCGCGCCGGACCCGACCCTGGTGTTCCTGCCAATCCTGATCGCCACCAGCGGCTCGACCCTGATGGGGTTGTTGTCCGTGGCATTCATGCAGCGCCTGCGCCTCTGGGACCCGGTGGTGCTGGCCTACCTGATCCCGGGGGCGCTGGCGCTGGGCGGCTTCATGGCGCTGCTGGCGACGCTCTCGGCCACGGCCCTGGCGGGGTTGTCATCGATCCTCGGCAACCTGACCCTGTTTGGCCTGATCATCCTGTTCCTGGTGGTGGGCGCGCTGCGCAAGGTCAAGGTGTACGAGGCCTTCGTCGAGGGCGCGAAAGAAGGGTTCGACGTTGCCAAGAACCTGCTGCCGTATCTGGTGGCGATGCTCTGCGCCGTCGGCGTGCTGCGGGCGTCGGGGGCGCTGGATTTCGGCCTGGACGGCATCCGGCACCTGGTGCAATGGGCCGGCTGGGATACGCGGTTCGTCGATGCCTTGCCGACCGCCATGGTCAAGCCGTTCTCCGGCAGCGCCGCCCGGGCAATGCTGATCGAGACCATGAAGACCTCCGGCGTGGACAGCTTCCCGGCCCTGGTGGCGGCGACTATCCAGGGCAGCACCGAGACCACGTTCTACGTGCTGGCGGTGTACTTCGGCGCCGTGGGCATCCAGCGGGCGCGCCACGCCGTGGGTTGCGCGCTGTTGGCCGAACTGGCGGGCGTCCTGTCGGCGATCGGGGTCTGCTACTGGTTCTTTGGCTGAGGCCTTCAGGGGGCCGGCGTTGCGAAACGCTGGCCCTGCTCCAACGTCCAGTTCACCACCTCTACGGTCAGCCGGTCGCTGGCCCGGCCAAACCCGTCCACCACCGCTGGCACCTTCACGTCGTTCAATGGCTGGCGCACTTCGAAACGGCGGCTGGCCAGGATGCGCTGGTCGAACCCTCGCACCAGCAACGCGTCCAGGCGAACCACCACGCTGGCGGCGCTGCCCTGGTACTCGGTCTGGAACGCCTGCAATTGCCCGCCCAGCTCCAGGTCGGCTTGCAGGTTGCTGTCAGCGACACTCAACAGCCGGACCCGCCCGTCCTGGGCAAAGCCGTCGAGCAGGCGGTTGCGCACCAATACCGGGGCGGGGTCGCTCCAGCGCGAGGCGGCGTAGCTGCTGAACAGGTTGCCTTGGGGAATGACCGCGATTTTCGGGCTGTTGAGCACTTCGCTGGCCTGCGGGCTGGCCAGGCGCAACGACCAGCTCACCGGCGTGCCGGCGGAGGCCGCTGCCTGGGCGGCGGGCAAGCGATAGATGTCCGAAGGCTCGGCCTTGGGCAGGATCGAACAACCGGCCAACAGGATAAACCCCGCCAGCACCAGGCCCGGACAGACGAATCGATGGAACGGTTTCATGGCGTGAATTCCTTGTCCTTGTCATTACCCAGCAAATAGCCGCTGGGGTTGGCATCCAGGCGTCGGGATATACCGCGCAGGGCACTCAGGGTTTCCCGCAGCTCGCGCACGGCTGGTGCCAGGGCATTGAGGCCCTGCATGCCGTTGTTCAGCGAATCGCGGTTGTCGTTCAGCAGTTTGTCGAGGGTCGCCGTGCTGCGGGCCAGAGAATCCATGGCCTGGCCGGCACTGCCGAAGGCCTGTTTGCCCTGGTCGTTGAGCAGCCCATTGGCATTGCGCATCAACGCCGTGGTCTGCTCCAGTGTGGCGCTGGCCTGTTTGCCGACGGAGGCCAATTGCTGCATGGCCTGGCGAATATCGCCACGCTGATCGGCGATGACCCCGGTGGTTTGCTCCAGATGATCGAGGGTATTGCTCAGGCGCTGGACGTTGTCCGAGGAAAACACCTCATTGGCGTTGTGCAGCAGCAGGTTGATGCTGGTCATCAAGTCATCGCTGTTGTTCAACAGGCGGGCGATCGGCGAGGGCGCGGCGATGATCACCGGCGGTTCGCCGTCGTGCCCGGTCAATGGCGGGCTCTGGGGCGTGCCGCCGCTGAGCTGGATGATTGAGGTGCCGGTGATGCCGGTCAGCGCCAGCTTGGCCTGGGTGTCTTGCTTGATCGGGGTCTCACCGCTCAAGCGCACCCGCGCCAGCACCCGGCGCGGGTCGTTCGGGTCCAGGCGCAGGTTCACCACGTCGCCGACCTTGATGCCGCTGTACTCCACCGAGCTGCCCCTGGACAAGCCGCTGACGGCCTCGTTGAACACCACTTCGTAATCCTTGAACTCGCTGTCCACGCTGGACTTGGCCAGCCAGAGGCCGAACAGCAGGGCGCTGACCACCACAATGACGGTGAACAGGCCGATCAGCACATGATGGGCTCGGGTTTCCATGTCAAACCTCGTTGGACTGTGTAGCGGCGGATAAAGCCGCGCGGCCGCGAGGGCCATGAAAGTATTCATGAATCCAGGCGTCGTCGGTTTCCGACACCTTGTCGATGACATCGGCCACCAGCACTTTTTTCTGCGCCAGCACCGCCACCCGGTCGGTGATGGTGTAGAGGGTGTCCAGGTCATGGGTGACCAGGAATACGCTCAGGCCCAGGGCGTCGCGCAGCGTCAGGATCAACTGGTCGAACGCCGCCGCGCCAATGGGATCGAGGCCGGCGGTGGGTTCGTCGAGAAACAGGATGTCCGGGTCCAGGGCCAGCGCACGGGCGAGGGCGGCGCGCTTGATCATGCCGCCGGACAGCGAGGCGGGGTACTTGTCCGCGGCCGAGAGCGGCAGCCCGGCCAGGGCGAGTTTCACCGCCGCCAGGTGTTCGGCATCGGCCCGACTGAGGCCGGCGTGCTCGATCAGGGGCAGGGCGACGTTTTCTGTCACGGTCAGGGACGAAAACAGCGCGCCTTTCTGGAACAGCACGCCAAAGCGCCGTTCCACCCGCGAACGCTGCTCCTGGGACAGGCTCGGCAAGTCCTGGCCGAACACCCGCACCGAACCCTCGCTGGGCTGGTTCAAGCCGACGATGCTGCGCAGCAGCACCGACTTGCCACTGCCGGAGCCACCCACCACGGCGAGGATCTCGCCCTTGTAGACGTCCAGGTCGAGGTTTTCATGCACGCTCTGGCGGCCAAAGCGATTGCACAGGCCACGCACCTGGATCACTGCCTCGGCGGGCGGTCGGGAAGCCGGACTCACCATTGCATCTCCATGAAAAACAGCGCGGCCACGGCATCCAGCACAATCACCACGAAAATCGACTGCACCACGCTGGAGGTGGTGTGGGCCCCGACCGATTCGGCGCTGCCGCTGACCTTGAAGCCTTCCAGGCAGCCCACGGCAGCGATCAGGAAGGCGAAGATCGGCGCCTTGACCATCCCCACCACGAAGTGCTGCACACCGATGTCCGATTGCAGCAGTGACAGGAACATGGCCGGGGAGATGCCCAGCGACAGCGCACACACGACACCGCCGCCAATGATGCCCGAGAGCATGGCCACGAACGTCAGTATGGGCAGCGCCACCAGCAGGGCCAGCACCCGCGGCAACACCAGCAGCTCGACGGGGTCGAGGCCAAGGGTGCGGATCGCGTCGATTTCTTCGTTGGCCTTCATCGAGCCGATCTGCGCGGTGAACGCGCTGGCGGTGCGGCCCGCCATGAGAATCGCCGTCAGCAACACGCCGAATTCCCGCAGGAACGAGAACGCCACCAGGTCCACGGTAAAGATACTGGCGCCGAAATCCGCCAGCACCGTCGCCCCGAGAAAGGCCACCACTGCGCCCACCAGGAACGTCAGCAAGGCCACGATGGGTGCCGCGTCCAGGCCGGTCTGCTCGATGTGCACGACCATTGGCGTAATGCGCCAGCGCCGCGGGTGAAACAGCCCGCGGGCCAGGGTTTCCAGGATCAGGCCGACAAAACCGAGCAATTGCAGGGTGTCCTGCCAGACCTTCTCCACGGCGCGACCGATGCGCGTCAGCAACTGGGTCACGACGCTGACTTTCGGTTCTTTGTCCGGTACGCAGAAATCCGTCAGCGAGCAGTACACCGTCTGCAACAACGCGCGCTCGGCTGCCGGCAAACTGCAGTCCGGGTGTTCGGTGGTCTTGCCCAGCCGTTCGGAGCCCAGCAGTTCCACCAGTAACGAGGCCCCGGCGGTGTCGAGGGCACCGAGGCCGTTGAGGTCGATCCGGGTGTTTTCGTCGTACTGGCCGCGCAGCGATTCACCCAGGCGCTTGAGCTGGGGGTAATGGGCCAGCGTCCAGTCGCCGCTGATCCACAGCTGCGCCGGCGAGCCGGACGTGTCGAGTCGGGCACTGCCCATGTGGGGGCTGGGGGTCATAAGCTCCATGCTCGTTCGGCTTGAACAGCGCTACCTGATAGCACAATCGTCATCATTTTGCTTCGGGTGCAGCGGCGCTCACGTTGAAACGCAGCACACCGATCATCTGGCCATTTTCCGTCAGCACCCGCACCTGCCATTTGCCGGTCGGGTCGTCCGGGAAATTCTGTTTGTGTGTCCAGGCGCGATAGCCTTCCTTGCGCCCGCCATGGATGTCCAGGGCGATGCGATCCACTTCCTTACCGTTGAACTGCCAGACGTGATAGATCCGCTCGTCGAGCCCACGTGGCGCATTGATCGCGGTGTAGGCGTACAGGCCGTTGCCGCGGATCTGGGCGGCGCTGACTTCCTTGAGGCTGGCACCGGGGGTGCGGTCTTCCAGTTGGGTGCTGATCGCCACCTCGGTCATCCACAATGTCGCTGGCGGCACCCAGGAGCGCAGCACCCAGCCGGCGGCGCCAATCCCGACGGTGATACACAGGATGGCCAGGGCGTTGCGTACGGTGCGGATCGGGAAGATCGAGGCCAGGCTGGGAAACGACAGCAGCATGGCAATGCCCAGGGCCAGCTTGAAGCTCTGGTCGGTGGTCAGGTGCAGGATGACCGGCAACGCGGTGAGCAGGGCGGCGAACAGCGTCAGCGTGTGCAACGCCAGGAACGCCCAGCGCCGCGGTGCAAGCCATTTGTAGTACAGCGGATCGGTGATCGAAATCAGCGCCGCGATGCTCAGCAGGCCGGTGAAAATCAGTTGGCTGCTGTTCCAGGTGGTGGTGATGAAGAAAAACGGCAGGACGAAAAACAGGCTTTCCTGGTGGATCATCTGCGTGGCGTAGCGCAACAGCGGCTGGGGGATCTCCCGTTTGAAAATCCGCGTGAACAGCCGGGTCATGCTGTTCTCGACCATCAGCCAGAGCCAGCTCACCAGCATCATGATGGCGATCCAGGTCGCCAGGCCCTGCTGGCGGTCCACCAGCATGAAACTGCCGACCCCGGAGATGAAACCACCGAGCGCAATGACCCCTGGATAGCGCTTCATCAATTCAAGGATGCGCTGGATATACACCGTCAGGTTTTGCATTCGGTAGTTTCACAGTAAGTCGTGGGAAATATCCCTGACAGAGTATCGCCAGGACATCGATGTGACGAGCACTCTTGTGGTGAGGGAATTTAGCGAAACGCCGCACTACCCTGTAGGAGCTGCCGAAGGCTGCGATCTTCTGATCTTTCGCTTGCACCTCAAATGCCAGCGGAAAGATCGCAGCCTCGTTGCACTCGTCAGCTCTTACGTTGTCGGCGTACCTGCCACACCACCAATCCGAGCAGCAACAACCCCAGCAAGCCGCCCAGCCCCCAGACGAGCTCATCGTCACTGAGCAACGGCTTCTCGATGCGCAGGTAACCCGGATCCTTGAGCAGTTCGCGCAGGGCCACGTTGGCCTGTTCCAGGCTCACCTCCTGCAGGCGCACGGCCGGGTTGGCGAAGCGACCGTCTTCGTAGTCGCCCAAGGCGCCCCAGTAGTAGTCGGCCAGCGCGCTGTTACCTTGAACCGCCCAGGACTGATGGGCGATGGCCGCGCGTTTGATGCGCACGAAACTGGCGGGGTCGAGGCCATCCTTGAGCAAGGTCTGGCGCAGTTCTTCCAGCGCCTGTTCGGCTTCGGGCAGGTCTTCGCGGGACAGGTCGGCATTCAGGCTGAAGAAGCCGACGCCGCCGAACACTTCGCGCTCGGTCCACGGCCCGTAGGACAGGCCGCGGGCCAGGCGCAGTTGGCGATAAAGTGCCCAATCCAGGTAGTCCTTGAGCAGGTCGAAGGTTTCGTCATGCTGCTCGTCCAGCACCGGTTCCGGGAACAGCCAGTGGAGCTTGGCACTGTCGCCGGCCAGGCCACGGATCAGGTTGCGCTTGGTGACCGCCTTGTAGCGGATCTGCGGCAGCGCCTCGTGGGCACTGGGCTCCACCGGCTCGAGTTCGCCAAAGGCGCGTTCCAGGTAGGCGGGCAGCAGTCGGTCGAGATCCCCGACCACGATCAGCGTCATGTTGTTCGGCGCATACCAGGCCTTGCGCACTTGTTCGAGGCGGGCGAGGGTATGGCGCTGGACCTCGGCCCGTTCCGCGCAGCGCAGGCCCAACTCGACCGCCAGTTGGTTGCTGGCCTTGTGGCCCAGGTCCTGGTGATCGAGCCAGCGTTGCAGGTGGGTGTAGTGACCACCGTCCTCGCGCTCCACCACCCGCTTGGCCGCCTCCAGGGCTTTTTCGTCGATACGGGTGCGGGTCAACAGCGTCAGCAGCAGGTCCAGCACCTTGCGTTGATTGCGCGCCGGCGCCTCGATGACGAACGTGGTGTCGGCGTTGCTGGTGAAGGCATTCCATTCGCCACCCAAGGCCTGCATGCGCTCTTCCAGACCGCCTTCGCCACTGTCGTCGACGCCGCTGAACAGCAGGTGTTCGAGCAGGTGCGGCAGTTCCTTGTCGGCGCAACTGAAGTCGTCCAGGCCCACGCCGACCACCAGCCGGATCGCCACATGCCCGCGTTCGGTGCCGGGCTTGAGCATCAGCTGCATGCCGTTGGGCAGCGTATAGCCTTCGACCTGGAACCGGTCCAGGGCAACCACGGGCAGCGAGCCGAGCAAAAGAAAGGCGAGCAACAGACAACGCATAGGGGCTTCCTGGCGGCTGGGTGAAGGTCCATGGTGCCGGGCAGGCGTCATCGGCGGATCGCGCCCGGAGTTGGCTCGCTCCCCCTATCGAATCTACGCAGTATTCATGACAACGGGAGCAGGCGGGCCGCTGAACGGTTTCAGGCCCGAGCCATTGTTACTGACTGACCAATGCGCCAGTTGTTCAAGGCGAATGGGTAATGTCGGAAATTTCATCCGCCGCCAGCGCACCGATCTCGGCCGTCTCCAGCACCACATAGGCGCTGCCGCAAAACAGCGAATTGAGGCGCCTCATGTCGGCAATCAGCTCCAGGTGCAGGGAACTGGTCTCCAGGCTTTGGACGACTTTGCGTTGCAGGCGGCTGACATGGGCATGGGCCATGCGCCGTTCCTGCGCCCGAAAACGACGTTTCTCACGCAGCAACTGGCGGGCGCTTTCCCGGTCGGCGCTGAGGAATACCGACAACCCCAGCCGCAGGTTGGCGATCAGGTGGCTGTGCAGCCCCGCCAACTCTTCCAGGCCCACATCGGAAAAGGAACGGCGCTGCGAGGTCTTCTGCTGCTGGACCTTGCGCAACATGCGCTCGATCAGGTCGCTGGCCAGCTTGAGGTTGATCGCCAGTTCGATGATCTCGGCCCAGCGGCGGCTGTCCTGTTCGCTGAGGTCTTCACGGGGCATTTGCGCCATGTACAACTTGATTGCACTGCACAGCGCCTCGACGTCATCGCTCATGCGTCGCACGTCCTGGGTCACCGCGGTCTGCTGGCCGCGCAGCACGTCCAGCATGGCTTCGAGCATGTTTTCGATCAGGTCGCCAATGCGCAGGGTTTCACGGGCCGCGTTGGCTAGCGCCAGGCTCGGGGTGGCGAGGGCCGTGGGGTCCAGGTGGCGGGGCTTGGCCGTGCCGTTGGTCTCGGGCCGTTCCGGCAGCAGCCAGCTACAGAGCCTGGCCATCGGGTCGACGCTGGGCAGCAGCACCAGGCATCGCACGGTGTTGTAGAGCAGATGAAAACCGATCACCGTTTCCTGGGGGCTGAAATCCAGGCTGTCGAGCCAGCCCACCAGCGGATCGAGCACCGGAATGATCAACAACAGCCCGATCAGCTTGTACATCAGGCTGCCCAGCGCCACCTGGCGTCCGGCGGTGTTCTGCATGCTGGTGCTGAGGAACGCCAATACGCCGCTGCCGATGTTGGCGCCGATCACCAGGCCGATGGCCACCGGCAGACTGATCACCGCGGCACCGGCCAGCGTCGCGGTCAGCAGCACGGCGGCCAGGCTGGAATAGGAAATCATCGCGAACAGCGCGCCGACCAGCGCATCGAGCAGGATGTCGCCGGTCAGCGAGGCGAAGATCACTTTCACGCCTTGGGCATGGGTGATGGGCGCGGCGGCTTCGACGATCAATTGCAGGGCCAGGATGATCAGGCCCAGGCCGATACTGACCCGGCCCATTTGCCCGACGCGGGTCTGTTTGCGCGAGAGGAAAAAAATCACCCCGAGGAAAATCAGCAGCGGCGACAGCCACGACAGGTCGAGGGTCAGCACCCGTGCCATCAGTGCGGTGCCGACATCGGCGCCCAGCATGGTCGCCAGGGCCGGCGTCAGCGCCATCAGGCCCTGGCCAACGAACGAGGTGACGAGCATGGCCGTGGCGTTGCTGCTCTGGACCATGGCCGTGACCATGATCCCTGCGATAAACGCCAGCCAGCGCCGGGACATGTTCTGGCCAATGACATGGCGCAGGTTCGAGCCGTAGACCCGCAAGATGCCGGTACGCACGATATGCGTGCCCCAGATCAGCAGGGCCACGGCGGAGAGCAAATTCAGCAGGGTCAGCATGAGAGGCCCCCTGTTAGCGTTCCAAAGGAACAAATTGACGATGCCACATGCTTCTTTCTTGTACTTAAGCTGTAGTTGGCGAATGGTTCGGGCGCCAGCATTGCACAGCTAAAGAATCGTTTGAAACAAAACTGTCATAAAAAACACCCCGCAGCCCCTGTGGGAGGGAGCTTGCTCGCGATGGGGCCCTGACATTCAACATCTTCTTTGGCTGACAGACCGCTATCGCGAGCAAGCTCGCTCCCACAGGGTTGTGCGCACCGGCCTTTCTTGGGGCATGAAAAAGGGGCTCCAAAGAGCCCCTTCATTCATTGCCCCTGTGCCGTTACTGACCCGGTACGTCCTTGCGCAGTTTCACCGGATCCTGCTGCTTGCGCTTGCGTGCGATCGCGGTGCGCATCTTGATGTTGACCGCTTCCACCGCCAGGGAGAACGCCATGGCGAAGTAGACGTAGCCTTTTGGCACGTGCACGTCGAACGACTCGGCGATCAGCACGGTACCGACCACCAGCAGGAACGACAGCGCCAGCATCTTCAGCGACGGGTGCTTGTCGATGAACGAGCTGATGGTGCCCGAAGCCAGCATCATCACCAGTACGGCAACGACGATGGCGGCAACCATCACCGGTACATGGGAGACCATGCCAACCGCGGTAATGACCGAGTCCAGGGAGAACACGATGTCGATGATCGCGATCTGGATGATGGTGTAGATGAAGTTGCCGCCCTTGCCCGAAGGTTCGTCGTTGCTTTCATCTTCGCCTTCCAGCGCGTGGTACATCTCCTGGGAGCTTTTCCACAGCAGGAACAGGCCACCGAAGAACAGGATCAGGTCGCGACCTGAGATGCCCTGGCCGAACACTTCGAACAAATCCGCCGTCAGGCGCATGACCCAGGTGATGGACAGCAGCAACAGGATCCGCGTGACCATGGCCAGCGCCAGGCCGAAGATCCGGGTGCGCGCCTGCATGTGCTTGGGCATGCGGCTGACCAGGATCGAGATCATGATGATGTTGTCGATGCCCAGGACGATTTCCAGGGCGGTCAAGGTAAAGAAGGCAACCCAGATTTCCGGGTTGGTCAGCCATTCCATGTGAGTTCCTTTGAGCGAGTGTTAGGCCGAGCCGCGCCTTCTTGTCAGACAGGCACGGCACAGCGAGCGTTGCTTTTATAGAGTGCTGAACAGCGGAAAAATCCCCATCAGCAAGGCGGCAAACATTATGCATAGGCAAACCAGTACTGCCCACTTCAAGGTAAAGCGCTGGTGATCGCCGAACTCGATCCCGGCCAAGGCTACCAGCAGGTAGGTCGACGGAACCAGCGGGCTCAACAGGTGGACGGGCTGGCCGACGATGGAGGCACGGGCCATTTCGACGGCGGTGATGCCGTAATGGCTGGCGGCCTCGGCGAGAACCGGTAACACCCCGTAATAAAATGCGTCGTTAGACATGAAGAAAGTGAAGGGCATGCTCACCAGCGCAGTGATGACCGCCAGGTAAGGGCCGAGGAAATCCGGGATCACCGCCAGCAGGCTCTTGGACATGGCGTCGACCATGCCGGTACCGGACAGGATGCCGGTGAAGATCCCCGCGGCGAAAATCAGCCCGACCACCGCCAACACACTGCCGGCGTGCGCCGCGACGCGGTCTTTCTGCTGTTGCAGGCACGGGTAGTTGACGATCATCGCGATACTGAAGGCCACCATGAACAGCACCGGCAGCGGCAACAGGCCGGCGATCAGGGTGCACATCAGGGCCAGGGTCAGCGCGCCGTTGAACCAGATCAGCTTCGGACGACGGGCATCCGGGAACTGGGACACGCTGATTTCGCTGTGGTCGATCTCGTCGCCGGCCAGGTGCAGTTCACCCAGGCGTGCGCGTTCGCGTTTGCCGTACATGTAGGCGATCGCCAGGATCGCCACGACACCGGCCAGCATCGCCGGAATCATCGGCACGAAGATGTCGGACGGGTCCACATGCAGCGCACTGGCCGCCCGGGCCGTCGGGCCGCCCCACGGGGTCATGTTCATCACGCCACCGGCGAGGATGATCAGGCCGGCCATGATGCGCGGGCTCATGCCGATGCGGCTGTAGAGCGGCAGCATCGCGGCCACGCAGATCATGTAAGTGGTCGCGCCGTCACCATCGAGGGAAACGACGAGCGCCAGAACGGCGGTACCGACCGAAACTTTCAACGGGTCGCCCTTGACCAGCTTGAGGATCTTGCGCACGGCCGGGTCGAACAGGCCGGAGTCGATCATCAGGGCAAAATACAGAATCGCGAACATCAGCATCACCCCGGTCGGGGCGAGCTTGGTGATGCCTTCGAGCATCATCGGGCCGATCTTCGGCGCGAAGCCACCGAACAGGGCGAACAGGATCGGGATGATGATCAGGGCGATCAGCGCGGACAGGCGCTTGGTCATGATCAGGAACATGAACGTGATGACCATGGCGAAGCCAAGGAAAGTCAGCATGGGGAATACTCCAGGCGTAGCGCGGCTATGAAAGACGAACCGGACAGGTCAGCGCGAAATGCAAAGCACGAGGGGGACGGATGGAGTGGGTGCGGCGGGACGGGTAGCAGCGGACATCAGAATCACCATTGTTGTTGTTAAAAGGGCCGAACGAGCCTTGAAAACTCGCTTTTGGCCGACCGGTCTTTTGCCGGAAGTGAGGTGATCCTAATCGCGCTAGCTTTCAGCAAGCTTTCGCAGGGTAAATGGGCGACGAGCCGTAGATGATGACCTGTCGAGCAGCACTCCTGTGGCGAGGAGATTTATCCCCGCTGGGGCGCGAAGCGGCCCCGAAACCCGTCATCCTGCACTATCTGGAGAGTGCATTCTGTTCCTTTGGGCCTGCTGCGCAGTCCAGCGGGGATAAATCCCCTCGTCACAGAACCATGTCTCTGGTCCATGCAAAGCAATCAGGTGCTTGCCTTGAACGCTGAAAGATTCAACGGCCGTACCGCGCCCATCCAGATCGCATGCTCGGTGTGGTCCGTCAGGTCATCGCCGGTCTCCGGGTGCAGGAAAATCACCAGACCCTTGCGATTCAGCGCCAGCCACGGCAGGACCACGCCGATGTACTGCGGATCGAACGCCAACTGACAGCTCCAGTCCGGGTGCGGGCCGACCGGGCGTTGATGGACACGGCCCATTTTCAGCGGGAACAGCCGCGCCGCTTCTTCGCACAGGGCCCGCGCCTGGTCGAGTGTGCTGGCGTCGAAATACACGTGGGCGTGGTATGTACGGGACAACCACATGGGTTACAAAAAAGTGCATTCACATAGGTGACACTTTTATTGAAACATAGCCGTTCTTTGCGTCCCTGGCATTGACGTGACCTAGGATCACCGGACCGAAGATCACATTCCATACCCCGTCCTTGATCATCTCCATTCCAATGTTCTGATGCCTGAGCAGATTCCCCACGTATATCCGCAGACCGGCTCGATTAATAATTCCGCTACCATCTGCCAGGTAACACTCAATGTGGCTCGCATACCCCATTTCCGGTAGCTTCTCCGGATAAGCTCGAGTGGAGGGT